>CAKURL010000065.1 GCA_934675685.1 uncultured Candidatus Melainabacteria bacterium | reverse complement strand
TTTTCTCAACTTTTTCCACAACTTCAAACCAAGATTTTTATAAAATTCCAAACTGAAAAAATATCCAATTTTTTCAAAAGGCGTAGGGAATTTTTTAGTTAAGAAGTTGAAGAAAAGGTAGGCAAGGTATGATGGAATAATAAAACAAGCGATACCTGCGTCTCCACTTGCGCTGTAATTTAATTTAAAAGTGTGTATATTTAGGATAGAAAAATAATAGGCCAAATAGCTTATCAATAACAAAAGCAAAAAGCTTTTCCAAAATTTAAATTGAGAAAAATATTTATGTATTCCGCAAATTTTAGCTGTGACATAAATATTGCATACAAAAACAAAAGAAAAAGATAATATTAAAGCAAGAGCAATATCACCGCTATCTGAATCCGAAGGGCCGCTATCTAGAATAGCGGAGCCAAAAAACGTGATAACCTCAAGAATTGGTATAATTATCCATTCTAATATTGCTATTTGTGCTTTTTTAATCATGACTAAAAATATAGATGTACGTGCAAGACCTTCCAAGAATATCTTTTGCTTGTTTGTTAATTTTATTTCCATATTTTGTCCAATTCGTTTTTAGTAATTATTATATCATGGATTGCAAAAAATGGCTTCAAATTCCCTTTTTCCATCTGGCTTGCTCCTGCTTTGATTAATGGATTATTTTCGCCTTTATTGAAGTCATAAGTGTCATACATTTTTACGTGCAAATTTCCTAATTTGTCTTGATAAATGTTTCTGAAATCCGCTTTTCCTATTGCGTTATGAAAATTGTTATTTTGCAACAAATCAAAATCACCATATTTTTTAAAGCCATCTGAAAATCTTCCTTTTTCCAAGATTTCTTTTTTATGAGATTTAAGCATTTCTTGAAAATCCTTGTTTTGAGCCAATCTTTGGCATGGTTCGGAGTCTGATTTAAAATAATAGCCTTTAATTTTATTTATATCAAAACCATAATCTTTAAATTGTTTTGATAATTTATCTTTTAAATACGATTTATCTGAAGCTATTTTTGGGTCATCGAAATTTTTAAGAGAAATTGCGTCTTTGATATAACTTCTGTCGTTCATTTTTGCGCCATGTGCCAAATCAAGCATTCCTGCTCCGTCTTTACCTGCAAATAAATTAGCAGTACTATGCATAATTCCTCCATAATATTTGCCAATTGCGAATTCCATTCCTTTTTGTATTGCAGTATTTCCAGACTGAATAACTTTTTTGGTTAGCCCATTTTCCTTAACGGCTTTTGCAAGTTCTTTAACTGACCCATACAAAGTCAAAGCTGGAGTGGCTGAATTCCCTAATGTTTTTAAGAGTAGATTTCTATATTCCTTTTCGTTTTTGACTTTTTTAGTGGAATCTCCATACAAAATTTGGGCTGGAGATAAATTTGAATTTTTATTTTTTGAATCATTGTCGCTTTTAGCACTGCTTTCACCATAACCAGAAGTAAATCTTCCTTTGTCGTCTCGTGGGTGTTTGTTTTCGTCCCAAGTCATAAATTCCTCCTTGTTTAAATATATTTTTCATTATGAACTATTTTTTAAAAAACCGCATTAAAATAAGGGAAAATTTAGTAATTCTTTGAAAAATAGGCGAAAAACTTGAAAAACTTAGAAAAATTTGCTATAATATGCGACTTGATGTTGAGTTTTACAATCCATGATATAATAATTACTAAAAACGAATTGGACAAAATATGGAAATAAAATTAACAAACAAGCAAAAGA
>CAKURL010000064.1 GCA_934675685.1 uncultured Candidatus Melainabacteria bacterium | reverse complement strand
ATATTTAAAAAAGAACCTAGAATCTATATTTTAGGTTCTTTTTATTATGTAAAATTTATCCTTTCATCGCTAACACTCCTCGAAAGGTAACCACACCTCTTGAAGATTGCAATTCATATTTAAAAAGTGTGTTTAAATTTTTAAATATCACCCTTTCATATAGAGCAATCCTCAAAGGTAGCTGCGCTCTTTCCCCCTCTCTTCTTATCTTTTTTATATTTTATTAACAATCTTTTTTGTATAATTTCAAGATAGTACATCAATAAATTGAAGTACAACAAATGGTAAAACGCTCAAATTCACACATATTTTACCTTTAATGATTTAAAAGATACCTTACAAAAATTACTCACTTTTTATACCTTTTTATATCAAAACATCAAAATGACACAACTTTGATAGTTGGCAAAGCTAAACCTGCGTGCTCTTTTCGCCTAATCTAAATTTTTATTTTATTTATTAATTCTTTTTCTATTATCAATCTTTAAAACATCAATATATTGATGTGAAATCTAAATAATTTTTTCTTTGTAGTTCTTTTAAAATCGCCTTAAAAACACATACCATAATATCAACTCTTTTTATATATTATGCAATACAAAAACTATAATATATTGAAGAATATTTGACACCAAAAAACCTCCAGCGCCCTCAGTTCGACACTTTAACACACCAAAGCCAATCTTGTATTGTTCTGTCATTATTTAATTTAAAACATCAATAAATTGAAGAAAAACTATACTTGCTTGTATAAAATACATTTATATAATCTAAACCATATACATCAATAAAATGATGGTGTTTGATAGTTAATAATCTCGAAAAGCAGAAAATCATAAATATCAATCCTTTAGAAGAGGTGAAATCCAAGGGCAAAAAATCATTGAAAAAGTTTTAAAACTGGCTCTAAACATACCTTTGAGCTTGTTTAAGCAATTTTTCTGTTTTGCGCTCATTCTTCCAAGCTCCCCTTGAAGCTCAGGAGCCATCGAAGAAGTGGATTTTGTCTTAAATTGGCTTGTTGGGATATATGTCGCCGTGTCTTTTGATTGTTGTTTTTTAAGGTAACTTTCGTTTGCTTGGCTCAAGCTTTGGTCTGTTTGAACATTTCTTTTAAAGCTATTTGCCTTTGAAATATCTTTCCCATCTAGCAAATCCAACAATAACTTTGGATTTTCTTGTATTTTCTTGTTTAATTCTGGGTCATCTTGAAGCTTTTCTAAGATACTTGGATTATTTCTAATTTTTTCCATAAGTTCGTTTTGAGAAACGCCGAGCTCTGGGGTTATTTGGTTCATTTGGGTTTCTTCTTGTTGTTTTCTTAATTCTTCATCTTTATTATATGGTTTTCCAAAAATTTTGTCACATAATTTGTTTATAGGTTTTCCAATTAATTGGCCAAGAGAGAAGATGAGAATAAATCTTCCAATTCCCCCTAAAACGCCGCTTGCGCCCCCGAGGCGCGTGGTTTTGTTATCTAAACCTATGCTCATTATTTTGCCTATTGTTTTAAAATTGGGTTAGCGCTTCCTTCTTTTAGTGCTGCTGCACCATATACCATTTTAAAAGCAATTGAGTTCGAAACAAGCCGAGACAAAGAAGAAGACAAGACGCTATGCGCTTCGGTTTTTGCCCTTTCTTCTTTTGGCATATCTAATAAGTTGCCGATAGTCGGACAAACATTCATCAAAACAAGCATAATGCCATAATCTGATTTGTCGTTCACAAAACTTGAATATTGTTCCGTAACCAACACCGGCAACATTTGGACAATTTTTGCGGGCAAAGTTTTTGCTGATTGCCCTCTGATTGCCGAATATTATCTATGACATCGCCCAATTTTTGGCTCGGCTTTGCCAATTTATTTCCAAGCAGCATAACCGCAACAACGCTTAGCACGCTTATGCCCAAAACTTTAAGCGCTTTTTGGGCTCTGAAATATCAAGCCCCGTAAATTGTTAATTGTTTGCGCCACAAAAGATTCTTCTTTTTCTTCTTGCTTGTTTTTTGAGATTTCAACTTTGTCGCTTTGGCTTGCGGCGTTGCCCAAAAAATTTTGCTCCCTTAAAACTTTCTTTTGAGGTTTTGAATTTTGCGTGTTTGCGTGCGTGATAAAATTAATACTACTTCTATAATAATAAAAACAAATTTGGGAAATTTATTGCACAAAATCAAGGCTTTTTCGGATTATTTTGCATTTTTTCTCAACTTTTTCCACAACTTCAAACCAAGATTTTTATAAAATTCCAAACTGAAAAAATATCCAATTTTTTCAA
>CAKURL010000063.1 GCA_934675685.1 uncultured Candidatus Melainabacteria bacterium | reverse complement strand
TTTAGGTTCTACACCTTTACCGTAAACTGACCCTGGTAAAAAGCCTGCGCTTCTTAATTGACGAGGGTTTTTGCCTTCTTCGCGAGCTGTTGCGGTGATTGTTGCATTTGCCATTTTATTCTCCTTGACTTAATCTTATGCTTTATATTTAATATTAATACGTATCACCATTATATTTGTAAAATAAAAAAATGCAATTTATATCAAAAATAGTTTTAAAAAAGTTTATAAATAAAGAAATTTCGTCGGTCGGATTTGACGAAAGTTACATCAAACAAGCAGTCAAAAAGCACCTTTTTTTGTCAATCAAAATTTTTGACGTCACACCTTCGCAAGCAACAATAGTAAAGCAAGCAGCCCTTTCTTCGGGGTGCGATTGCGCTGTGAATAGAGGAGTGATTGACTGCTCTGTGAGCTTTTCTGATTGTATTTTGTCCGGCTCTATTAACCAAATTTTGCAAGTTGCAAAAAAACTTGAAAATCAACCGTTTTCTTTAAGCGAACTTTCAAAAACGCTGGTTGAGCAAGTGGAAATTCAAACAAAAACCCCAAAAAGAAGCAAAATCATGGGTATTTTGAATTTGACCCCAAACTCTTTTTCTGATGGCGGAGAATATCTTGAAATCGAAAAAGCAATAAACCATGCAATTGATATGATTGAAGATGGGGCAGACATCATAGATATCGGAGCACAATCCACAAAGCCAAAAGCGGATTTAGTGTCTGTGATTTATGAAATTGAAAAAATTGCCCCTATTGTGACCGCTCTAAAAACTGCTTATCCTCATATCGAAATCAGCGTAGACACTATGTCTTTAGGTTGTGCAAAAGCTGCAATTGACGCGGGGTGCGATATAATTAATGACGTTAGTTTTTTAGCCAACGCTGAATTTGCTTCTCTTTGCGCAAAACACAATAAAAAGCTTGTCATAATGCACTCAAGAGGCGATTCAAAAACCATGGACGAACTTGTTCAATATGAGAATATTATTGATGAAATTTATCAAGAATTAGACAAAAAAGCGAGGCTTGCGCAATCTTTTGGACTTCCAAAAGAAAATATAATAATCGACGTTGGTTTTGGCTTTGCAAAAACAATAGAGCAAAATTTCACTCTTTTAAAAAGAATAGAAGAATTTAAGTCTTTAGGATACCCTGTTTTGGCCGGGCTTTCAAGAAAGCGCTTTATGCAAGACACGATTAACACAAAAGAACCCAAAGACGCGGATTTTGTTTCCGCTATGGCAGCTTCTTATTTGATGGAAAAAGATATTGAATATATAAGAGTGCATAATGTTTCTTTGACTTCTCAAGCACGCAAGCTGAATGATCGTCTTTATACTTTTTAAATTCTTTTCTTTTTAGCAAATTTTATTTTTTAGATGTTTTATGTAATATGTCTAAAAATATGGAGAAGTATGATGAAAATTAAAAAAATAAGTTTTTTAATGCCTTGGAATAATAAAATTTCTGCGCCCAAGAAAGAGAAAAAAGTAGCGCAACAAAAAACAGTTGATTCAGCTTCAGATGTTGCTCTTTCTAATTATGGAAAAGCGCAAGTTGAAATTGCCTCTGGCGTTATTTCGGGAGCAGAATCAAAAGAAGCTGAAACAAGGGCTTTTTTGAAAAGTTTTTCTGACACTAATACTGAAAAATTAAAAAATCAAATGGAGCCTTATGTAAGAAACATGAGCCACAATCTAAATGCTTTTCCTTTTTTCCATTCAAAAGCATTAGAAAACATCAGAGTTTTTGGACAAAGAGATTTGCTTTTAGAAGCTGTAGATGATTATTTTAAAGCTCAAAATATCGTAAACGACACAGTTGAAATCTTGGGCTTTATTAAAAATCCAACTCCTGAAATGAGAGAATTATATGAAAAAGCAACTGTTTCAAATGCGTCTATTAAAGATAAAATGGTGAATGTGGCTGGGCATTGCTACGTTGCAAATTTAAATGCGCATAAAAACGAAATGGACGTTAAAGATTTAAACACAAATACAACAATCCATTATGAAAGAGCAGGAAGATTTTCTCATCTTGACCATGCTTCTGGTTTTTACCCAACCCAAATCAGAACTCCCGAATATTTGATTAATTTGGGCGGTGAAACAAATTTGTGTAAAATTGAAAGTTTGTCAAAAATCGATAGAGAAAAATACGCAATTCCTTCTTTTGAAAGAACTTATAACTTAACAAACCCAAGAATGAGCACTCCAAATATCATCTGTTCAAGTTTACCTGAAAATGTGACTGCTTCATCTTCTGACAGATTTCACTTTTTCTATGAAAAACAAACAAGCTCTCAAAGAGGCGCTTTAAATGGTTTTTATGATATTAACTTAGACCATGGCATGTATTCTCTTGTAAAATCAAAAGATAAAGTGAAAGATGAAAATGTAATCTTTGGCGAAAGCAATTGGCAATATATAGAAAATGCTATTTAGGTAAAAATAAAATCAAAAAATACATTTAAAAAGCCCGAAATTTTTAGTTTCGGGCTTTAATTTTTGAGCTTTTTTTAAACTTCTTCGTATGTTTGAATTCCAAAACGTGCTCTAAATAAGTGTTGCACAGTTTCTGATTGTATTTCTGCCATAAGAGCATTAAACAAATTGTATGCTTCTTTCTTATATTCGATAAGCGGGTCTTTTTGTCCATAAGCCACAAGACCAATCGAATCTTTAAGCATGTCGATATTTCCTAAATGGTCAATCCATTTTGCATCTACTACTTGAAGCAGAATGTCTCTTTCCACTTGTCTTAAGATGTTGTCTTCTCTAAATGGCTCTTGGCGAACGAAGTCGTTTTGGTAATAATGCTCCATTGCGGAATTAAAGCTTTCTATCATTTCTATTTCGAATTCCTTATAAGCAACAAGTACCATTTCTTTTAATTTTGAATTGATTTCGTTGTATCTTAAATTAGAAATTTCTTCATAAGTGAGTTTTTCTTTTAATTGTGGAAATACGCTTACGAGCTCTTTAATCAACATATTTACGTCATCTTGAACATATTCTTGAGGAGACATATCTTTGCTTATATATTGAGCTAAAATTCTTTCTGTTTCTTTTTCCATCATGAATTTTATATCTTCTCTTAAGTCTTGTTGCGCTAAGACCTTTCTTCTTTGGGCATAGAATTTTTCCCTTTGAATATTCATAACGTCGTCGTATTCTAAAACAGATTTTCTAACGTCAAAGTGATATGTTTCTACTTTTTTCTGTGCAGATTCGATTTGGCGCGTAATTAAGACGTTTTCGATAGCTGTGTCGTCATCTACATTTAGCATAGTCATTAATTTTGCAATTTTTTCTCCGCCAAAAATTCTCATCAAATCATCTTCTAAAGATAAGAAAAACTTAGTCGACCCCGGGTCTCCTTGGCGGGCGGCGCGGCCTCTTAGTTGGTTATCTATTCTTCTTGATTCGTGGCGTTCTGTGCCGATTACGTGCAAGCCCCCTAATTCCACTACTTTGTCGTGTTCTTCTTGTGTAATTTTTCGAGCTTCATTTAAGGCTTCGTCTTTCAATTTTTCCCAATTCGGATCGTCAGGTGTAATGCCTTTTTTGTCCAGTTCTTCTTTTGCTAAGTATTCGCTATTTCCGCCTAGCATAATGTCAGTACCACG
>CAKURL010000062.1 GCA_934675685.1 uncultured Candidatus Melainabacteria bacterium | reverse complement strand
TTTTTTAATTTTTTTGTGACGACAGGCGAAAACGCAACCGCCACAAGGGAAATGACGATTAAAGAAAGCATAAGCTCCACTAAAGAGAACGCTAAAAATTTCTTCTTCAAAGAAAATTTGGCATGCTCAAGCTCGCTTTTGCAAAATTTTGCACATTTTTTCATTAATTTTCCTCATGTTATTCTTGTGTCTTATTGAATTTGTGAATTTTTTATAACATTAATGTGTATATATACACATTAATCATGATATTAGCACACATCTTTTAATTTGGCAAATAAAATGTCATGCTTAAATAAGGGTAGTTATGACTGTTAGAGAAGATGTAAAACAATTATTGGCAAAAGAAGCAAAGACAATGACTTGGCTTGCTTCAAAGATGTCCGAGATGACAAACAAAAAATACACAATGAAATCCATTTCAGACAAACTCGCAAGAAGAACTCTCCAATACGAGGAATTTTTGGTGATTTTAAAAGCATTGAATTACGAAATTGAATTTAGAAAAATAGAAGGATAAAGATTTTTAAAAGCCGGTTTTGCCGGCTTTTTTGCTATAAATTGAAGCGAGACTGCTCTTGAGTTAACTAACTTGCAAAAGTTATCACCATGTGATAACATGATAATATGATTAAAAACTTTAAAGATAAAGAAGCGCAAAATATTTTCAATGGCTTTAATTCTAAAAAATATTCAAATTTGCAAAGAATAATCAAAAGAAAATTAGATATGCTTCATTATGCTTTTAAGAAACAAGATCTTTTGGCTCCGCCATCAAATAATTTTGAACATCTAAAAGGCAATTTAAAAGGCTTTTGTTCTATTCGAATAAACGACCAATTTAGGATTGTTTTCAAATTTGAAAATGGAAACGCATTTGATGTTTCTATAATGGATTATCATAAATAAGAAAGGTTTTAAGATGACAATTAGACCATATACACACCCAGGGGAAATTTTAGTCGAAGAATTTGTTAAACCTTATGGTTTAACACAAAAACAATTATGCGAAAAATTGAACGTAGGGATAAAGACAATTAGCGAAATTTACAACAAAAAAAGAGCTATCAGCCCAGTCATGGCGCATAAATTAGCTAATTTATTTGGCACAACTGCAGAATTTTGGGCAAACGCACAATGTTACTACGATTTATGGAAAGCGTACGAAAAAGAAAAAGAAAGCATAGACGCAGTTCATAAAATTGCATAAGTTTTAATTTTTGATATTTTTTTAAAAGCCGGCAAAACCGGCTTTTTTAGTGCTTATTTGCTTAAAAAAATTATCCTTTTGTAAAGAATTGTAAAACTAACGAGAAAAAAGCTAAAGTTTCAAAAAAAAAAAAAAAAACGATATAGGTAATATAAATAAAACTTGATTTTCGTTATAAAAAAGCAACATAAGAAAGGACGGCAAACTATGTCAGCAAAAATCGGAGCAGGAACACCAAAAATCCAACAACACCACGAAGCGAAAAGAGCAAAACACGACGAACAAATCGACAACTTGCAAAAAGAAACGGAAGCTAAAAAAGCAGGAGCAAAAGAAAGCAGAAACAGCGCTTTTGAAGAAGTAAACAAAAACAATTCTGACACTTTGACAGGAGCAGTGAAAGAAGGAGCGCAAGACATCTTAGAAGCCGCAGGAAAAGAAGCGGAATATATCCTCGCAAGCGTGCAAGACGCAATGTCAGACGCAAAAACAGAAACAAGCAGAAAAATATATAATACAGGTTCAAAAATCGTAGAAAATGCTCAAAAAGGAGCTTCTTTTATGGGCGACATAGGAACTGCCGTTGTGGGCTGGTTTAAAGGCGTAACCAAAGGAATAAGAGAAGCAGGAGCCCAAGGCGCGCAAGAAGAACTCGACAAAAAATATGAACAAGACTAGAGGCTATGAACAAATATTCTTATTCAAACTACAGATACAAGGCCTATCACGATTTAAATTTCAAAGGAAATATTAGCTTTAAAAAAGCAAATAAAGATTTCAATAACTTTAAAGCGCAAAACAAGCCAAAAAGAAAAAAGGGCAAAGCCACTTTAGGCTTAATGCTTGCAAGCTTGGCATTATTATCCAAATGCAGCCAAAGCCCAAAAGAAAATATTTCCTCAAACCAAACGCAAAGCAACGTTTCAACAGTGCATTTAGATATAAATTCTGACGAATATTTTGCAAATTATATCAATACATCTCTTGAACAAAAAGAAGCAATCGAAGCCTTAGAAAAGCAAAAACCTTTGAAAAAGATATATGGGCAAAAAGCTTGCGAAGAATTGGCCACAATCATTTCCAAAGACACCAACACAATCAACGGGCAAATAGACGAAAACATTGCCCAAGGAATTATAAACGATTGTTGGCTCATCACAGGAATTGAAAATCTGTCTTACACCCCAAACGGGGCAAAATTAATCAAAGAAGCAATTAGCCAAAACGAACAAGGCGACATCGAGGTCTTTTTCAAAGGGCCAAATTTAAAATACACAATCACGCAAGAAGAAATCAAAAATGCAAACAAAAAGACAACTCTCTATTCAAAAGGCGACGACGACATGCTGGTCTTGGAGCTTGCTGCAGAAAAATTCAGGCAAGACATTTTGGACAATAAAATCGAAAAAAACCCAAACATAGATGAAGACTTTTATTATTCAAACCAAGACGAATTCACATCTTTGAACTTTGGAGAAACAAGGCAAGCCTATTGGCTTTTGAGCGGAAACACAAAAACCAAAGAAGCAACCACGCAAGAAGAATTTGAAGAAGTCATAGATGAATTTACAAAAAGGCCGCAAAATTCCCTCTTAGACGTCGAACTTAAAAAAGATGCAAAGGTGAAAGACATAAATGGCAAAGAATTCACAATTTTTAAATACCATGGCTATGGCGTAAAAAAAATCGAAAACGGATATATAACCCTTATAAGCGCTTCATATTCAAACAAAGAAATAACAATTTCGCTTGAAGATTTATACAATTTGCCAATTGCAGCGATAATTTTAGCAGAAATATAAAGGAGACAAAAATGAACATAGAAAATAATAGCAATATTTCAGACAGCAATTTTCTTAGAAAAATTGAGATTCCAAAAGGAGAAAAAACGGAAGACAGCAGCTCTATTTTTGACAAAAAATTAATTTCGAATTCCAAATTAGAAAGCAAAGAATTAACAAAAAAAGACTATGCAAAGATATTGGAAGAATACAATCAAAATTCAGATGACAAAGATGGAATAATATCAAAAATACAAGATTTCTTTAAAAATAACGGCGGAGGCATAATTGATGATGGTAAATTGCCAACAATTAGACCAGCCATAGGAATGTTTCACCCAGGGTCAAATTCACACGGCAAATGCCCTGACCCAGGAATGCACCCAGATGGCTCTTGCCCCGGGGAAAGTGGCAACGGCGGCATACAAACTATGCCATACATTATAGATCCAAGCAAGCCAACGCAACCAAGCTACATTGAATATGCATATGACTTGTCACAGACATTTGACATCAATAAAGAAGAAAATTAAATACAGTCAAAGCCCGAAAGGGCTTTTTTTTATTTTAAAACCCTATTCAAAGCAAACTCCGCCAAGAGCTTGATACAATTTCATAATACTCTCTGGCAATTTTTGCCCGTCTATCATTTTAGAATAACATTCTGCGACAAATTCCAAAGGCGAAGTAGAAGCATACTCAGAAACGCATTTTGCTAAGTCTTTATTTTTTTCAAATAAGTCTCTTAATTTTTGAACTTCGTCAAGTATTTTAAAATCGATTTCGGATCCATTATCAATCAATAATGAATAAAAATCCTTGATTTTAGGGTTGTTTGAATGTTGCCAATGACCCAATTC
>CAKURL010000061.1 GCA_934675685.1 uncultured Candidatus Melainabacteria bacterium | reverse complement strand
GGCACATCTACCCTGCTGTGAGCGTGATTTCGGCTTTAAAAGAAGCAGGAGTTGAAAACGAAAATATTTTCTATCTTGGAAATGAAAAAAATCTTGAATACGAAATTGCAAAGAAAAATGGTTATAACTTTTTGTCATACAATGTAAAAGGTATGCCAAGAAAGCTCAATTTTGAATTTTTGTGCTGGCTTGTGAATTTGTTTTTTGCCGTTTTAAAAGCAATGGTCTATGTTTTTAAATATAAGCCAGACGTCGTTTTTGCTACGGGCGGCTATGTTTGCGCTCCTATTCTTTTTTGCGCAATATTTTTTAAAATTCCTTATGTTTTACATGAATCAGATATCCAACCTGGGATAGTGACAAGGTTTTTTGCAAAATGGGCAAAAAGCGTTTCTTGCGCGTTTGAAGACGCAAAACAATATATCAAAAACAAAAACATCTATTTAAATGGAAACCCGATAAGACCTGAATTTAAGACAATCTCAAAAGCGCAAGCAAGAAAAGAATTGTCTTTAAAAGACGAATTCACGATTTTGATTATGGGTGGCTCTTTGGGCGCTCGCACGATAAACAACTCTTCTTTTAAAATTTTAAAAGAATATGCTCATAAAAAAGACATAAAAATCATCTGGCAAACAGGCAAGAAGAATTTTGATTCTGTCGTGGAAAAAATCCTAAGTGAATTTGAAGAATTGCCCGACAACCTTCTTTTGCAGCCATATTTTGACAAAATGTATCTTGAGCTTTTAGCTTCTGACGTTGTTGTTTCAAGAGCAGGCTCTTTGAGCTTGTCTGAAATTTGTGCTTCGGGTGTTGCTTCCATTTTGGTTCCTTATCCTTATGCGAGCCAAAATCACCAATTGAAAAACGCAAAATTTTTAGTCAAAGAAAACACTTCTCTTTTGCTTGAGGACAAAGATTGCAACTCGGACTCTCTTTTTGATTTGGTTGACTCTTTGATTAAAGATAGACAAAAGCTTGCCCAAATGGCGCAAAACGCAAGAAGGCTTGCGAAATTAGACTCTGCTAAAAATATCGTTTCTCAAATTATAAAAGTGATTAAATAGGTTAATCAAAATGAAAAGCGCAAAAGAAATTCTTCAAAGCCACGAAAAGTTCCACATAAATCTTGGTTTAAAAAGAGTGAAGCTTGTTTTGGCCCTTTTGGATAATCCTCAAAAATATCTTAAATTTATCCATATAGCTGGAACAAATGGAAAAGGTTCGACTTCAAAAATCATAAATCAAATTTTAATTGAACATTTTAAAAACAAAGGTGAAAATTCTAAAAAAGTCGGGCTTTTCACTTCCCCTCATCTTTTTTCTTATCAAGAAAGAATAAAAATCGATAATGTCGATATCCCTGAATATATTTTAAACCGCTTGACCTTTGATATTGACAATTTTGCAAAGAAAAATAACATTGAATTGTCCGAGTTTGAGCTCATTTTTGTCGTTGCGATTTATTATTTTTACATCAAAAAAGTAGATTACGTTGTCTTAGAAGTGGGCTTGGGCGGAAAATATGATGCCACAAATGTGGTAAAGCCCATCATTGAAGCGATTACTACAATAGATTTTGACCATACGGAGCGCTTGGGAGATACAATCTCAAAAATTGCTCTTCAAAAAGCAGGAATAATAAAAAAAGATTCAAAAGTTGTTGTTTCAAAAAACAATCTTGGTTTTGATGTGATTAAAAAAGTTTCTGAAAACGAAAACGCAGCTTTGATTTTAGCCGATGACGACATAAAAATCGAATTTAAAGATAACAAAAATTTTGCAATTATAAAGAACAAAAAATATGAATTTAACCTTCTGGGTTCTCACCAAAAAGAAAACTTAGCTCTTGCTCTTGGCGTGATTCAAAATATTGACATCTTAATAGATGAAGTCGATATCAAGCAAGCTCTTAAAAATGTTTCTTGGAAATTTAGGCTCGATTTTGATAGTAAAAATAATATTTTAATCGATGGCGCTCATAATCCTTCTGGGGCAAACGTTTTAAGGAAATTTTTAGATGAAAATTTTAAAAACATAAAGAAGAAGTTTTATTTTGGTTGTTTAAAAAATAAAGATTATAAAAAAATGGTCCAAATTCTTTTAAACAAAGAAGAAAATGACGAGCTATATTTTAGAGAATTTTCCCATAATAGCTCTTTAAAATTTGAAGAATTTATTGAAGATTTAAAAAATAACAATATATCTATTCAAAATATCAAAAAAGCGCCTTCAAAAGAAGAATTTATCAAAGAAAATAAAGACGATTTAAAGATTTTTTGCGGCTCATTATATATGTTGGGCGAAATTTTTGAAGATAATTCAGGGCAGCCTTAAATAATATAATTTTAGTCTAAATTCAAAGTGTCATTTTGGTCGTTTTGTCTAAAGAATTGGCAGCCGTTCCAGATTAAAATTTCGTTGTTTGAAATTTGGCATTTGCCGTTTAAGCAATCTAAAGTGCCGTCCGGTTGAAGGACGAAATTTTTGCAATTTTGACAAACTTTTAAAGTCAAACCTTTGCTATTTAATTTATAAATTATATCTGTAATTGCGTCATACATTCTAAGGCAAGAATTTGTTGAAATAAATCTATTTCCTTCTCTATAGACCACTTTTTTCATGCCGTCTTCTGCGACTAAATCAATCTTGCAGATAAAATCTTTTTTCCCGTTGTTCACAACGGCGCTCACGGTGGCAGAGTTTATATTTTCTTCTTCATATTGGCTATCAATAATCGAATTCATAGTAAGCCCGTTTATGAAAAGCTTCGTCTTTTGCCAAATCAAACATAAAGGGTACATCAAGAGCCAAAAGACTTCGTTTGGGTGCATTTGAGAAACATTGACCGAGATGATAAAATTTGCAAGCAAAAATGCGCCCAAAGCCACAACAAGTTTGCTTGAAATTCCATAAAAAGAATAGATAGATAAAAATACAGCCACAATGAAAGCAAGCAAGACTAAAATTGAATTTGGTTTCAATAAAAACAAAATAAATTCTCTAAAAGAGTTGTTTTTGAAGATTAATTGCGGGAAATAATGCAAAAACAAGTTGATTTTGTCTTTGATAGAAACTGATGAAAAATCTAAATATTTAATATCAATAGCACTTATGATATATGGGCAATATGTGATTTTCACATCATTTATGGCAAGCTCCAAGGAAAATTCTAATTGAGAGCTTTTGTCTTCTAAGCCCACATAGCCCATTTTTTCGATAATGTCTGAAGTAATGATTGCATTATCTCCATCTATGAAAAATGGCAAATTGAACATCGAGCGCGCGAAGTTTTTTGTTCTGTCTGTATATTTTAAATATGCGTTTATGATAGAATTTTTGATTTTTTTGGAGAATTTATCTCTTTCGTTCACACAGACTTTAGAGCCTATATACACTCCGCTTCCGTGGATTGATTTGTTCACATTTTCTAAATATCTTTCTCCCACCATGCGGTTTGCGCCGATGAAGATAAATGCGTCAAATTTGTTTTCATCTTTTAATTTTTCTAAAAGCAAGTTGATAGCTTTGTCTTTTGAAAAATAGTCGGAGTTTTGGATATTGTGGATATATGCTCCAAGCGCATATTCTCTTAAAGTATTTGGTTCTTTTTCTTCTACTTGGTATGCGACATGGACTTCATAGTTTTCTTTGTTATAAGATTGATTGTTTAAAACGCCCAAAAGCTTGTCTAAATTTTTGTTTTTATTTGTTGCATAAATTAAAATGCAAAATTTGTTTTCTTCGATGACTGTACTTCTTGTTTTTTCTTGCAAGTCAAAATATTCTTCAACGTCTCTTGCTTTCAAATAGAAGAAAAGTTGATAGATACAATATAATAATAAATAAATTATTAAACACGCAAATAATATATCGAATACTATCATAAGTGTATTTTACTATAAAAATACATAAAAAATCTAGCTTTTTTTATTTTATGAATATATAATTGGGCATGATTAAATTTCTCGGACAATGCGTTTTAAACTTTTTTTATGCAATGAAATACATTTTAAAAGGAAATTTGAGAATTTCAAGTGTATTTTCTCAAATTAGCGCGATTGGCTTCGATTCTTTAGGAATTTGCATGTCTATTGTTTTCATCGCAGCAAGCGTCATCGCTTTGCAAGTAGGAAGGCAATTTTTGATGTCCGGAGGAGAAAGCTATATAGGTGGTTTCTTAGCTGTTGCATTAATTAGAGAAATTGCTCCCGGGTTTGCTGCCCTAGCAC
>CAKURL010000060.1 GCA_934675685.1 uncultured Candidatus Melainabacteria bacterium | reverse complement strand
GCAATGATGTCTTGGCGCATTTTTGAATATTGGATAGAATCCCCTTTAATTATGCTTTTATCTTGTTTTATCATTGCTTTTGAGGATAATTTTAAATTTTGCACGTCGCCTTGTTTGTTCATTAATGCATACGCATTATCAGAAGTCGCCACCATATCTTCATAGTTTATAACAACACCCCCTATCGCTTTCATGAGGTTTGTTGTTGTGTCATATTCTTGCATATCTGCAGTTATGATAATTGTTGGCTTTTTGTCTTCTAAAACGTTTGTTTGCGCGTTTCCTTGAGCAGTTATTATTTTTTTAATCAAAGAAACTTTTATAATGTCTGCTTTTACCTCGTGCTTTTTGTTGTTTTTGATTTGTTGCGCATAAGGTTTATCGAAAAAAGTCGCAATAGAAGGCTTTTTTGTCTCTGGTTCTAAGTCTAAGTCTGCCCTTGGAGACTGTACCACGACATCTCCCACTTGCACTTTTACGTCGCCTGTGAAATAGCCTTTGTTTTCGTCTGCTCTGATTTCTTGTTTTTTGGATTCTATGGTAATTCCAAAAACGCTCCCCATAAACAAAAACGAAATAAATAATATTAAAATTTTCTTATTAATCTTCTTCATAATAAACAATCTAACACAAAATTACTTCAGTGTATATTTTTTCTTATCTTGGTCGTCCGCGTATATTTTAGTCACAGTGTTATCTAGGATTTTAAAATTCGTCAAAGTAGAATTAAAAATCGCCCTTTTTGCTTTAGAAACAAGCTTGTTTTCTTGGATAAATTGGACATTTCCATCTGCATGTATGTCAGAATCCTTGCCCTTCCAGACAATGTGATCAGCGTAAAGCTGAGAGCCATTTTTCCCAACAAACAAATTATCCCCAAACAAAACCACTTCTTTTGTTTTTTCGTCATATTTTCCGGATTGCGACTTGAAGCTCACAACCACTTCTTCGTTTTTATCGTAAAAATTTCCAATGACTTCATAAAGCTTCACGCTATTGTTTTCAGAATTATATTCTCCTGATTTTGCGTAAAATTCCCAATATTTTTTCTCGTCTTGCGTTTCTGTAACGACGATGTTTTTCACAATAGCATGCTGATTTTTCATGTTCGCGCTATCGCTGTTTTTTCTCACAGTCTTTGTGATATTAAAAGACCAAATCACGCCCCACGCGATTAAGAAAAAAATCAAAAGAAAAATTATTTTAATTGCACGTTTTTTGTTCATAAGAAAATAATAACACTTAATCAATCTTTTTGGCTTGATGTTTAGTTTTATGAATTTTTATGTAGTTTTATTTTTTCAAAAAACTCTTTTGAAAAAGATTTAATATTATCCCTCAAAACCACTAAAGTCACCCCAAAAAGAACAAGAAAAATCCCAATTAAAGTCTTTATTGTTAAAGTTTCTCCAAAAAACAAAACCCCAAAACACAAGGCGGTGACAGGCTCTAATGCCCCTAAGACCGCGCTTAGGGTAGAACCTATTATTTTTATCGAAATCGTAATTGTTTCAATTGAAATAATTGTTGGAATAATGGCTATCATAAAGACAAAAGCCCATAACTTTGGCTCCGTTATGACATCAAGGTTTCTACAAAAATTTGAGCTAAAAACAAAAAGAAAAACCCCAAAAGCCATGACATAAAAAGAAAGCTTATATGGCTTTATCCCTTTGACATAAGGGATATTTCGAACGCCTACAATATAAAGCGCATAGCACAAAGCAGAAAGCAAAACGAACCAAATTCCATTTAAATTTAGCCTCAAAGTTTCGTCTCCTGAATAAAGAAGGATTATTCCAAAAAGCGCTAAAAATATCGAAAAAATCGTCGTTTTTGTGATTTTTTCTCCTAAAAAGCTTGATAAAATCGCGACTATCACAGGATAGATGAACAAAATCGTACATGCAAGCCCAGAGCTTATGAATTTAAAAGCCATAAACAAAGTCAAAGAAGAAAGCGCAAAAATTATCCCCAAGAAAAACAAAGAAATTCCTTCTTTTAAATTGATTTTTAAAGATTGTTTTTTGAAAAATTTAATCCAGATAAAATAAATTATCGTAGCGAAAAAATAGCGATAAAACAAAACGCTATCGACCCCAACACCCCCATGGTACAAAGGAATTGCAAACAAAGGGTTTGTGCCGTAGCTCACAGAAGCAATTATTCCGTTTAAAAATCCTAATGCTTTTGCTTGTTTTTTTCTCATTTTTTATCCTAAAGCTTAAAAAGCGCAACGAGTGCGCTTTTTAGTTTATTTATTGTTTTTGTTCTTGAGACTTAAATTGCATTTCGTAAAGATGTTTATAATGCCCATCTTCGATTTTCAACAAGTCCTCGTGAGTGCCCGATTCAACAAGCTCTCCGTCGTTTATCACGATTATTCTATTCGCATTTTTAATAGTCGAAAGCCTATGCGCTATGATAAACACTGTCCTATTTTGCATCAAATTATCCATCGCCTTTTGCACAATCGCTTCAGATTCGTTGTCCAAAGCAGAAGTCGCTTCGTCTAAGATTACAATAGGCGCATTTTTTATCATCGCTCTTGCGATAGCAATTCTTTGTCTTTGCCCGCCGGAAAGGCTTGTCCCTCTTTCGCCCAAGACAGTATCAAGCCCATGCGGAAGCTCTTTTATAAAGTCTTCTAAATGCGCATATCTAATTGAAGATTCCAAGTCTTCCTTTGTTGCGTTTGGGTTGCCCATCAAAATATTATCCCTGATTGTTCCTGAATATAAGAAATTGTCTTGAAAAACCATAGAAATATTTTGCCTTAAGCTTTCTAGGGAAAAATCTTTAACATTTACATTGTCGATTTCAATGCTACCAGAAGTCACCTCATAAAACCTTGGAATGAGGTTCACAAGTGTGGATTTTCCGCCCCCAGAATTCCCCACAATCGCCAAAGTTTCGTTTTTTGGAACAGTTAAATTGATATTTTTTAAAACAAGATTTTTCTTGTCATAAGCAAAATTAACATTCTTAAATTCAATTTTTTCTTTTAACCCTGAAAGCGCGATTGGGTTTTTGGAATCTACGATTTCAGGCTCTAAGTCGAACAATTCAAAAACACGACCCATTGCAACAAAAATATTTTGAATATTTGTCAAGGTGTTTCCTAAGGTTTTCACCGGTTTATACAACAAAAGCAAAGATGTCACAAAAGAAGCAAAGCCCCCTGCTGTCATGACCCCAGTGTTAATAAGGTTTGTACCATAAGCCAAAACGACCGCAATCCCACAAGAAGCGATTAAATACATCATCGGGCTCATCCAGCCTGCGCGCTTGATTAAAGACATGTTTACTCTGAAAGAATCCCAAGTTTGCTTTCTAAAATATTCCTCTTGGCGCCCTTGCAAAGAATATGAAGCCATGACTTTGTTTCCACTATAGGTTTCATTAATGTTTGTTGTGATATTTCCTCCTATCACCATGTTTTTATTAGAAGCGGATTTTATTCTTTTTCTAATTAAGGCAACAGGCAAAAACGCAACAAACAAAACCAAAACGCCCACGATTGCGAGCCTCCAAGAGCTATATAGCATAACCGCAATGAGCCCCACAGCGCCACACAAGCTTGTTGTAATTGTCTTTATTTGGTCCACAATCCCAGAAGAAGCGGTCTGCGGGTCTCCCATGTATCTTTGGATAATTACCCCAGAAGAATTTTCGTCAAAAAATTGTGGGTCCATGTAGATTAATTTATGGAACAGGGAAAATTTCACGTCGTTTGTGATTCTTTGGCTTGTCCAAGTTGAAATATAATCATTTAAATATCTTAAAACCCCTTGAAAACCTGCAAAAGCCACAACCCCAAAAGGAATCAAGAAAGAAAATAATTGCCAAGTTAAGGTATATTCATGCCCCAAAATATGGAAAACCCAATCTTGCTTTCCTACGACATAATCCATAAAAGGCTTGAGTGCGAAGGCTGTAACCCCGTCTAAAAGTCCCAATGGAATAGCGATTAAAAATCCAAGAAAAATCCTGAATAAATAAGGTTTGACGAAAGGAAAAATCCTTTTTAAAAGCCAAGAATACTTGAAAGAATTCTTCGCCGTTGTTGTATCTAATTTCATACATTGTCCTCTATAACTATGGTTATAATTTTATCATGAAATTTTAAAAAGGATAAGTTTTGGTCATTATGAACTCTCTAGAAAATTATTTAAGCTTTGCGAAAACTAATTTTTACGTACCTACTTGGTGTTTCAGGATTTATGGAATATGAAGTGTTAGATTTTAACTACCAATCCGTCATTCTGAACTTGTTTCAGAATCTCTAAAACATGGATTGTAAACATTCAACATCAAATTCGCTTTGTTCACTTTCTCTTTTACCATTCTTCAAACGCCAGACAAATGCAAAAGAGAAAGTGAACCGAAAGAGAAAAATCTAAGGCTTTTA
>CAKURL010000059.1 GCA_934675685.1 uncultured Candidatus Melainabacteria bacterium | reverse complement strand
TCTCTTTTACCATTCTTCAAACGCCAGACAAATGCAAAAGAGAAAGTGAACCGAAAGAGAAAAATCTAAGGCTTTTATTTCACCCCACAATTAAAAAACAAATGTCTGAAGAAAAACAGTCAAGCGCGCCAAAAAGTCATCTCACGAAATACGTGTTTTAATTCTTTTATTAAATAATAAGACGGCTTGCTCTCCGGTTTTTCTTTTCGTATGCCATTTGTTTTTTAATTTCTATTTTTGAATTGAAGGATATCCACATGGCGATATTTTCTTCTTTTTGGTTCCTTTTTTCTTCTTTTGTATCGCTCAAAAGAAGAAAAATGAACAAATCCAGATTGTTGAATGAAAACATCTCATGTTTTAGAGATTCTGAACAGCTCAAAAAACTACACTTCGCTTGTTTTTTAGAGCTTTCAGAATGACAAAAAATTTTATATAAATTTGGCAAAGAAAAAGCGGAAGTTGCCTTCCGCACACATCAAACACAAAAATAAACCTATTTTGCTTTAATAATATAATTCACAGAAGCCGTAGCAGCACCGGAAGAGCCCCCAGAAGAAGAATCTGAAGAATTAAACACTGCGCAAAATTTTAAAAATGTTGCGTCTGCGTAGTTATTATGCCAGTCGCCATTAAAATAATCTACATAAAAAACTCTTGTATATATTTCATGGTAAGCATAGGCGTAACCGGAATTACTAGCAGCCGTATTCTTATAGCTTACAACCCCAACAGGGATTATCGTTGCTTTATCTTTTAATGTGTCATATAAATATGAATCTGTTGCTTTTGCGTTGGTTGCCAATTTGTTATTTTTGCTAAAATCTCCTTGATATTTTGTTTCTTCCCAACAATACATCTCGCTTGAATATGAAGAAATGTTGAGATTTGAAAAAACTATTAAGAAAAGTAAAGGTAAAATTTTGTAAATCTTTTTCATGGTATTTTGTTGCTCCTATAATTTAAATTAATCCTTGTTTTCCTTGTCTGTGGCGCCTTTTGGGACATATCCTCTCATGTCCGGCGTTTTTGTTTTTCCTAAGAACTTTTTGAGCTTTGGATATTTAGCTTCGCTAAAATCCTTCCCGTCGCACAAAAGCCAGCCTTCCGGCGCTTCTTGCCCAAGCCAAATCATAATTGTCCCAACGGGGACAGAGTCTTTTTGAAGAGTGATTTCATCTTTGCCACTTGAAAGCTTTTTTGTAATTACGGGCGAAAAAGCAACTGCCACAAGTGAAATCACGATTAAAGAAAGCATTAATTCGACAAGCGAAAATGCGCCCAAAGCGGGCTTTGTTAGTTTGTGTTTTGACAAAATATTTCTCCTTTGACTAATTATTTTTTTAAATTAGCGCGTTAAACATTAAGATATTAAAAATTTCAATGTTTTAAATTAAATATATAATGTTTTAAGTTAAAAATCAAGAAAAATTAATGTTGCGCGTTGTGTTAATCATGTGCACTTAATTTGAGAATTGTGATATGACAAAAAATGACGACGCAAAAAAGAAACTAGGCGAGAGAATAAGGTTTTTTAGAAAACAAAGAAACATCACGCAAGAAGCTTTCGCAGAAAAAATAAACATCGAACCTCAATCTTTAAGCAACATTGAAAGAGGAAAATATGCGCCATCTTTTGAAACAATTCAAAAAATCTCAGAAGTTTTGGGGATTGAAATCTATCAACTTTATCTTTTCGAGGGGTTTTCTTCTTTGGAGCTTATGAAGTCTGAACTCATCGAAGCAATAAATTCAAACGACACTTTTGCAATCGAGTTATATAATTATTATAAAAATTCCAAAATTTCTAAATTATTTTTAAAATAAATTTAATTTTTCCTTTTTTTTTAATTTTGTGAGACAATATATATATTGAAACATTTGAATTTCAAATGTTTAATAAAATGTGCCTTATGTTTGGCGAAGATATTATTTGTCGGGGAGAGAAAATGAGCTATATTGAAATAGATAACAATAAATGTAAATCTTGTTATTTATGCATTTTTGCATGCCCCAATAAATTAATCAAAAAAAGCGAAACTTTGGGCAAGACCGGAGAACAACTCGTCGAATTTTCGGACGAAGAAAAAAAATGCACAGCATGCAAGATGTGCGCGATGAGCTGCCCCGATAATGCAATCATAGGTGTTTATAAAGAATAATGGAAAAAGAGCTTTTAAAAGGAAATATTGCGATAGCCAAGGCTGCACTTAAATGCGGCGTAAAATGTTATTTTGGCTACCCCATCACCCCTCAAACAGAAATTGGTGAATACTTAAGCGCAAAAATGCAAGAGCTGGGCTTAGGTTATGTTTGCGCTGAATCTGAAATAGGGGCGATTAATATGGCGCTAGGCGCTGCTTCCACAGGCACAAAGTCTTTAGTTTCAAGCTCTTCTTGCGCAGTTGCTTTAATGCAAGAAACGCTATCTTATGCGTGTTCAGATGAATTACCTTTGGTTTTAGTAAATGTCATGCGAGCAGGCCCAGGCCAAGGCTATATCTATCCTTCCCAAGGCGACTACAACCAAGCTGTCGTGGGCGGAGGAAACGGAGACTATAAAACAATCGTCCTTGCGCCAAGTTGTGTTCAAGAATGTGTGGATTTTATCTATCGCGCATATTATCTTGCTTTTCGCTATAAAACCCCTGTAATTCTTTTGGCAGATGGGCTTTTGGGCCAAATGGCAGAACCTTGCGAAATCAAAGAAAATCCATATTGCGAAGTAGAAACCTCCTCTTGGGCACTTTCGGGCAAAAAAGACAGAGCTTCTAGGAAAATCCATTCTTTAGAACCCGACCAAAACAAGCTAAACCGCCACATTTTAGCTTTGAAACAAAAATTTGACTATATTGAACAAAACGAGGTTCAATATGAAGAATATATGTTGGAAGATGCAGACATCGTATTCACGGCTTTTGGCTCTATGGCGCGCTCTTTAAAAGATGTCGTAGAACATTATAGAGAAAAAGGAATAAAAGTCGGCTTATTTAGGCCAAAAACACTCTATCCTTTCCCATATCAAAGGCTTAGAGAGCTATCTTTAAAAGCAAAACAATTTATAGATGTCGAGATGAATTTAGGGCAAATGCTGAAAGATGTTCAGCTTTCAATTTTGTCTAATGCGAAAGTGTCTTTCATAGGAAAACCTGTTGGGAAGTGGCTTTCTACAGAAGAAATAGTCAAAATGACAGATGAAATTTTGGGGGTGCAAAATGCAAGCGCAAAAAGTATATAGTGTGCCAAAATCGCTAAAAGAAAATTCAACATATACTTTCTGCCCCGGCTGCGACCATGGGCTCGCTATAAAGCTTGTAGCTCAAGCGCTAGACGAATTAGAATTGCAAGATAAGACAATTGCCGTTGCTTCTTCTGGGTGTTCTGTTTTTTTGTATAATTTCTTAGATGTAGATTGTGTGGAAGCTCCGCACGGAAGAGCATGCGCTGTGGCAACCGGAGTAAAAAGGGCGACAAAAGCAAATAAAGAAGAAAAATTTGTCTTTACATATCAAGGAGATGGCGATTTCACATCTATTGGTTTATCTGAATCCTTGCATAGCGCTTTAAGAGGAGAAAACATCACGGCGATTTGTATAAATAATACAAATTATGGAATGACAGGAGGGCAACTTGCGCCAACTACCATCATGAACCAAATCACAACTACAAGCCCCACGGGCAGAAACAAAGAATATTATGGCTTTCCAATTAAAACTGCAGAACATATTTCTTTGTGCGACGGCGTAAGCTTTAGCGCAAGAGTTGCTTTATATGATATTAAAAATATTTATAATGCTAAAAATGCGATTAAAAAAGCTTTTCAATATCAAAAAGAAGGTTTAGGGTTCAGCTTTGTTGAGATTTTATCAAGCTGCCCCACAAATTGGAAATTGAGCCCAATTGAAGCTCATAAAAAAATTGAAGAAGAATTGACTAATGTGTACCCGATAAAGGTATTTAAGGATATCAAAGGATAAAAAGACAAAAATGAAAAAGAAAATCAAAAATTTTATAGTTTCGGGTGCAGGAGGGCAAGGAGTTCTTTCTTTGGGCGCGATTTTAGCAAATATTTTTATGTTGGAAAACAAATTTGTCACTTTTTGCTCTAGCTATGGCGCAGAAGTCCGAGGTGGCGCCGTGAATTGCGAAATCAACATGTCTGATAGCGAAATTTTTTCAATTCAAAATGACAAGATAGACTTTTTGATAGCTTTAAATCAAAAATCTTTAGAAAAATTTATTTCAAAAGTGAAGGAAAATGGCACTATTATTGTGAATTCTTCCTTGGCGACAATAGAAAAAACAAGAAAAGATATTAAATATATTTTTGCGCCATTGACCCAAGAAGCGCAAAAACTTGGAAATATCAAAGTCGCAAATTCTATTGCGCTTGGGATTTTGTCCAAAGTATTAGGGTCTTTTTCTTTTGAAAATGTGAAAGAAGCATACAACAAAAGCCTTAAAAACAAAACAAGCATTATCCAAAAAAACATTGAAGCTTATTTGTTCGGGCTAAATTTAATTAAAGAGGTAAATTAATTATGGAAAATATCGGAGTAAAAATAAAAGCAATTGATTTCGAAGTTGCAAAAAACGTAATCACAAACGACGATTTGACTAAAATCTTAGACACGTCAGACGAATGGATTACAACAAGAACAGGTATAAAACAAAGAAGAGTAGCTTCTGGAGACGAAACTTCAACCACTTTAGGACTAGAAGCAGCAAAAAAAGCAATTAAAAGAGCAGATTTTAACCCATTAGATTTTGATTTAATTATAGCAGCAGCAAGCGCCCCTGAAGACGTTTATCCTTCTGTTTCTTGCTTAATTCAAGCTGGAATTGGGGCGAAAAATGCTTCTTGCTTTGACGTTAAAGCTGCTTGCAGCGGCTTTATCTATGCGCTTTCTGTTTCAGAAGCATATATAAAATCGGGCTTAGCTAAAAATATTTTAGTCGTTGCAACAGATGCAACAACAAAATTTACAGATTGGACAGATAGGTCTGTTTGCGTGTTGTTTGGAGATGGCGCAGGCGCTGCAATTTT
>CAKURL010000058.1 GCA_934675685.1 uncultured Candidatus Melainabacteria bacterium | reverse complement strand
GTTTTCAACCTATTATGGTGGCAGAACCAAGTGTCGAAGACACGATTTCTATTCTTCGTGGCTTAAAAGATAAATATGAAGTGCACCACGGAATAAGAATTAAAGATAACGCCCTTGTTGCGGCGGCAAAATTATCAGATAGATATATAACAGATAGATTCCTTCCAGATAAAGCAATCGACCTAGTTGATGAAGCTTCTAGCGCCGTTAGAATTGAAATTGATTCTATGCCAGAGGAACTTGATAAACTGGAAAGACAAAAACTCCAACTTCAAATCGAATTGCAATCTTTAAAAGACGATAATGATGAAGAAAAAATTTCAAAAGTACAAAAAATGCTTGATGAAATAAATTCTAAAATCGACGTTTTAAAAGCTCAATGGGAAAAAGAAAAATCTTCTATCAAAGGCGAAGTTGAAATCAAATCTGAAATAGATAAAGTAAAGCACCAAATCGAACAAGCTCAAAGAGACTATAACTTAGAGCTTGCTGCAAAGTTGCAATATGGAAAATTACCGGAATTAATGGAACAATTAAAAAATTGCAAAAATACAGAAAAGAAAAACACTTTGCTTAAAGAAGAAATAGACGAAAACGATATCGCAACCATTATTTCAAAATGGACAGGGGTGCCTGTGGCAAAATTAGTGGAAGAAGAATCTGAAAAACTTCTTAAAATGGAAGATGTTTTACATTCCCAAGTAATCGGACAAGATGAAGCAGTGAATGTCGTTTCTGATAGCATTAGAAGAGCAAGAAGCGGCTTATCCGACCCAAAAAGACCAATAGGAACATTTTTATTCTTAGGCCCTACTGGGGTTGGTAAAACTGAACTTGCTAAAGCTTTATCTAAATTTATGTTTTTAGATGAAGACAGTTTAATTAGAATAGATATGTCAGAATACATGGAAAAACACTCAGTCGCTCGTTTAATAGGAGCTCCTCCGGGGTACGTCGGCTACGACGAAGGCGGCCAATTAACAGAAGCAGTCAGAAGAAAACCATATTCCGTAATATTGTTTGATGAAATCGAAAAAGCGCACCCAGATGTCTTTAATTTAATGCTTCAAATTTTTGATGACGGAAGATTAACAGATTCAAAAGGCAAAACTGTAGATTTCAAAAACACGATTATTATTCTAACTTCTAATATCGGCTCTGATATCATTCTTGATAACGCAATAAAAGGAAACATTTCGAACAAAGAACAAGTTAAAGAAGAAATCATGGCTAAATTAAGACAATACTTTAAACCTGAATTCTTAAACAGAATTGACGAAACAATCTTCTTTGATGCTTTGACTTTAGATAATTTGTCTCATATAGTCGACATTCAAGTTAACTATTTAAGAGAATTATTAAAAGAAAGAAAAATCGAAATCGAAATCACAAAAGAAGCAAAAGAACATCTTGCCCTTCAAGGATATAACCCAATGTATGGCGCAAGACCTTTGAAAAGAACAATTCGCCAATTAATCGAAAACCCATTATCTAAGCTTTTGTTAAAAGGCGAATTCAAAGACAACGACAAAATAAAAATAGATTTCAAAGATGATGAAATAAAATTTGAAAAAATCTAAAATATCTTTGTGATTAGAAAAACAATAAACTTTATAAATTACTTATATGAGGCATTTCTTGATTTAATATATAACAAGAAGTGCCTCATTTGCGGTTGTTCAAAAGTCGACAATTTGTTGTGCAAAACTTGTTCAAAAGATGTTCATTATTTGTCTGGTTTTCAACATCGAATTTATAATGGTGTTTCAATTTTTTCTTGCGTACTTTATCAAACAAATGTCAAAAAATTAATCCATTTATTAAAATTTAAGCACAAAAAATCTTGCGCAATCGTGCTTGCAAAGATAATGTTCACATACTTTAAAAAACTAAATTTAGAAGATGATTTTATAATTATCTATCCACCTTCTTATTTTACAAAGAACTTGTCTCGAGGCTACGAACACATGTTTTTAATTGCAAAAGAATTTCAAAAGCTCACAAATTTTAAAATAGAAAGAAAATTATTAAAGAAGATAAAATATACAAAACCGCAGTATAAAGCGAAAAATAGACACAAAAACATTAAAGGCAGCTTTGATATAAATAAAGATTTAATTTTAAAATATCAAAATTCAAATATTCTTTTAATAGACGACATCACTACTTCTGGAGCTACTTTGAATGAAATTATAGATTTATTATTAAATAATGGCTTTTCTAATATTACTTGTCTTACTGTTTCAAAAGTTAAATAATTTTCTTTTGTAGAATTAATGTATAATTTTTAAAATAGTTTTGAACATGGTTTTTCGTTTTTAAAAATCGTCAAATCAGAGACTACATAAGGCTTTTAAAAAGCACTTTTAAAGTTTTATACAAATAGTTAGTCTTTATTATAGATTATTAATTCTTTATATAAATATATATATTTATATATAAATAGAAACAAAAAAGAAAAAGCACTTTTAGAAAGGATTTTTTATTTTTTAGGGCAACTTTTGTTTATTTTTGTTTTTATACTATAATTTTAAAGAAAGTAAGTATAAACTTAAAACAAAATAAATTAAGCTAAGTTAGATTTAAAAATAAAGGGGCTGAGTGTGGAAATTATTTTAAATAAAGAAGATTTTTCAAATGGCATTAAAATTGTTGAAAAAATTACTGCGCAAAAGGCAATTCAGCCTATCTTATCAAATATTTTAATAGATTGCGTTTCTTCTGATAGAATTTGTTTTTATGCGACTGATTTGATTTCAGCAATCAGTTATAAGACTTCTGCTCAAGTAGAAAACGAAGGGAAAGTCACTCTAAGCGCAAGAAAAATTTCAGAAATCGTTTCTAAAATTTCTTCTACAGAAATTACAATCAAAGCAGACGATATGGAAAACGTTAAAATCAAAAGCGGAAAAACAGAATTTGATTTAGTTGGGCTAGACGCAAACGATTTCCCTGATGTTTTTGAACAAAATCAAGAACAAGATTCAAAAATGTTTGTTTTGAATAAACAAGAATTTTCAAAAGCAATTAAGCAAGTGATTTTTGCAGTTTCTTCTCAAGAAACACAAGCAGTTTTAACGGGCGTTTGTTTTAATATCGAAAACAATATTTTAGAGCTTGCAGCAACAGACGGAAATAGACTAACAAGAGTTCAAAAAGAAATCGAAACAACGATTGAAGAAAATCTTAATTTCATTGTGAACGCAAAAACTTTAGCAGAAGTACAAAGAATTTCTTCATTAGTGGAAGATGAAAACATTACTGTAAAAGTTTTCAAAAATAAAATTCAATTTGAATTTGAAAATTTAACTTTCCAATCAAAATTGATTGATGGAATTTATCCAAAATATCAACAACTTATTCCAAATTCAAACGACAAAAAAATCGTCGTAGATAGAGCGGAATTGATAAATTCAATTGAAAGAGTTTCTATCATGGTAAACGATAGAACAAATGTTGTGAAATTTAATTTTTCACAAGGTCAATTGGAAATTATGGCAGACACATCAGAAGCAGGAAAATCAAAAGACTATATTGATATCGAATATTCGCAAGACGAAATGCTTACCGCGTTTAACTATAAATATGTCTTAGATGCATTGAAAAATATGGATACAAAAAACATTGAAATTGAAATTTCTGACGTATTGGCGGCTACGATATTTAAGCCACAAGAAGATGTTTCGAATTATATTTGTTTGATTATGCCTGTAAAGGTTCAATAGGATTAGTTATGAAAGTAAGCGTAAAAACTCCAGCAACAATTGCAAATTTAGGCCCAGGGTTCGACTCTTTTGGCTTGGCTTTGCCTTTGTATAATGTGATTTCAGTAGAAGAGATGGTTCTTCCTGGGTCTGGAATTGAAATAAATATCATCAACGAAAAAAATAACGATGAAAATAGCATAATTGATATTCCAACAGATAAATCAAACATTGTCTATAAAGCAATCGAGCTTTTATATAATTTCATCGGGCAAACTCCAAACGAACTTAAAATCACAATCAAAACCCAAATCCCTGTTTCTCGCGGGCTTGGGTCGTCCTCTTCTGTGATAGTTGGGGGTTTGATTGCTGCAAACGAGCTTTTAGGAAGAGTTGCAGATGAAAAAGTCTTGATGTCTATTGCAACTGAAATCGAAGGGCACCCGGACAACATCACTCCTGCTTTTAAAGGTGGAGTTACTATTTCTTCTTGGGAAGACGATGGAGAAGTGATTTATAGAAAGCTTCCTTGGAACGACGACTGGAAATTAATGGTTTGTATTCCAGACTACGAATTAAACACAGAAGTTTCTCGCTCAGTCTTGCCTAAAGAAGTTCCTATGACGAGTGCTGTTTTCAATTTAAAAAGAAGCGCTATGTTTGTTGACGCTCTTTATAATAAAGATGAAGAACTTTTAAAAATGTCTTTAAAAGATAAATTACATCAACCTTATAGGGAAAAACTTGTCCCAGGGTTAACCGATATCATGAATGGCTTAAAACACGTAAATGGTGTGATAGGGGTTGTTTTGTGCGGAGCTGGGCCTTCGATTTTAGTTTTGTACAATGGAATTGGTGCTGGCGAAATTAAAGAAATCGTGACAAACACTTGGAATTATTATAACGTTAAGTCTAATTTCTTAAATTTGCCAATTGAAAAATCGGGCGCCGTTCTTTTATAAAAACTTTTATAGAAAGTATTAATGAGATTATAGCCGAAGTTTATAGAAAATTAGCAATAAAAAGGCAAAAAAATGACTTCAAATGTAGATAATAATAAATTTGATTGCATAATAGTAGGCGCAGGCCATGCTGGAGTTGAAGCTTCAATCGCTGCGGCGAGGCTTGGTTTAAAAGTTTTACTTACTACTTTAAATATCGAAAACATTGGTCTTATGCCTTGTAACCCTGCTATAGGTGGCCCTGCTAAATCTAATTTAGTTCGAGAAATTGATGCCCTAGGTGGCGTTATGGGAGAAATTGCAGATTTAACATATATGCAATTAAAAACTCTAAATTCTTCAAAAGGCCCAGCAGTCCACGCACTTCGCGCTCAATCAGACAAAAAAGAATATAAATACACTGCTCGAAAATTTGTCGAAAATGAAGAAAATATAACTTTAAAACAAATCCAAATTGTGGATTTAATTGTAGAAAACAATGTCATTAAAGGTGCAACAGATGAGCTTGGAATAGAATATTTTGCACCTTGTGTGATTTTGACCACGGGAACAAGCCTTGAAG
>CAKURL010000057.1 GCA_934675685.1 uncultured Candidatus Melainabacteria bacterium | reverse complement strand
GTATAGCCAAAGTCCCAAACAAGCTGTTTTATGCCTATTTGCCCTAGGGTATATTTGTTAAAGCCCATGCCTGCCATGTTTCTTATCATACTCAAGTCTGGCATGCTGTGGTTTATAGAACTTGTCCAATCGAGGCGAGGAGTGTAGCCTGCTAATGTTTCAAATTTTTGATATTTTGCAACTTCGCTTTGAGCATAAGCAGCTCTTATTTTAGGGTTGTTTATAAGAGCAAGCTCAATACAATCTGCCATATTTAACTGCACAGATTTAGAAACTCCGCCTTCCAATTTCACGACTTTATCGGTCGTTTCTCCAACAGGCATGTAGACGTCCGTTGGGATTTTATATTCGTCGATTGTTTTTTTGTTGATTTTATATTGTTTTTTTGGCTTTTGCGCCTTCACTTTGACTTTTTTTGGCTTATCTTTCTTAAAAATTTTGTTCCCGACGTCCATTTTTTGCCTTTGGTCGCCATTTATAGAATCAGCCGCTTCCACTTCTTTAACATTTTCTTGGTTTTTAGACTCTTTTTTCAAAAAAGCACCATAAGAAAAAGGAACACTAAGAGCAAAATTCAAAAACAAAAATGAAGCTATTATTTTTTTATTCATTTTCCTCCTTTTTATCCCCTTTATTATTTTTATTATGCCATTTTTTTGTTGTATTTTCTCTTAATTGTTGAATAATTACATAAAATGCAGGAACCATAATCGTCCCTAAGATTGCAGCAGCCGTCATACCACCAAACACGGTAACACCAAGAGATTTTCTTGATTCTGACCCAGGGCCCACAGCCACCACCAAAGGTAAAATACCGAATATGAAAGCTAAAACTGTCATCATAACCGCTCTGAAGCGGATTGTGATGGCTTTTTCGGCTGCTTCAATTATGCCGAGCCCATTTTCTCTTTCAGTTTTTGCAAATTCTACAATCAAGATTGCCTGTTTTGCAGCAAGCCCAATTAACATAATTAAACCAATCTGCGCATATAAGTCCAAAGACAATTGACTCCACATTGGGAAAATCGCAAATACATATTGGAACAACACTGCGCCCAACATCGCGATAGGAGCGATTAACATAACCCCAATAGGCAACATCCAAGATTCATATAACGCAACCAAGAACAAATATACGAAAACTAAAGACATAGTGAGGACAATCCCTGTTTGCCCAGCAGATTCAATTTCTTGTAAAGATGTGCCACTCCAAGCAAAATCGGCGTCAGAAGGCAAAATGTCTTTCGAGATTTTTTCCATCACACTAAGGGCGTCCCCTGAAGACTGCCCTTGAGCAGGGTTCCCTTGGATTTGGATAGAGCGATACATGTTAAATCTCGTGATGTCATAAGCGCCTGTCGTAGGTTCGATTTTAACCAAAGAAGACAAAGGAGCAGACTTTCCGCTTGCCGTTTTAACATATACTTTATCTATTGAGTCAATCGTCGAGCGATATTGTTCATCAGCAGACATCATAACCCTAAACACACGTCCATAAAGGTTAAAGTCGTTTACATAATATGTACCAAATTGGCTTGATAGCGCAGTATACACATCTTGTACGCTTATTCCTTGCGCCATGATTTTTGCATAGTCTATGTTTATCATAAGTTGTGGCGTTTGTGGGTTATATTGCGTCATAACGCTTGTCAACTTAGGGTTTTGGTTTGCGTTTGCAATGAGCTTTTGAGCCAAAACATACAATTCTTCTGGCGTTCTTGAAGCTTTATCTAAAAGCTGATATTCAAAGCCGCCAAACATAGAAAGCCCTGAAATCGCAGGAGGAACGAACGTATATATTCTTGCGTTTGGATATTTCATACTTAGCGCATTAGCTGCGGATTTAATATCTTGCAAGCTTTGATGAGCCTGTTTTTTCTTTTCTTTTGACATAAAGATATATTTATACCAAGGAGGGCTAAGGCGAGTTTTCCACTCGTTCAAATGCGAAATCAAAATCGCACTGTTTTGCCCGTTGAAGCCTCCTAAGGTCAAAACAGAATGAATCCCAGGGATTTTCAAAAATTCGTTTGTCAAATCTTCCGTCAATTCTCCTGTTTTAGATAAAGATGTACCATCTTTTAAAAGAACAGAAGTGAATACAGAACCGTTATCTTCTTCTGGCAAGAAACCTGTTGGGATAATTTTAAACATGCCAACCAAGAAAGCAAGCAAGATAAAATATGTGATAAGAGTTCTTTTTGGCGTTTCGATGAAGTATTTTGCACCTTCGATGAAGCTTGTTTTTGTTCTTTCAAACCATCTATCAAATTTCTTTAAAGAAACGTCCCAGCCATAGGCCAAAAATTCACCCCAGGCTTTAGCTAAATCAAGCCCTTTAAGGTCTTTTTTGTCTTGCCAATAGTGGTTATATAATTCTCTATATTTTTCATAAAAACTTCTTTGTGGCATATCTTCTTTTGATCTTAAAAAGATTGAGCACAAAGCAGGAGCCAAAGTCAAAGCAACAACAGTCGAAATGCCCACAGAAACTGCAATTGTTAGGGCAAATTGTTGATACATTTTTCCTGTAATCCCAGGAACGAAAGCAACAGGAACAAATACCGCCATCAAAACCAAAGAAGTCGCAACAACGGCACCTGATACTTCGTCCATAGAAACTATAGCCGCTTCTTTTGGCTTTAAGCCTAAGTCTATGTGCCTTTGGACGTTTTCAACAACAACAATCGCGTCGTCTACAACCGTCCCCACGGCGAGCACCAGACCAAACAAAGTCAAAGTATTTATCGAAAAACCAAATACACTAAACGCAGCAAACGTCCCAATCAAAGAAACAGGAATTGCCACAAAAGGAATAATACTTGCTCTCCAATCGCCCAAGAACAAATATACGGTCGCAACAACGATAAACACGGCAAGAACGATTGCTTTTACCACTTCTTCTAAAGAATCTCGAACGGAATCTGTCGCGTTATAAAATACGCTATATTTTATTCCGCTTGGGAAAGATTGAGACAATTTTTCCATTCTTTTGTTGCATTCGTCTGCTACAGCGATAGAGTTTGCATAAGACAATTGAGAAACAGACATAACAGCAACAGAAGAATTATCTACTTTACCGTCTGTGACATAATTTTCGCCAGCGAGCTCGACTCTTGCGATGTCTTTTACTTTTATAGATTGGCCATAAACATCAGATTTTACTATGATATTTTCAAATTCTTCTTTTGTTTTAAGTCTCCCCGGGGTCCTTAGGGTGATTGCCATATCTTTTTTATCTATTACGGGTTCATTTCCTAATGCCCCTGCTGAAACTTGTGCGTTTTGAGCAGTGATGGCACTAGAGACTTCGCTTGGCGAAATATTAAGAGCAGCAAGTTTTTCGCTATCAAGCCAAATTCTCATAGAATAGTCTTTTCCGCCAAAAACTTGTACTTCAGCTACCCCATCGACACGAGCAAGCTCGTCTTTAAGATAAATCGCTGCATAGTTTGACAAAGTAACTAAATCGACAGAGTTGTCTGGAGAATAAATCCCATAATACAACAAGCCGCCGCCCCCTGTATTTTGTTTTACGGTTAAACCATATCTTGAAACGTCAGAAGGGAGCCTTGAAGTAACCAAAGAAACCTTGTTTTGAACGTTTACAACGTTCATGTGAGGGTCTGAACCTACTTCAAAATATATGTTTAGAGAATAAGAACCATCTTTTGAATCAGAAGTCATATAAAGCATGTGTTCTACCCCGTTTACAGCAGATTCAATAGGGGCAGCAACAGTGGATTCAATTACGTCTGAACTTGCGCCAGTGTATGTCGCGCTCACGCGCACTTGTGGAGGCGTAACATTTGGATATTGCTCTAGGGGCAACTTTGAAAGCGCAATAATCCCAACCAGAATGATTACGATTGAGATTACAAGTGCAAATCTAGGACGTTCTATGAAAAATTTTGGGTTTAACATTATTTACCCCCTTGCGAAGTTTCATTTTTCACTTCGGCTTGCGCACTTTCCTGAACTTTCACAACAGCCTTTGGCATAATTTTTGTAATATTTGTTGCGACATATTTTTCGCCTTCTGAAAGCCCTGATTTTATAATCCAATATTTTTCATATTGGCCGTCGTCTGTGAAATATTTTTGCTCAACTACGTTATCTTTATTTAAAACATAAACATATCTGCCTTTTGAATCTTGAAGCGCAAGTTCTTGAGGCACGATTAAAGCTTGCGTTTGTTGGTTAGAATAAACTTTAACTTTCAAAAAGTCCCCTGGGATTAAGATATTATCTGGGTTTTCAAAAGTAGCTCTGAAATCCAAAGTCCCGGTAGCAGCGGAAATTTGGTTATCCCAAAAATCTTGCACACCTTTGATTGGATAAACTTCGCCGTTTGACAAAATCAAATCAACCTTCACGGGATTATGCCCTTTTTTAGGTTCAAAATCCAGTTGTCTTAATGTGTCTAATTGTTTTGAATCAACTGAATATTTAACATAAATCGGGTTGTATTTAGTAATCGTTGCCAATGTTCCAGAAGAAATTGAAACATAATTTCCTTCTTGAATTTGCAAAGAGCCGATTTTGCCATCAACAGGAGCTTTAATCGTTGTGTAGCTTAAATTTCTTTGCGCTTCTGCAAGTTGCGCTTGAGCAGATTTTATAGAAGCTGCCGCCGCTTTTTTGTCAGAATATAAGCCATCATAAGTGGATTTTGAAATATAATCTTTTTTCACAAGCTCAGCGCCTCTGTCGTAGTCTCTTTGAGCTTTGTAATAAGTCGCTTTTGCGTTTTCCAATTGGGCTTTTGCTTGATTTAAGGCATTGATATATTGAGTTTGTTCAATCGTGAACAAAACTTGCCCTTTTTTCACATAATCGCCTTCTTTAAAGTGTTTTTTTTGAAGATAACCATCTATTCTTGCAACCAAGTCCACTTTGTCTTGAGATTGCACCCTTCCTGGGATTTCGATTGATTTATAGATTGTTTTCTTTTGGACTTCTTCTAAAGAAACAACCGGAATTGCCGCAGCTTTCAATTGTGCGTTTCTTTTGTGCTCTTGGTATTTTGTTGTTAAAAAGCGAATTGAAACAAGGCTTAAAATAATTATAGACGTGATTATTAATATTTTTTTCATAAATACACATTACTCCCCTGATGATAAGAATTATCGTAACATAAAATTTGAATTTTTTTCATAAAAAATACTCTGTTTGGATTAGGTCTTGAGGTTAGTTTATTTTTATATTTCTATTTTTTTTGGCTTTAGTTTAATTTCAAAGATAGAAATTAAAAAACAAATGGCATACGAAAAGAAAAACCGGAGAACCCGAGCAAAGCGAAAGCTAGGCAGACTTGCCAGCTTGAGCAAGGCGAGGGCATT
>CAKURL010000056.1 GCA_934675685.1 uncultured Candidatus Melainabacteria bacterium | reverse complement strand
CATTTATAATTTATTAATAGAGAAAGTAGAGAAATAGTGGGAGATTTTCAATTTTTTAATACAGGCTATGAAGCCTTGTTCTGTGGGTTAAGTGCTGCATTTATCGCGCAATTTATCAAAGTTTTGACATATTTATGTACGCACAAAAAAATAAACTTTAAAATTTTCACAACCACAGGAGGCATGCCAAGCTCCCATACAGCCGGAGTTATTGCTCTTTCAACTTCTGTCGCTCTTATTCAAGGGCTCGATTCCATGCTTTTTGCGATTTCTCTAGGGTTTTCTTTGGTAATTATGCAAGACGCAGCAGGCTTAAGAAGAGCAGCAGGAAAAACAGCTGCCACATTAAATCGCCTAGTGGACGAATTTGTGAAAGATAGAGAAGTGAGACCTTATGAAGTTTTAAAAGAACTATTGGGCCACACTCCACTTGAAGTCTTTTGTGGAATGATTTTAGGAATAATTGTTCCTCTTATTATTCATTTCCACAATGAAATCTTAGCTTATTTTTGTGGCTAAAGTTATACTTGGGGGCTTCTTTTGAGCATTTGAGTTAAAGAAACGTCTTTTTTTAAGATTTTTTTAGCTTTTTTTCTTGCGTCTTCCAACTTAAAAAAGTCATCGTTAAACTTGCAAAGCCCGATAGCCGAAGCTTCGTCATTGTTAAAAGAAAAAAGTTTTTTAATTATATCCATTTTAACCTCGCTTTTAAATTCATTAATCATTTTTTATGAAAATTCAAATTAATTATAATTTTTTTTAAAAAATTTTTTCTCAACATTTTGGTTATGGTTTAATAATATTTATGGACAAATATTTAAAACTTTTAGAAAAAGATTATTCAAACGAAGAATTAATTGAAAATTTAAAAAAAGAAGAAAATGACGACTTTGAAAAAATTTTTTCAATTATTTCTCTAAAAACTCCAATTGAAGAAAACCTTTTTAAAATATTAATCCAAAAATTAGTCGACAACCCTACTCCCCTAAGAGAAATCACAGCTTTAAAATTAGAAGAAATAAACAGATTAAACCCTGAATTTTTTAATTATAAAGAAGCGCAAGAGATTATTTTAAGAGGGATTATCGACATTAATCCAAATATTTCAAGAGCGATTTGTAACATTATTCAAAAAAACGATTATTTAAAAAATTCTCTTGAAGAAAAGATTATAGAAAAAATCGAAACTATTTTGAAAGAAGAAAATAATTTCAAAGACAAAAAAAGTGAATTTCAAAACAACAACAAAAGTCATGCTAAAAACAAGAAACTTTTTTCTCTTTATTGGCTTTTAGAAGCGCTTTCTATAACAAATACTCAAAAAAATAACGATAAAATATTAAATTTAGTAACAATTACGATAAATTTTTCAGACTACACAATCCGCGAAAAATCAGCAAAAATCATCAAAAATATCAAAAATTGCCCAAAAGATTTAATCAAAAAAGCGATTGAAGATGAAAATTTTTATGTAAAAAATCAAGTTTATGATAAAATAGACAATGAAATAGACTAATAGGGATATTATATGATTTCAGTAAACGATTTAAAAACTGGTTTGACACTAGATATAGACGGAAAACTTTGGTCCGTTGTAGAATTTTTGCACGTAAAACCGGGCAAAGGTGCTGCTTTTGTTAGAACCAAGCTAAAAAATGTTGAAACCGGTCAAGTTGTTGAAAAAACATTCAGAGCTGGAGAAAAAGTTGCAAAAGCTATGCTAGACAGACGCGAAATGCAATATTTATATAAAGAAGGCAATGACCTTGTTATGATGGACTTAGAATCATACGAACAACTTCCAGTGCCTTCTGATACTATTGGAGACGGCATAAAATATTTAAAAGAAAACATGACTGTTCAAATTTTAATGCATGACTCTAAAATTATCGGTATCGACTTGCCTAACTTCGTAGAATTAGAAGTAATAGACACTCCACCGGCAGAAAAAGGAAACACAGCGCAAGGCGGCTCTAAGCCTGCAACACTTGAAGGCGGCGCTATTGTGAACGTTCCTTTCTTTATCCAAGTAGGAGACGTGTTGAAAATCGATACTCGCACAAACGAATTTTTATCAAGAATTTAAGGACAACAAAATGAAGTACGAAATAGAATATATTGAAAAAATTGCCAAAATCATCACCGATAACGATTTAACGGAAATCATTTTGGAAGATGGCGAAAAAGCAATCACAGTAAGAAAAGAAACAAAAGTTGTGGCAGCAGCAAATGTTGCTCCTGTAGCACCAATTCAAGCTCCTGCGCCACAAGTGAACCCAGCAAGCCAAATCACAAACCAAATGAAAGAAGAAAAAGCTATTCAAGCTCCAAAAGGCACAGCTATCACTTCTCCTATGGTTGGTGCTTTCTACGCTGCTCCTGCTCCAGGGGCTAAGCCATTTGTTAAAGTTGGCGACACAGTTAGCGTTGGGCAAGTTGTATGTATCGTTGAAGCAATGAAACTTATGAACGAAATCGAATCAGAAGTTTCAGGCAAAGTTACACAAATTTGCGTTGAAGACGGTCAAAGCGTAGAATATGGTCAAGTTTTAATGTATGTTGAATAACATATATTTAAATTCAAAGGTTAAATAATTATGTTTAAGAAAGTATTAATTGCAAACAGAGGCGAAATTGCCGTCCGCATAATCAGAGCATGCCGTGAATTAGGAATTGCAACAGTTGCAGTATATTCTCAAGCTGACTCTGAAAGCTTACATGTTTCATTGGCAGATGAAGCATATTGCATTGGCCCTGCGCAAAGCGCAAAAAGCTATTTGCATATCCCTGCTTTGATTTCAGTAGCCCTCACTTCAGGGGCTGACGCAATCCACCCAGGGTATGGCTTTTTATCTGAAAGAGCAGACTTCGTTGATATTTGCGAAGAACACCACATCAAATTCATAGGCCCTTCATCAAGTGCCATGAGAAAAATGGGCGACAAGGCTACAGCGAGAGAAACAATGGAAGCAAACGGAGTTCCTATTACTCCTGGGCTTGGAATTGTGGACAACACTGATGTCATTCGCGAGTTTGTAAAAAAAGTCAACTACCCAATCATCATCAAAGCCACAGCAGGCGGCGGCGGAAAAGGTATGAGAATAGTGAGAAAAGACGAAGAATTAGATGACGCATTTAATCTTTGCCGCCAAGAAGCTCAAAATTCTTTTGCAAATCCTGATGTATATGTTGAAAAATTCGTTGAAAACCCTCGCCATATTGAAGTCCAAATCCTTGCGGACAGCTTTGGAAATGTTATTCACTTAGGCGAAAGGGATTGTTCAATCCAAAGAAGAAATCAAAAACTTCTTGAAGAAGCTCCTTCATCAGCTATTTCTGAAGAAATCAGAGAAAAAATGGGCAACGCTGCGATAAGTGCCGCAAAATCCATCAACTACGAAGGAACAGGAACAATTGAATTCTTGCTTGACGAATCTGATCCAAAAAATAAAAAATTCTATTTTATGGAAATGAACACTCGTGTCCAAGTGGAACATTGCGTTACTGAAATGATTTCAAACGTGGACATCGTAAAAGAACAAATCAAAGTGGCTCAAGGCGAAAAACTTTCATATAGCCAAAAAGACATCAATTTGATGGGCCATGCGATTGAATGCAGAATAAACGCAGAAGACTTCGAGAAATGTTTCATGCCTTGCCCTGGTACAATCGAAGGCTACATCGCCCCAGGAGGCTTTGGAACAAGAGTAGATTCACACGTTTACACAGGATACAAAATTCCTCCATATTACGATTCTTTAGTCGGAAAAGTGATTTGCTGGGGAAGAGATAGAGAAGAAGCAAGAAAAAGAATGCTAAGAGCTCTAAACGACTACGTTATTACAGGAATTAAGACCACAGCAGGTTTCCACAAAAAAATCCTAAACAACGCGAACTTCATCTCTGGCAACTTCAACACAAGCTTCATCGAAAAAAACTATCCTGAAGTTTTAAGCAAAAAATAAATCTAGGAGAATTGTGAAATTTAACTTCGACAAAAAAACAAACGATTTTCTAAAAATTATTACAAAAAACGCCCAAATTCAAAAAATTAGGGTGTTTTTTGTAGGCGGAATTGTAAGAGACAAGCTTTTAAATCTTGAAGAAAATTCAAACCACGATATCGATTTAATTCTTGATAAGAGTGCTATTTCGTTTTGCAAAAAATTACCAAAAGAAATAAAAATAAAATCAATCCACGAAGCTTTTGACACAGCAAAAGTCGAATTCAAGGGCAAAATTTTTGACATTGCAACAACAAGAGAAGAATGCTATATCTCAAGTGGCGCTTTGCCAAGCATTATAAAAACAGGGGTTCCTCTCGAAATTGACGTCAAAAGGCGCGATTTTTCGATTAATTCTATGTATTTAGAATTGAAATTAAAAAATGATGAAATAGAATACAGTTTTATCGATTTAGTAAATGGAAAAGATGATATAGAAAAAAAACTTTTAAAAGTTTTGCACAAAAATAGCTATATAGATGACCCCACAAGGATTTTAAGAGGAATAAACTTCAAATTTCGCTTTGGATTTGATTTTTCAAAAGAAAACAAGATTTTAATTCAAGATTATATTCAAAATTTTTCTTCTTATGAAAATGAAAACTTCAGCAAAGACAGGTTTTTAGGCGTTTTAGAGCACATTTTAAAGTCAGAAAAAAATAAAGAAATTTTTAAAGAAATCGTAGAAAAAAATATCTACAAAATTTATTTTAAAAATGAAATTAAAGTTGATTTTAAAAAAATAGATGAAGTTATAAGAAAATTCGAGCTCAATTCTGAAGAAAAAAAAGATTTTTATATTGATATTTTAAAAAACAAAGAGGAAAATATTGAAGAATTAACCCAAGAAAGCGAGATAAAAAAATATTTTTCTAAATATTCAAATTCAAAATTAGCATATTTCTTCTATAAAACCGAAAATAAAAATATCGAAAAATATTTAAAAATAAAAGATATTAAGCTATTTATAAATGGAAATGATTTAATAAAATTGGGCTTTAAAGGGAGAAAAATAGGTATTATTTTAGATAAAATGTTTGATGAAAAATCTAAAAATAAAGAAATTTTTTCTTCTAAAGAAGAAGAACTGGATTTTGTCAAAAAGAATTTTTCATAGTTTCCACAAAAAAGGAATTTATAACACAAAAATAAAATCTTTACATATTTTAACATTTAAAAACCTTGAAAAAGCAAGAAAAAAGCAAATTTCAAGGTTTTTTAAAATATTAAAAAAATTAATATTGAGCTTCTTTTGTTATAAAAGACAAAAATGTGTGCATTTGAAAAGTACCACAGTTTAATAAACACAAGGAAGTATTAACAAAGCTTAATGAAAGGAGCTCATTTATGTCAGTTACTATTAACACCAATGTGGATTCCATTAAAATTCAAAATTGTTTGACATCTTCAACAAATAGCTTGTCAAAAGCAATGGAAAGAATGTCAACTGGTTTGAAAATCAACTCTGCAAAAGACGACGCAGCAGGCACCGTAATCGCAGCTAAAATGGGCGTTCAATTGGACGGTAACTCAATCTGCCAAAACAACGTACAAAGCGCAAATGCATTATTATCAACTGCAGAAGGCAACTTAGACGTTGTACAAGAAAACGTTACAAGAATTCGTGACTTGGCTTTGCAAGCAAAAAACGGCACTTATTCAGACAACGAAATTTCTGCAATGAACGACGAAGTTCAAGAAAGACTTGCTGAAATCAACCGTGTATCACAATCTGCTAAATATTCAGACTCTAGCTTGTTTGAAGATGCTCAAGGCAAAGGAAAAGATGGTGCCACTTTCCAAGTGGGCGCAAATGCTGGCGACGAAAACACAATTAAAGCAGACAAATCAATCTTTGGTTCTGTAAAATT
>CAKURL010000055.1 GCA_934675685.1 uncultured Candidatus Melainabacteria bacterium | reverse complement strand
CAAAAATTGGTTCTGCTCAAAACCGCTTAGAATCAGCATTATCTACATTGGAAACTCAATATACAAACTTATCTGCTTCAAAATCAATCATCACAGACGCAGATATAGCTTCAGAAGCTTCCAACTACACAAGCGCAAACATTTTGCAACAAATCTCAACTTCATTGTTGGCGCAAGCTAACCAATCTCCATCAGTTGCATTGAGCTTAGTATAGTTTTACCGCGTAAAGTATAGAAAAGAACGTAAATTTTATTCGCCCCATCGCTTGGATTTATTCAATCCTTGGGGCGTTTTCGTTTATTTGTCGTTCTCGCTTAAAATGTTTTTCAAAAAAGAAAGCCTATGAAACTTTGAAGGCCCAAATTCTTTTATCGCTTCAATGTGTTTTTTGGACAAATAGCCTTTGTTGTTTTTCCAATCGTAGCTTGGACATATTTTATCGATATTATCCATATATCTATCCCTTGCGACTTTAGCTAAAATGCTCGCAGCAGCAATGGAAGCGGAAGTAGAATCTCCTTTTACAATTGTTTTTTGAGGAAAATCAAAACTTTTTATCAACCTATTTCCATCGACCAAAATCAAGATTGACTTCTCTTTTAATTTTAAAGAAACTTTATAGACTGCTTTTTTCATGGCGTCTAAAGAAGCATTTAAAATATTCATTTTTTCTATTTTGGAAACACTTGAGACTTGAATAGAAAAATAAGAATTTTGAACAATTAGATCAAAAAGCTCTTCTCTTGTTTTATGGTTTAATTTTTTAGAATCGTTTAATTTTAGAAAAATATTTTTATCGACATCTTCAAAAAAACAAACAGCAGCCGCCCAAACTCCCCCAGCCGCAGGGCCGCGGCCAGCTTCATCTGTGCCCACTATATGTTTAAAATTATTTAAGCTAATCCCCAAAGGCGAAATTTCTTGTTTTTGAGAATTATCAAATTCAAACATATTAAAAACATTATTTTGAAGGTTTTTCATATTCGTTTGGTTTTTCTAAAGTAAATTTTCCAATTTTTCCATCACGAAAAGTGGACAAGATGTAGTTTGAAGTCCTGTTGAAATCTGGCTTAGAGCCTTTTAAAATCCAATTTCTTTTGAAAGCAATTGTTTCGAGGTTGATTTCTTCATCATCTTCAAAACCATAATAAGCGCATAATTCTTTATGATAATAATTGTTTAAAATTTTGATTAAATTTGAAGCGACATATTCAGAATCATAAGCATTTTCGCCGATTGAATTAACGCAAGCAAGTTTGAGCGCTTGATATTGGTCGTCTTGGGTTGATGGGATAATCCCAGGGGTGTCTAAAAGCTCGATTTTATCATTAATTCGAACCCACTGCTGTTGGCGCGTGACTCCTGCTTTTGCGCCTGTTTTTGTCTTTGCTCTTTTGACTAATCTATTTATAATTGTCGATTTTCCCACATTTGGCATGCCGATTACCATAGTCCTTATGGCTCTAGGTAAGAGGCCTTTTTCTTTTCTTTTTTCGTTTAATTCTTTTGAAATTTTTAAAGCTTTTTCAATGATTAAGTTTGTATCGTTTTTTCGATTTAAATTCGTAATCAAAACCTCGCAATTGCTCATAGAGGAGATTTTTTGCGCCCAGATTTTGTTTAACTCGGGGTCGGAAACATCAGATTTATTCATCAAAATGAAACGAGGTTTGTTTTGGCATAAAGCTTCAGTTGTCTTATACCAGCTCGAATAAGGGATTCTTGCGTCAATCACTTCAATCACAACATCAACCAAGCTCAACTTTTCTTTTAACTGTTTTTGAGCTTTTGCAATGTGGCCTGGAAACCAATGAATGTGTTGCGACATAAAAATCCAATCTAGCAAATAATTAAGTAAATTAAAATGTTTAAAATTTAAAAAAGAGTGCCCAAGCAAAAGCAAAGGCACTCAAAATCTTCGACAAAATTTCTATCTTTTTTCCATTTTTTCTCTGATACGAGTAGCTTTACCAGAACGTTCTCTTAAATAGTAAAGTTTAGAACGTCTTACGTCACCTCTTCTAAGAACTTGAATTTTTTCAATTCTTGGAGAGTAGATAGCAAATACACGTTCAACGCCAATACCTTGGAAAACTTTTCTAACAGTAATTGTGTGGTTGATAGAGCTACCATGTTTCTTGATTACAGTACCTTCGAAAGCTTGTGTTCTTTCTTTGTTTCCTTCAATAATTCTAACGAAAACTTTAACCGTGTCGCCAGGGTTGATTTCGGGCATTTCGCGGCCTGTATATTCTTTTTCTAATTCGTCGATAATAGGATTCATTTTCTTACCCTTTTTGTTAGTTGTTCTAGCATGATATATAATATATTAAACAAAATTAATAAACAAGAGTTTTAAGTAAAGATTTATTAACAAAAATATATTTATTTCTTTTCTTGTCAGATAATAAATGAGGATATGAATAAAAAAATTCTTCTTATTTTTACATTATGCGTATTTTTTGGGCTGTTTTGTCTTTTTCAAAGCAAATCCAAAAAAGCTGTGACCTATAAAATTTTAGAAGTTGTAGAGGCAGATGAGTTTTATATTGATATTAATAGGAACAATAAAATCGACCAAGACGAACTTTTCCATCTTAAAGATATAGTGGCTTTTCGCCCAATAAAAAACAAATACACAATTCAAGAAGCGCAAAAACTAGGCTACAACATAGAAGACTACTTAAAAAATGGCTATTTAGCAAATCTTTGGGCAAAAGAAGAATATATTGGAAAATACGCTCAAATAAAAGATATCCAAAACAAAATCAAAAACAAAAAAGTGACTTTGATTGTGGATAATAAAAATGTCGCTTATGAGCTGTTAAAAAGAGGGCTTGCGACGATTGATTCTAATTGTAAAGATGTTCTTCTTTTGAGCGCGAATTCTAGGCTCGAAGCAAAATTGAACCTTGAAGCAATTAAAAATGTGAAATTTTACGCTCTAAATTTAAAAACAAAAATTGTCCATGACTTGAAAGATGAACATTTTGAGCAAATGAAAAATGCGCTTTTAATTTTAGAAAAAGAAATAAGCTCTTATTCTTTATGCAAAACTTGCTTCAACAAAGTACACCTAGATTTTTCCAAGCTTTCAAAAGACGAATTTGATGTCCCAAAAGCAAAAGGGGTGTATAAAACTTCTCAACATAAAAATTTTTCAAATTTAGAATTATTTTTGCTAAACCCTCTTGAATTTAGCAAGCCTTCAAAAGCCCAAAGGACGAAGTTTTCAAAGCGCCTTGCGGAAGAAGTTAATAATTCAAAAGAAACGATAGATATTGCGCTTTATGGAATTGAAGAAGAAAAAGAATTTATAGAAGCCCTAAAAGAAGCAAGAAAAAGAGGGGTGAAAATAAGGGCTGTCTTGGATTATAGCAAAAATATGGATAATATCTATAAAGGGACAAAAGATTTTATTCAAGAATTCAGCGCAAAAACAGACAAAACAGAAACTTTAATGCATGATAAATTCATTATTTTTGATAAAAACACTATTTTTACCGGCTCCATCAATCTTTCCCCAACAGGGGCGCAAGGGTATAATTCCAATGTTGCCGTTATTATAAAAAACAAAGAACTTGCAAGCTTTTATGAAAAAGAGTTTGAGCAGATGTATAACGGGAAATTCTCAAAAAGAAAAGAAAATTTTGAAACAAAAGAAGTAAAATTAGACGATATTTCGATAAAACCTTATTTTCTTCCTCAAAACGACGTTTTCAACGAGGAAATCTTGCCTGAAATCCAAAAAGCAAAACAAGAAATTTTTGTTTCAATATTTTATTTAACAGATAAAACCTTAATTGAAGAATTGATAAAAGCAAAAAATAGAGATGTCAAAGTCTTAGTCTTAGTTGACGCTTTGAGCGCCACGAACTTTAAAGACAGAATTATGACATTAAGAAAAGCAAAAATTCCAACAAAAGTGGAAAATTGGGGCGGAAAAAACCACGAAAAAACGATTATGATTGATTCTGGAGTTCTTTTTGTTGGAAGCGCAAATTTTTCTAAAAGTGGCTTTTATAAAAACGACGAAAATGTTTTAAAAATTTCGTCGAGCAAAATCGCAAAATTTTACAGAGACTATTATTTATATCTTTTCAATTCAATCGATAGAAAATTTTATTATACAATTCCAAGAGCAGAAGGAGTAGAGTCTATAAACTCTTGCTTTGATGGGCTTGATAATAATTATGATGGAAAAACAGACAAAGAAGACGAAGCTTGCAAAAAGCAAACTTTGTAACAAATTTGCCATAGAAGATAATTTTTTGTTATTATATTAATAGACAAAAGTTAGGATAAAAAAATGGAATTTTTCAGAAAACACCGTAAAATCATTGTCATCTTTTTAACAATTTTTCTTGTTGCTTGGATGGTCGGACTAGTAGGCGTAATGGGTGTATTATTTAATTCGTAGATTATGAGTTTGAAGTTTTCGAAACAAAAAAAAATATTTTCGCTGTCTTGTTGTTTGTTGATGTTTTGTTTAACAAACCTAGCCTATGGCGCGCATGACACAAAGCTTGATATTCAAAAAAACCAAATCGAAGTCCAAAGAGGACATGCCAAAAAAGAAATCCATAAACTCAAACTTTTAGAAAAAATCGAAACAAATAGGCTTTATAAAAACCAGCAAAAATTGGAATACACTCAACATAGCTTAGAAACTAACCAAAAAAAATATGTTGGCGCACAAAACGAAGTAAAATCGCTCGAGCACAAGCTGGACACACTTCTTGTGCAGCACAAAAAACACTTAAACTATACTTCAAAAAGAATTGTTCAAATTTATAAACACAAAAGAAACAACTACGTCGACTTTTTGTTGAGCTCAAACGATATTAATTCATTCTTAGATAGATTATATTTTGAAAATATAATCATTTCTTATGACAAAAAGAAGCTCCAAGAAACAAAAGTTGTAGCTAGAGAAATTTTGATTTTAAAAGACAAAATCGAAAGACAAAAGAAAACCCTAGAAGCTTCGATTGCAACAATAAATAGGGAACAAGAAACGATTCAAGATGCAATCAGCAAAAACGAAAAATTAATTGAAAAACTAAAAACAGACAGAGCCACTTGGGAAAAAGCGGAAAAAGACCTTGCTAAGCAATCAAAAGCAATTTCTCAAATGATTAATAAAGAACTTAAAAAATCAGAAAAACAAGGTTCAAATGTCGTTGTTGCAGGCGGTTTCATTCGCCCAATTTCAGGAAAAATCACTTCTCCATTTGGCTGGAGAGTTCACCCTATATTTAAGAGAAAAATTTACCACTCAGGTGTAGACATAGGCGCACCTTATGGCTCTGCAATCAGAGCCGCAAACTCTGGAAGAGTTATCTTTGTGGGCTGGTATAGCGGTTATGGAAAAGTTGTCATAATCGACCACGGGAAAATCGGAGGAATTCCAACCCAAACTCTTTATGCGCACATGTCCACAACTTGTGTAAAACAAGGTTCTACTATCACAAAAGGAACAGTAGTAGGAAAAGTCGGCACGACAGGATATTCCACAGGCCCACACTTACACTTCGAAGTCCGCCAAAAAGGTAATCCTGTAAACCCTTTAAATTTCGTCAGATAAATTGAAAATGAAATTTGTTTGATGTATTTTAAAATAAACGGGAGTAAAAGGTAAACAATTGATTAAATATAAAGCGAGGTTTTGCAGAATTCTTTTCTCTTTGGCACTCATTTGCCAATGTTCTTTGTCTGCTTTTGCGCAATATGAAATTTTAAAAGCAAAAACAGTTTTACCTGAGCAAAAAGAAGCAAAATCAACAATCCCAAAAGACCAAACTCCCACATTCAACGACCAAGAACTCCCAAATTTCAGCCAAGATGAAGGTGTTGCCCCTATTCTTGTAGAAAAAACTAAAAAATTCTTCGCTTCAAAAAAAGCTAAAAAAAACAAAAAAACAAAAAACCAAATAGATTCTGATATCAAAAATGAAGATATCCAAGAAGAAACAACAAACCCAAGCAAAGGGGCTTTGAGCTATTCAACCACGGAAGAAAAAGTCGAAGAAAAAAACAAATTTCAAATAAATGCAGATAAAATCACTTATGACGACGAGGACGGAAATGTCTACGCTAAAGGCAACGTCGAAATCATCTCAAAAGCACAAAATGTGACTTTAAGGGCAGATGACGCAGTCTTAGAAAAGCCAACTCAAACAATCAAGCTCCACGGCAACGTCAAAGTTATCAAAGATGGCGCAGAAATGTCGGGCGAATCTCTTTTGGTCGATTTAAACGAACAAAATATTTTAATGGACAACCCGACAATCAACGCATATTCTTTTGCAATCAAAGCCCAAGAGGGCTATTTAATCGCAAACGACTTTCAAGCAATAAATGGTACAATCAAAAGCACAAGACCCCAAGAATATGCTCTTGAAACCGGAACTTTTGGCTCATATTACAACATCGACAGAACAAGAAACTTAAAAGACTACCAAGCAGACAAAGGCCAAATCACAAGAAAACAAGTTTATAGAATAGACGCAAAAGAAATAACTTTAACAAGCAACAAAGACCACAATACTTTGCTTTTGAAAAAAGCCGATATTTTCTATAATAACCACAAAATTGTCCACAAAAACGACATCGAAATCATCGCAGGAAAAGACACTCAAGTAGTCGAAACAAACTTGCCTGAAATCGGGAATTTGAGAGACTTTGGCACATATTTAGGCTACGGCTTTGCTTTTCGCCTTCCAAAAGGACAAACTCTTAAGTTCATGCCGGCTTTGACC
>CAKURL010000054.1 GCA_934675685.1 uncultured Candidatus Melainabacteria bacterium | reverse complement strand
GCTATATAGTGCCCCACGGCATGCCGGAGTTCACTATTTTGCTTATAATTGAATTTTTTGTCGGGTATCTAATAGGTTTTGTTGCAAATTTAATCATAGAAGCTGTGAGAATGGCAGGAAATATCTTATCTATTCAAACAAGTTTATCTATTGCGTCCGCCCTAGACCCCGCCACAGGAGAAGCCACAGACGAGCTCACTCGATTATATATTTACCTCACTTTGCTTGTTTTTTTGGCAGTTGGGGCGGATAAAATGCTTTTTGCTTCTGTTTTTTCTAGCTTCAGCGCTATTCCTATGGGGGTTTTTCCTCTTTTTGACCATAATTTAGTCCAAGGGCTTTTGCTTTTATTTGCCCAGCTTTTTAAAATTGCTTTTGGGGTGGCACTTCCTATTTTTGCTGTGCTTTTGATTTGTGACGCCATTTTGGGCTTGATGAGCAAAATGATGCCTACAATGAATGTTTATATGGTTGCAATTCCTGTTAAAATATATATAGGGCTTATTTTAATATTCATTTTCTTAAGCCCCACGACGACATATTTAACTCAAGTTATAAAAAATTATTTTCAAGCAATTTGGGCGCTTTTTAGCTAAAATAGAAAGAAAAGAACTTAAAAATGGCAGACGACAAAGACCAAAGAACGGAAGAAGCCACCCCGAGGCGAAAAGAGAAAGAAAGGGACAAAGGGCACATTGCAAAAAGCCAAGATTTTACTTCGGCTTTGGTTTTGAGCGCCGGACTTGGGTTTTTATATGTTCAAGGTTCAAACATGGTGGGAAAAATTATTTCCATGTTGAAAAATGCTTTGTCTAATTTGAACCCTCAAAACATTTCTTCGACTGACGCTATTTCTGTTTTGGCTCCATTTTTCTATGATTTCATAGATATCGTTGCTTTGTTTTTTTTGGCTTTGGCGGTTGTTGCAATTCTTGTTTTAAGGTTTCAAACAGGCGCTTTGTTTGCAAAAGAAGCGCTAAAGCCTAATTTTGAAAAGCTTGCTCCTTCTCGCGCTTTTCGTGCATTAGTTGATAAATTTAATATTTTCAAACCAAAGCAAATGGTTGAATTTATAAAATCAATTTTGAAATTGATTGTTGTGTGTCTTATTGGGGTAAAGACTGCTATGAATAGCCAAAACGACCTTCTAGGGCTTTTTGGGGCAGACCCTTCTGTCGGGTTTGTGGTTGTGGGTAAAGTCTTGATGAAGATTTTAATAAATATCTGTATTTTTCTTATTATTCTTGGCTTTTTGGATAAAAAATATCAAGAATATGAATACAATAAATCCATTAAAATGACAAAACAAGAAGTCAAAGAAGAAAGAAAAGACACAGACGGGGACCCAAAAATCAAAGGAAAAGTTCGCTCTTTCCAAATGAAAATCATGCAACAACAAATGATGGCAAAAGTGAAAGATGCGACAGTGGTTGTTGTGAACCCTACCCATTTCGCGGTTGCTTTGATGTTCAACCCTCCGATGACCCCTGCCCCTTTAGTTGTCGCAAAAGGAGTGGATTTTGTCGCTTTTAAAATTAGAGAAGTCGCCAAGAATAATGGCGTTCCAATAGTCGAAAACAAGCCTTTAGCAAGAAGCCTTTATAAATTAGTTGATGTGAACCAATTTATCCCAGAAGAGCTCTATGTTGCGGTTGCGGAAATCTTGCAATACGTTGCTTCAAGAAAATAATTAATCAATTTGTGATTTTATCCTTGGGTCCAATTTGTCTTTTTGGGTTAAATTTCTAAAGATAAAAAGGGCTTTTGGAAGAGCATAGGCTAATAAAAAGCTGCTTAGTCCAATGTTTGCAAAAATATTAAAAGTTTTTGCGCTGAGTGCTTTTTTAAAATAGCCATCAATGTTTCCAGATTGAAGCGCATTTTTTGAAAAAGTATCTAAATTTTCATTTAATTCTTTTAATTTTTCCATTTCAACATATTTTCTTGGGTCTCTAAGACCTGTTTTTAAAAAGCTCACGATTTTTTGCTCTTGCGCGATTTTTGTAAATGTTTCTTTTGGGTTTTGGTCGATGAAGTCTAAAAGGCTTTCGCTATCTAGTTTTTCTGGAAGCTTTAAGGAATTTGATTTAATTGAATTTTTAAATTCTTCGTTTGATAAGATATTAGGATCCAAGGAAGAATCTATCTTGAAAATCTTTTGCGTTAAGGAATTTAAGCCTTTATCTATCTTTTTTGGGGTTAGGTAATTTAGAGCAAATGCGCCTATTGCTCCTATAAATTTTTCTAATTTTGCGCGTTTGCTTCTTTCTGTGGATACTCTTCCTGCTCCTAGGCCCACGTCTGTTATCATCATTTTTTGAATATCTGAAATATTTAAAATGTCAAAAGCTGGAGCACTTCCTTTAAAGCTCAAATTTTTTGAAGAATTTGCTTTAAATTCTTCTATATTTGGCGTTTTTAGAGTGGTTTTAATGTCTTCTTTTCTTTTTTCTTCTTTAATTTTTCTTTTAGTAAGCGCATAATTTGCTTTTGGCAAAATAAAGCCCATAAGGGCGATTGGGATTATTGTCGTCGCTAAAAGTTTTCCTATTTGAAGATTTTTAAAAGCTTTTTTATTTTTTTCGACTTTGATTAGCTCTTGAACCTCACTAGGTGCTAAATCTTTAAATTTTTCAATATTTTTCTTTAGCCCTTGCGCATTTTCTTCTTTAAAAAGCTTATAGCTTATTTTTGAATTAAAACCTTTTAAATCTATAAATTTATCATAAATTTTAGAAATCAAAGGAATTCCCCCGAGCCAAATTGCGCTTGCCCCATATTCATCAATCGCTTTTTCTCTTGTTGCTTGTTTTCTTATGAACTTATCATCTTTATTTTGCCTATACGTAAGCGCGCATTTCACAGGGTTTTCCACCCCACAATCTCTAATCAAAAGTGGAAATATGGAATCATTATTCCCGATTGCAGATATAATTTTTGTTACTTTCATCATTTTCTCCTTTAAATAAATACTTAAATAACCTTTCGTGCTAAGCCTGAAAGGGTGTTTAAAAGAGAAAAGTGCACAAAATTAAACTCTTACAGCCCTTTCAGGATTGTATGAGTATGATGATGAAAATTAACTTTTTTCAAAAATTTTGGCATAGGTTTAGTCTAGCATAACATTTTTCTTTGTCAATTTGAAATTAAAAAAATGGGAGAGTAGCTCTCCCTTATACATCAAAACATAAAATAAAACTAAAAAATAGTGGCGCATCTTACAGAAAAAGCAGCTTTTTTAGGACGTCCAGAATCGTTATAAACATCAGTGTACCAAGGATAATACGCTTTCGCTGTATTTGCTCCTGTTTCTTCTGAAGACCAAAATTGCCTTGGAGAACAATAATCATTTGAATAGCAACCTTCTTCGTCTGGACAGTAATAACTATCCGTAAAACCACACATTTGCAAACCGTTTTCTTTTAAATGTGTTGTAAAATTCCCAAAATTAAATACATTTAATTCCATGTCGGGTAATCTCCAGATTTTTCCTTCATAATTAAATTTTTCGCAAATTTCTTTTGCTGCTTGCCAATTACAAACCGTCCTTTTGCAATCATTATAATCAGATTTATTGTCACATTTTTCTGAATAGTCTCCTTGCCAACAGCATTTTTGATTTTGCGCATAGCAGTATCCGTTTTTGTAATTCACAACTGTAACTGTGTTTGGGATAGGTAAATTTGGACTATCTCCCATGTTTCTTCTTGTATAACAAAATTTTCCAACTTTCATAAAATTTTGATCCGAACATTTCCAATATTCATCATTTTTGATACATTTGCCGTCTTCTGGGACGAAACCAGAATTGCAAGAAGTGCATTTATCGTTTGCACATTCAAAGCAATTTTTATCCGAGCATTTTTGGCAAGTGCCGCTTGAAGTTAAAAAATAACCAAATTCGCATTTGTCGCATTTTGGGCTACTTGAGCCACTTTGGCAAAATAAACAATGAGTAAGATCGCATTTTTGACATTTTCCGTTGTTATCGACAAAATATCCGCTTTCGCAATTTTTACAATTAGTTCTGCTGTTGCAAGTGTAACAATTTGGTATCACATCGGCGCATAGTGTGCATTTTCCGTTTACCGGAGGAGCACAGGCACCACAGCAAGAGATACAATTATCCACGCTTCCGCTGCAGGTTCCGTTTCCGCAGCCTTGGCATTCTTTGCATATTCCATTAAAGACACCATATCCGCCAGCACAAGATGTGCAAGTGCTATTGTTACAAGTATAACAAAGAGAACCGAATTTATCAGAGCAAAGATGTTGCCCATTGTCGTCGCAATAATATCCGGAAGAGCAGTTTGTATTTTGAGTTACTCCGTCGCAATAACATCTTGAAGAAGCACAACCAATCTCGCAAGAAACACATTTGCCATTTGAAACGTAAAATTTTGAATTGCACTTTGTGCATTTTGAGCTATTACATTCAAGGCAATTTGCACCATAACCATATTTCTCATCTGAGCATGATTTTATTGAACAAGTGTCTTGATGGATAAATTTTTGATTGTCACTGTTGACTATTTCGCAATTTATACAACGATTTTTATCGCATAACTTGCAATTTTCGCCAAACTTTTCTTCGCAATTTGTTGTAATTTTTCCTGTGTTTCCCGAAATTATTGAGTCTGAACTTAATTTTTTAGTAATCACGGGAACAAAAGCCGCTGCAATTAAAGAGATGATGATTAAAGAAATCATTAATTCAACAAGCGAAAAAGCCTTAAAATAGCCAAATAGCAAGCGCTTTTGCAATTGCTTCTTGCGTTTAAAATCCATGTTATTTTCCTTTTGTGTTTGATAAGAATTATTGTACATGCTTTAATAAGTGGCATGTTAAGTGTTTTGTGATTTATAATACCAAGTTAAACTTGTATTGTCAACAATTTAAATTGGTGTTTATTAATATTGCAAATTATAGAATATAGATAAGGATTATGGCGAATATAAAAGAATTATTAGGTAGAAAAATAAGAGAAATAAGAAAGTCGAAGGGGTTTTCGCAAATGCAGTTGGCTGAAATGTTAGATATTTCAACAAATGCACTGAGTACAATCGAGACAGGAAACGGGTTTTTGACTGCCGAGACTTTAGAAAAAATTTTATCAGTATTTGGGCTGGAAGCCGACGAGCTTTTTTCTTTTGGAACGATAAAGACTAATAAAGAAATCTATAATTCTATAATTAAAAACCTTGATTTAATAAAAAATAATCAAGGTAAACTTAGCGTTATTGATAAGATTGTTAAAATAATCTTATAGATTTACTATTGAATATGTTGTTAAATAACTTCGCTTTTGATTAATTCATCTTTTATTTTGTCCAAGCCGGATTTGATGATTCTTGAAATTCTGCTTGGAGAAATCGAAAATTCGTCTGATAATTCTTGGAGCTTTTTTTCTTTGAAGAATTTAGATTCCACAAGTTCTCTTTCTCTTTTTGGAAGAGTTGTGACTGCGTTTTTAATGGAAGTCGCAAGCATTGCGAATTCGCAATTTTCTTCAGGCGTCTTTTTCACGTCTTTTATTTCAAAAGTTTTTTCGTTGTTATAAATTTCGTCCGTTGACAAAATGGAGCTATAAATAGCGTCTCTTAGTTCCATTCTTTCGTCTTCTGTGGCAAGTTTCGAGTTTTTCACTCCATACCATCTGTATCTTTTTCTTAATTCATTTCTAATTGCCCATTTGATGGCAGTTGAAAGATAGGATTCATTGAATGTCGAAAAATTCTTTTGCGAACATAATTGATTAATTGTTTGCAAGCCAATTGAGACAAGTTCGTCGAATTCGATTAAATGTTGCGTGCCGATTGATTTGTATTCGACTTTGGCAATTTTATTTACAAGGTCGGAATATTGTCTTAAATTAATGTTTTGTTCAACTTTTTCTTTAATACTTTGCATACTATTCAACCAGAGATTATATGATACTATGCTTTATAAAAAATATAAAGACTTCAAGACCAAATATTAACTTTTGTGTATTTTAATTTTTGGTTGCATTAATAAAGTCGAAGGAAAAAATTAATTGCGCGATTTTTTGAAATTTTTAAGAAATGTTAACTTGAATTTGACATTTGCGCTTTATATGATATTTTAATAATGTACCAAAGACGGCTGGTGGCTTCGCCTCAATATCCAACCTAGGTCAAAGATAGTTGAATACTCTTTCTTAGACTGTTTTTGCGTACATACACGTAAAAACTTTTTTGTTTTTATGTAGTCCTAAAGAAAGGAGAAATCAAATCAAATGTCAACAAAAGAATTCAAAAACGAAAAAATTGAACACTATAAAAAGCAATTTGAAAACGCAAAAGTTGCAGTAGTTGCTGATTATCGTGGTTTAAACGTTGAAGAAATTACTGAATTGAGACGTGCATTACAAAATACAGAAGCTGATTTGACAGTTACTAAAAACACATTGTGCAAAGTAGCTTCAAAAGGAACTCAATTCGAAGTTATTTCTGAACTTATGCAAGGCCCTACAGCTATTGCTTTTGGTTTTGGCGACGAAGTTGCTTCTGCAAAAGTTTTGGCTAAATTTATTAAAGAAAATAAAAAAGGAGAAATCCTTGGCGCAGTTTTGGAAGGCAAAGTGTTAAATGCTGATGAAGCTAAAAAACTTGCTTCTATGCCTTCAAGAGAAGAACTTTACGCAAAAATGCTTGGTTCAATCAACTCTCCAACTACTGGCATCGTTTATGGTGTCAATGGAGTTATGTCTGCTCTTGTTAGGGCGATTGACGCTGTTGCTAAACAAAAACAAGCATAATCTGTGCGAAGTATAAGACTTGCGTCGAGCAAGGATTATATAAGACCTTACTCAATCAAACGAGTAAAAACGTAAATAAGTAAATTAATTAAGAAAGGTAATACTACAATGAGTAACGTAGAAACAATTTTAGAATCAATTGAAAAATTAACTTTATTAGAAGCTGCTGAATTAGTAAAAGCTATGGAAGAAAAATTCGGC
>CAKURL010000053.1 GCA_934675685.1 uncultured Candidatus Melainabacteria bacterium | reverse complement strand
ATCCAAATCAATACCCATGAATTTGAACTTGCATACAAAGACAACCAAGACGCAACTTGGGAATTGAACTTGGACGGCAAAAAAGTTAGTGCAAAAATTCAAGAATTACAAATGAACTTTGCTACAAACGAATATTTAAATGTTGAATTCTTAGCTGTATAGTTTTAAGAAGCTTCGTCTTCTTCATCTATAAAAGATGCGCTAAACATTTCTTGAGAATTCAAAGAATCCACAAAGTGGTTATATCTTTCTACTCTCAATTTTAGCCAACTTAGCATAGAATCAGCACCAAAAATTTTGACAACACGAACGGGTGAAAAACAACATCTGTTCGTGTTGTATTTTTCTTCCATGTATGTTTGACATTTACAATTTAATTCTTCAATTAAATCATACAAAGTCTTGAGCCATGCGCCCTGAACCGATAATTCATCTACCTTAAATTCCAAAATCATAGCGTCCTGCCTTTCTGGTTTGACAAAGTTTTTATGCTAGCTTAGTTATTTTGTTCCACAGATTTTAAAAGTGTAACTTTTTTTAATATGTTTGGAGGAGAACCGAAGCGAAGCTGATGTGCGACGCGACGCGTCCACAGAAACAAGCAAAGACAAAGCCGAGCACCACAGGAGCAAGAGAAGTGAACATAGCGAATTTAATGTTGAATAAAATATAAATTATGCAGCACGTCATTCTGAATTTATTTCAGAATCCCTAAAACATGAAATGAAAGAATTAACTCTGCAATCCGTCACCCTGAACTAGTTTCAGGGTCTTTATTTGGTGTTGAATTTCTGCATTTCACGTTTTAGAGATTCTGAACAAATTGAAAAACTACGTTTTACTTGTTTTTCTAATTTTCAGAATGACATATTGAAATTAAATTTTTAACATTTTTTACTTTTAAAGCTTTCGCAATGGCATGTTGCATTATTCAACGCAAAACCAGTCCACCACCCCAACACCACAAATCATGTTAAGAAATGTAAAGAACAATAAACAAAAAAGGCAATAAACAAAAACAAAAATACTTTATTAAAATGTAAGGTTAGTTTAAAAATTAAATATTTAGGAGTGTGTATTATGGGTTGGGCAACATTGACGTTGCGTAAGGTTTCGCTTAAGCAACAATTAAACGACAACAGCTTAGAACAAATTCAATTAAGCAGTATTCAAAGAAGATTAGCAAATTTCTCAAGCGCTATTTCTCAAGGAGTTATTTCTCCTTCACAAATCGCTTCCATTGGGACTTCATTATTTGGAGACGCGATGACTTTTATGGAAAATGCGCAAGATGCAGCTATGTCAGTCGCACAAGATCAAGCAAATTATTATACTCAAACGTATGAAAATTTGACAGCGGATCAATATGCTTCATCTGGGCTTGCTTCTCAAGCACAATTATATTTCGACCCAGAAACAGGGTCTCTTGACTACGATAGTATTTTGCAAAATTTCTACGAAGAAAACTTGAAAGAATATGCAGAAGAATTCGCTCCAATTTTGAACGAAAAACAAAAAGAAATTGAAACAGAAATGACAAATTTACAAACTGAAGAAGAGTCTATGAGAGCAGAACTTGACCAATTAGACAACTCTATTAGCTCTGAAATCCAAGGTAACACAATAAAATTGTCATAGACAAAATTTAACTAACTAACTCTCTCAATTCCTAAATTGATTTAAACCTTAAGCTCGCATTTGCGAGCTTTTTGTTTTGCTCAAAAAAGCTCAGGAGAAAATAAATATTCCTTTTGCAAAAAAAGTTAATTTATGTTAATATAAATTCAAAAAAATAAATATTTTGTAACGATGTAAAGATATAATAAGTAAGGAAGAAAAATGACAAAAGAGACCCAAGCAGAACAGTCTGATTCCAAACAAAAAATTTTGGTTGTTGATGATGAAGCTAGCATAAGAAGAATTTTAGAAACAAGATTAAAAATGGCAGGATATAACGTAGTTACTGCGGAAGACGGAGAAGAAGCAGTTGAATTGTTCAACAAAACTAATCCAGACATCGTGATTTTGGACGTTATGATGCCTAAAATGGACGGATATGGCGTTACTCGCGAAATCAGACGCGTTTCAGATGTTCCAATTATTATCCTAACTGCATTGGGCGATGTATCAGAAAGAATTACAGGTCTTGAGCTTGGCGCAGACGACTATGTAATTAAACCTTTCTCTCCAAAAGAACTTGAAGCTCGCGTAAAAGCAGTTTTAAGAAGAACAATCACAAAAGATGTTACAATTCCAACAGGAAGCAAAACAACTAAAAATGTGATTACTACAGGAAACATCAAAATCGATACAGCAAGACGCCAAGTTTACCGCAAAAACGAAAGAATTAGGTTGACAGGCATGGAATTCAGCTTGTTAGAATTGCTTGTAAATAACTCTGGAAGCGCTTTTTCTAGAAACGAAATCCTACAACACGTTTGGGCATATCCACCAGACCACAGAATCGACACTCGCGTGGTTGACGTGCATATTTCAAGATTGCGCTCAAAGCTAGAAACAGACCCTGCAAACCCAGAATTAATCTTGACTGCTCGCGGCATTGGCTACATGTTTCAAAGAATAGGATAAAATGCAAGATATTACTATAATTAAAAAGTTAAACTCCAATTATGACAAAAAACTCCTCATAATTGGAGTTTTTCATGGAGACGAATTTCAAGGGGAATATTTTATAAATTCTTATTTAAAACAAGATAACACCCCTTCAAAAAACGAAATTCATTATATTCCAAGGTTAAATAAAAACAACAAAAGAGTAAATTTAAATAACGTCGATTTAAACAGAAATTTTCCAACTAAAAATTGGGTTAAATCAAAAAAAGACGACTATTTTGGAGGAGAAGAACCAAATAGCGAAAAAGAAACAAAATTTCTTGTAGATTTGATTGAAAAAGAAAAATATGACGCAATAATCACAATCCATTCGCCCTATAAAGTCATCAATTTTGATGGACCTGCTTTGGAATTATCTAAAGAAATTCAAAAATTCCTTGGTTACAAAATCACAAATGACATAGGCTACCCGACTCCTGGGAGCTTTGGAACATATTGTGGAATAGAAAGAAATATCCCAACTATTACGATTGAAATAGATGAAGAAGAAAACCTTGAAGAATTAAATTCAAAATTTTCTAAATTATTTAAATATTTAGAAAATAGCTATTAATATTGTTCCCCTTGGTTTTCATCTTCTTCTCTTAAAGAAGATAGGTCATAGCTATATGTGCAATCAAAGTCCTCTGGAAGCTTGTCGTTGTCTGGCCATGCCGTAGATTCATCAAAGCGCGCAGATTCAAGGTTTTCTGAAGTCGAAAAGTCGCTATCTGTTAAATCCGCTTCTGCAAGGTTGCTTCCAGCCATATCTGAATCAGAAAAATTGCAAAAATTAACAGTTGCATAGTTAAAGCTTGTGCCGTTTAAGATTGCGCCTGAAAAATCGCATTCTGAAAGATTTGCTCTTGAAAAATCAACCCCAGTGAGGTCGCAATCCACAAAAGAAACATTTGAAAGATTTGCTTCTTGGAAGGTAGTTCCAGAAAAATCAATGTTTGAAAAATCAGCATTGTCAAAATTCATGTGAGAAAAATCGGTCTCTGAAATCTCGATTTCAGGGTTTTCTTTGTGATATTCAACAAATGAATCATAGTCGTTTATAATTAATTCTGCAAGATTTTCTTTTGACATAATTTTTCCTTTATTTTTAGATAATTTCTGTTTGTTGAGCCAACAAGACTGCTTGGACTCTATTTTCAACGTTTAATTTTCTATAAATATTATTCAAATGCGTTTTAATAGTGACTTCTCGAACAAAAAGCTTTTGAGCTATTTGGGAATTTGTTTCACCTTTTGCCACCATTTTTAATATCTCTTTTTCTCTTTGAGTTAAAGTTCCAATTTTTTCACCTTTCACAAATGGAAGTGCAGTCGCTGTCTTTGTAGTTTTATTCCACGAAGAGCGTCTTAATAACGCTTCTATTCGAGCTAAAAGATTTGGAAGGACAAAAGGCTTCACGATATAGTCATCTGCGCCAAACTTAAGGCCGGAAACTTGCTTATTTTGGTCATCTAGTGAAGTCAACATAATTATTGGGATTTGAGAAATTTTTTCATTCGTCCTAATTGCTTTTAAAGTTTCCCAACCATCTAAATTAGGCATCATAACGTCAAGCAAAATCAAATCAAAATCAGGGTTGTTGTCCAAAACTTTAAGCGCAAAAAGCCCGTCAAGCGCCACTTCGACCTCGTAACCATACATTGGAAGAGTGTCTTTTAAAAGCTTAGGATTATCGTCTACTATTAAAATTTTAGCCAGTGAAGTCATTAAATAATTAAATTCTCTCTGATTGCCTTAATTGCCGCCTGCGTCCTATCTTCGACTTCCATTTTTTGCAAAATCGAACAAACATGGACTTTTGTAGTGTTTATTGAAATTTTAAGTTTTTTTGCGATTTGAGAATTATTGTTCCCGCTCGCTAATAATATTAATACTCTTTTTTCTTGTTGAGTCAAGTTGTAACAATCTTTTACATGGGTTTCGTCATTTTTTTCTTCTTGAGTGTTTGTCTGCATGACAAATTTTGCAATTGATGAATCAAAATATAAAGAACCCTGTAAAACGTCCTCTATGATTTCTTTGAGCTTTTGAGGTTGAATGTCTTTTGTGCAATATGCGCTAATTCCAATTTTCAAACATTGCTCTACTTCTTGCTTTTCGCAATGCGAAGATAAAACCATGATTTTCACATCTGGCTTTATTTCTCTAATTTTTCTGCTTGCTTCTATTCCGTCGATATCAGGAAGCCCAATATCCATCACAACAAGGTCGATTTTGTTTTCCTTAACCAAAGCAAGTGCATCTTTTGCCGAGCTTGCTTCTAAAATATTTTCTATAAATTCCGATGTAGAAAGCGACGTTTTAAGCGCAAAAGAAGTCAAAGCATGGTCTTCTACAATCAATACATTATTCTTCATATCCATATACACCATTATAAAATAATTCAAGAAAAAATTGCAATCTTTTTTGTTTTTTGTTAAATTTATAAATAAGGGAGAAATTATGATTACTATTCAAGATGTTGAACACGTTGCTAAATTAGCAAGATTAGAACTTACACAAGAAGAAAAAGAAAAATTTACCCACCAACTAGGTGATGTTTTAGAACATGTTGAAAAAATGAACGAAGTGGATACAACAGGGGTAGAACCTATGAATCACCCAATCGACTTTGTAAATGTTATGAGAGAAGATAAAGAGATTTACGAAAACACAAGAGAAGAACTTATGGCAAATGCGCCAGACATCGAAGGCGAATATTTCAAAGTTCCAAAAATCAACTAAAGAGGAAAGATGACAAAATATATTTTTATAACAGGCGGCGTGGTTAGTTCCTTGGGAAAAGGAATCATTGCCGCCTCTTTAGGCAAGCTTTTAAGCGCAAGAGGCTACAAAATCGCTATACAAAAATTTGACCCATATATAAATGTGGACCCTGGGACTATGAGCCCTTTTCAGCATGGGGAAGTCTTTGTTTGCGAAGATGGGGCAGAAACAGACCTAGATTTAGGGCATTATGAAAGATTTATAAATAGAAATCTTGGGCAAATAAATAACGTCACCTCAGGCTCAATCTATCAAACAGTTATTCAAAAAGAAAGAAGAGGAGAATACCTAGGGGCGACTGTTCAGATGATTCCCCATATCACAGGAGAGATAAAATCAAGAATTATAAAAGCCCAAAATCAATCAAACCCCGATATTTTAATCGTGGAAATCGGGGGAACCGTGGGAGACATTGAAGGGCTACCTTTCATTGAAGCAATCAGGCAATTTAGAAGCGAAGTAGGCATTGGAAATTCTATGTCAATCCATGCTGCGCTTTTACCTTATTTAGCGACTTCAGGAGAGCTCAAAACAAAGCCATGCCAGCATAGCGTGAGTCTCCTTAGAAGCTACGGCATACAAAGCGAAATGATAGTTTTGAGGACATCTCATAAAGTTTCTCAAGAAGAAAAAGACAAGCTTTCTTTGTTCTGTTCCGTGAACAAAGAAAACATCATAGAATGTCAAGATATGCCTTCGATTTACGAAGTTCCTTTAGCTTTAGAAGAGCAAAATATTTCTTCTCAAGTCTTAAAAATCTTAAATTTAGAAGAAAAACCAATCGACTTGACTTCTTGGAAAAAATTAATTCAAAAAATCAAAAACCCAAAGCGCGAACTCACTATTGCGCTAGCGGGCAAATACACAGAATTAAATGACGCATATATTTCTGTTGTGGAAAGCTTAAAGCACGCAGGCTTTAGCCAAAGCACAAAAATAAACATCAAATGGATTGCAGCAGAGGACATAAAAACAAAAGAAGAAGCGAGCGAACTTTTAAAAGACGCTCAAGCAGTCGTTGTCCCAGGGGGCTTTGGCTCAAGAGGAATTGAAGGAAAATTAAAAGTAATTCAATATGCAAGAGAAAATAATATTCCATATTTAGGCTTGTGTCTTGGAATGCAATGTGCTGTGATTGAATTTGCAAGAAACGTTGCAAATTTAGAAAACGCAAATTCTTCTGAATTTGATAAAAATGCAAAATATCAAGTCGTGGATTTAATGGAAGCCCAAAAGCACATCTTAGGCTACGGCGCCACTATGCGCCTTGGGGCATATCCTTGCGTTTTAAAAGAAAATTCCCTAGCTCAAAAGCTTTATAAAACAAAAGAAATAAAAGAAAGACATAGACACAGGTTTGAATTCAACAACGACTATAGAGAAATCTTAGAAAAAAATGGCTTAGTGATTTCAGGCACAAGCCCAGATGGAAAACTTGTTGAAATCGTGGAAAACCCAACTTGCGACTATTTCATCGCTTGCCAATTCCACCCGGAATTCAAATCTCGTCTAGAAGCTCCGCACCCTTTGTTTGTTGGGCTTGTGGAAGCTGCTATAAAAAGAATTAAAAACTAGTTTTCTACATATAAGTCACTTATGCTATAAATCAAGCCATTGATTTTAGTAGGATAAAGATTTTTTAATTTATTTCTCACAGCAACGATGTTTATAGGAGCATATAGATAAACCATCGGGTTTTCTTTTGCGATTATTTCTTGATATTTGTTATAAAATTCTTTTCTTTTTGAAATATTGAATTCTTGAGAAGCTTTGTTAAAGATATCCCACAATTCTTTTTCAAAAGGCAAAAGGGTGTCTGTTCCTTTTAAGTCGTCTTTTGTTCTTTTGTTGAAAAGATGAGAAGAGCCATAAGGCGCCCAAACATTGTAGCCCGAGTTTGGCTCTAAAAGATTAGATGTTAGGGCAATTATTATACAATCGTAATCAGGAGAATTTATAAGGCGCGTCACAAGGCTATTGAATTCAACCGGTTTAAAATTCACTTTTATTCCAAGCTGCTCTAGGTCTTGCTTGATTGAAACTCCTGTCGCTTCCCTTTGAGTGTTTCCCGCGTTTGTTAAAAGCTCAAATTCTACTCTATTTTTGTTTTTGTCATACAATTTTCCATCTTTTAAATAAAAACCGCTTTTTGAAAGATAAGAAAAAGCTTTTTTAAGGTCTTTTTTATGGCCTTTAGCTAGGTTTTCGTTAATATATAAGCTATTTATT
>CAKURL010000052.1 GCA_934675685.1 uncultured Candidatus Melainabacteria bacterium | reverse complement strand
CCTTATTGTAATATAAACCCATGAAAAATCAAAATGAATATTTAGAAAAAAGTCATGATGTGGTATTATTTTAATATGAAGAAATATCTATATTTATACATCTGCGCGCTGATTGCGGCGTTTGGCGGATTGTTGTCAGGGTTTGATACAGGTGTAATTTCGGGTGCTTTGCTTTATATAAATGAAAGCTTCCCTTTAAGCGAATATACTTCCGGACTTTTGGTGAGCGCAGTTTCTTTGGGCGCTATTTTGGGTGCTTTTGTGAATGGCTTTTTTGTAGACATAATTGGAAGAAGAAAAATGCTTGTTTTGACGGCTGGACTGTTTTTTCTTGCGAGCGTTTTTTGTTTCTTTTCTCAAAATATAGTCCAATTGATTTTATCAAGAGCGCTTATTGGCGTCGCAGTTGGGATTGTGAGCTTCTGTGGGCCTTTATATTTAGGAGAAATTTCTCCAAAAGAAAAAAGAGGGCAAATCGTCTCTTTACACCAGCTTGCAATAACATTTGGGATTTTATTTTCATATTTGATTAATTTTTTCTGCGCAAATTTGGAATTAAATTGGAGAATAATGTTCCTAGCCGGCGTTATTCCTTCTTTGATTTTATTTATCGGTTTGCTTTTTGAAAAAGACACTCCTCGCTGGTATATGATAAGAAATAGGGTGGAAGATGCGAAGAAGGCGCTTCGTCTGACTTTGAATAAAGAAGATGTAGATGAAGAAATCGAAGATATTTCAAAAACGCTTCAAAAAGACCATAAAATCGCTTTTTCAAAAAAGCTTTTGTTGCCTTTTATAATTGGGCTTGGGATTATGGCTGTGCAACAGTTGACTGGGATAAATGCAATAATCTATTATGCGCCCACGATTTTTAAATCAATCGGTTTTGCTTCTAACCAAAGCGCCCTTTTGATTACGATTTTCATTGGCTTAATAAATTTCTTGATGACGTTTGTGGCTTTGGCTCTTGTGGATAAACTCGGAAGAAAGCCATTATTGTATATTGGGCTATCCGGCATGTTATCAAGCCTTCTTGTGATGTCTTTTGTATTTGTTTCTTCTCTTGCTTTGATGAAATATTTGGCAATTGTTTTTTGCGCAATATATATAATTTCTTTCTCGATGTCCTTAGGGCCTGTCGCTTTCATATTGGTGAGCGAAGTTTTCCCTTTGAGATTTCGCGCAAACGCGATGAGCCTTGCTATTGTGACAAATTTCTTGTTTAATTTCTTTGTGAGTGGGCTTTTCCCTTTGGCGCTTTCTAAAATAGGCGGCTTTTATACATTTATGATTTTTGCTTTCATTTGCGTTTTGGGCTTGCTTTTTGTGAAGTTCGTTGTTTTTGAAACGAAAGGTGTGAGCCTAGAAGAAATTGAGCTTGAAAATTCATAAATTTAAATCAGCAAAGTAAAGTTTTGTTGCAAAATATCCACTAGGCTAATTTATTCTTTTAAAAACTCGAATAATATGTGCTGTATGGTGAATATAGAGCGTTTGTTGATATATATGCTATGTTGCTATTTTTTCATTATAGCGATTTTATCGATGGGTTTATGAGTATAATAAAATTATGGAAAAAGAAAAATATAATTTTTGTGTAGAGTGCGAAAAAATTGTCTGCGACAATTGCATGGATTATATAGATTTAAAAGAAAAAAGTTGTAAATGCGCTAAAAGTTGCAACAAAAGCAACAATTGCCTAAAAGCTTGCCCTAAAAAAGGAAGCGGCTGCGATTGTAAAAATTGCCAAAGTTAAGCAATGTTGAAAGAATTCTTGCAATTTTTGTAATTTTTAGAAGATAAAATTTCTTCCCTTTCGTCTTCCAAATTTTCAAAATATTCGTTTTCAAAAAGTTCTTTTATGATTTTTTTAAGCTCATTTGTTTCGATGTCTTTTGGGCAATATAAATCTAATCCTTTTTCTTTTAAAAATTTACAATCATCGTCGTCTTTTATTGTCCAAAGCCCGATTATCTTTGTGCTTGGAGAATATTTTTTAATTTTTTCTATAAATTTTGCGCTTTTTTGAATTTTTTCTTTTGAAATAGAAGAAGCGTCTAAAAAAGCGAGTTCTGGTTTCATTTTTGCGATTTTTAAAAGTCCTAAAGAATAGCAATTAGAAAACAAAGTGGTTTTTATTCCAAGCTCCATCTTGAGCTTCAAATTAAAAAAGAAGCCAAAAGGTTCATAGTTTTCTACGATTATCGTTTTCATATTTTCAAACATATTTTAGTCCCCGACTCATTACATGTATAAACTAAACCTAAACGATGATTTTTACATTACCCACAAGGGCAATTTTTTTTAAAACAAAAAGAGTAATAATTCTATAACATTTTTTAAAAAAATTAGTAAAAAAAGGAGAGAAAAATGTCTATGTTTTGTTTTCAATGCGAGCAAACGGCTTTTCAAAAAGGCTGTACAAAAGTCGGAGTATGTGGGAAAAAAGACCACACTTCAAACAAACAAGATGAATTGATAAGTGCAATTATAAACTTAGCTCAAGAAGAAGAAAAATCAGATGAGAACACAAAATTGATAATAGATTCTTTGTTTTCTTGTGTCACAAATGTAAATTTTGACGATTGTTCTATCGAAAAATTAATCGAAAAAGCGAATTCTAAAATTAAAATTAAAGATGATTTTAAAGTTTCTTCGATTTGGGAGATGGACTCAGACACAAGAAGCTTGAAATCTTTAATCTTATTTGGGATAAAAGGCATGGCAGCTTATGCTTACCACGCTTGGGCTTTAGGATATAAAGACGAAGAAATAAATGAATTTTTCTATTATGCGTTAGAAAAAATTGCAAAAGAAGATAATTTAGAAGAGCTCTTAGATTGTGTTTTAAAGACAGGAAAAATTAATTTTAAATGTTTAGAATTGTTAGATAGAGCAAATAGAGAGACTTTTGGCGAGCCAAGGCCAAATAAAGTCACGACAAAAATAGAAAAAGGCCCATTTATCGTGGTTTCTGGGCATGATTATCTTGATTTAGAAAAGTTATTGGAGCAAACAAAAGATAAAGGAATAAATATCTATACCCATGGCGAGCTTTTGCCTGCTCATAGCTATCCAAAATTGAGCTCATATCCTCATTTAAAAGGAAACTTTGGAAGCGCATGGCAAAATCAGCAAAAAGAATTTGATAAAATTCCTGCTCCGATTTTGTTTACGACAAATTGCCTCATGCCTCCAAAAGAAAGCTATATAGATAGAGTGTTCACGGTGGGGCTTGTAAATTATCCAAACACAAACCATATCAAATCCCACAACGACTATTCTAAAATCATCGAAAAATCTCTTGAATTAAAAGGATATGATGAAGAACATATAACAAAAGGAGAAAATGGAGGAACAGAGCTTACTGCGGGCTTTTCCCACGGAGAAATTTTAAAGCATGCTCAAAAAATAATTGAGCTCATAAAAGAAGGAAAGATAAAACATATTTTTCTAATCGGCGGCTGCGACGGCGCTCGCCCGGGGAGAAATTATTATACAAAACTTGCGAAATTAACCCCAAAAGACACTTTAATCTTGACTCTTGCTTGCGGAAAATATCGCTTTAACGACCTTGATTTAGGCGACATTGAAGGAATTCCAAGAATTCTTGATATGGGGCAATGTAACGACGCATATAGCGCGATAAACGTGGCTTTTGAGCTTGCAAAAGCATTTAATTGCGACATAAACGAGCTTCCTTTATCCATTATTTTATCTTGGTATGAGCAAAAAGCCGTGTGCGTGCTTTTGAGCCTTCTTTCTTTGGGCTTTAAGAATATGAAGCTTGGCCCTAGCATGCCTGCTTTTGTTTCAGAAAATGTTTTAAAAATTTTACAAGAAAAATATAATATCACCCCAATCACTACCCCAGAAAAGGATTTAGAGGAAATTTTAAAATAATTTTTTATATGTAAAGAAATGTAACAAAATAAAACAAAACTGAAATTCGACACTCTTTATATACTTTATATATATGTAAGACACGAATAAATATCAAAGGAGATTATATTATGTTTAGCTTCATTTCTAACACTTTAGCTTCAATCAAAGATACTGAAACAGCAGGAACAATCGCAAAAGCTCCAGCAACAGAAACAGCAGGAACAGTTGCATATTCCGGAAGCTTCAACACAGCTTCAACTTCTTCTAGCTCTTCATTCTGCGCTATGGCTTAATTAAAAGATTGTTTAGGGGTATAAAAATGGAACTAAAAATTGCAAATACATTATTAGCGGCTCTCATCATAATTTCTTGCACAATGCTTGTTTGGACAATTAATTATGTATGCTCTGAGCTTGGCGGAAGCACGACTTCAGTAATCTCTTCATTATATGTATAAAAAATTTAATAAGGCATGGCACTAGACTATGTGGGAAAAATTGAGCCTTCTTCGAAAGGCTCTTTTTTTATGGAAAATAAACAATTGTAAATAAATTTGCAAAAATATCATGTAGCCGATATAATAGGCATGTAATGTTTAGTATTATTTAATTGAGGTAAAAATGAGTACAGAAATTTTTGAAAAAGTAAAAAAAGTTGTAATAGATCAATTGAGCGTAGATGAAAGCCTAGTTACTCCAACAGCTTCTTTCACAGCTGATCTTGGCGCTGATTCTTTAGACACAGTTGAATTAGTTATGGCTTTTGAAGAAGCTTTCGGTTGCGAAATTCCTGATGATGAAGCTGAAAAAATCGCTACAGTTCAAGATGCAGTTTCTTATATCGAAGCTCACCAATAAGATTTTAAAAAATGTATTCGAAAAGCCTTGCTACAAGCAAGGCTTTTGCGTAGTTAACAAAAGTTAGATTTTTGAGATATAATTTTTTATATACTATAAATTTGAGGAGAATAAATGAGCAAAAGACGTGTAGTAGTGACAGGCTTGGGGTTGGTTAGCCCTTTTGGTTGCGGTGTTGAAAAATTTTGGAATTCCATTATCAACGGAAAATCAGGTATTAAAACAATTACAAGAATGCCATTAGAAGGGCATTTGGTGACTTTTGGCGGCGAAGCTACAACTTTTGAAGACGAAGTGAAAGAAGCTGGGCTTTTAGACGCAAAAGAAATGAAGCGCATGGACAGATACACTCAATTTGCTTGCGTTGCTTCAGACGAAGCAGTGGAAGACAGCGGTCTTGATATTTCAAAAGAAGACCCATATAGAGTGGGTGTCATCGTGGGCTCTGGTGCCGGCGGCTTTGACACTTTTGAAAAACAACATAAAGCAATTATCGAAAGAGGCCCTTCGAAATGTTCTCCTTTCACAATTCCTATGTTGATTTCAAACATGGCGGCAGGAAGAGTTTCCATGCGCCATGGCGCAAAAGGCTTGAATAAAGCAATTGTAACAGCATGCGCTACAAGCGCACATTGTGTGGGCGACGCTTTTAGAGCTATTGAATATGGAGACGCTGATGTTATTATCGCAGGCGGCGCGGAAGCAGTTATGACCCACATTGGGATTGGCGCTTTCACCGCAGCAAGAACTTTATCAAGAAGAAACGATGAACCTCAAAAGGCTTCAAGACCTTATGACATAGATAGAGACGGCTTTGTTATGGGCGAAGGCGGAGCTTGTTTAATTTTAGAAGAACTAGAACACGCAAAAGCAAGAGGTGCTAAAATCTATGCTGAAATCGTGGGCTATGGACAAACTGCGGACGCTTATGATATGGTGGCACCTGACCCTAATGGTCTAGGCGCTGCAAAATCTATGGAGCTTGCTGTTAAAAATGCAGGAATTGAGCCTTCAAAAGTTGATTACATAAATGCCCATGGTACATCTACTCACCTAGGCGACATCGCAGAATCTCAAGCTATTGCAAAAGTGTTTGGCGACCTTGATACAAATAAAAACTTAAAAGTTTCTTCAACAAAATCTATGCATGGACACATGATAGGGGCGACTGGGGCGACTGAATCAATTGTTTGTATCAAAGCAATCACAGAAGGAATTATTCCTCCAACAATCAATTTAGACAACCAAGATCCGGAAGTTGCTAATTTGAATTATGTTCCAAATAAAGCAATTGAACAAAAAGTAGATTATGCTTTAACAAATTCTTTTGGCTTTGGCGGGCAAAATGCAAGCTTGTTGTTTAAAAAATTTGAAGCATAAGCTTGAATTTAATTAAAATAATATTAAAAAACGGACTTTATGGGTCCGTTTTTTAATGCGTGAATTTAAATAATTTTTATAATAATGTTGTTGTAATCAATGGCCCATCTTCTGTTGCGATGACTGTGTGTTCAAAATGCGCAGATGGTTTTAAGTCGTCTGTCACAACTGTCCATTCGTCCGCCAAGACGTGCACTTCGTCGCAGCCAAGGTTCAACATGGGCTCAATTGCAATTGCGCAATTTTTCTTGATTATTGTTTTGTCTCCTGTTCTATAGTTAAACAAAAATGGTTCTTCGTGCATTTCGTAGCCTACGCCATGGCCCCCATATTGCCTTACTATTCCAAGGTTTTGTTCTTTTGCGACATCTTCAATTGCGCCCGACACATTTTCTAATGGCGCTTCTGGAATCATTTGTTCTATCCCTTTAAACAATGCGCGCTCTGTCGTTTTTAAAAGGTTTTCGATTTCTGGGGTTACTTTTCCTACTGGGTAAGTCCAAGCGCCATCTCCCACCATGCCTCTAAAAGTTGCGCCGACGTCGATTGAGATTATATCTCCTTCTTTTAAAATTGTGTTTTCGTTTGGAATTCCATGGACTACTTGTTCGTTTATGGAAGCGCAAATCGAATTAGGAAAGCCGCCATAGCCCAAAAAAGTCGGGATTGCTTTATTTTTTTTGATGATGTCATAAGCAATTTTGTCTAATTCTAAAGTGGAAATTCCGGCTTCAATCACATTTTTCATCTCTTGATGTACAAGAGCTACGATGTTGCCTGCATGGCGCATGATTTTTATTTCTTCTCTTGATTTTTTGTGCATGTTGCCCCCTAAAATATCTTATATTTGTTTCATTGGATTATATAATGTTGAAATTTTTTTCTCAATGGCAAAAAAAATTATTTTTAGGTTTTTTATTTTGTGTAATTATATGATGTATTGAGGGAATATGAAAATAAATTTAATTAATGCTAACCAAAGCAAACAACACTTGGCAAAAAACAACAACTTTAATAATTCAAAAAAGATGGTTTCTTTTACATCTGGGTTTGTGGATAAAACTATTGCTGCGGCAAATAGTTCTTCTAAGTTTTCTTTGATTATAGATTCTATAAAAGGAAAGCTTCATAAGCTTTTTGAGCGTTTTAATTTGAAACAAGTTTTATCAAATGTTTTTGAAAAATCAAGAAAAGCTTCTGTCTCTAGCGTGGCTTCAAATGTTGCTTCAAATGTAGCTTCAAATGTAGCTTCAACAGAGGAAAAATTGGTTTCTCAAGTGCAAACCATAAAAGAAGCAAAAATTCCAACTCTTACAAAAGATGTAATATTGGAAAAGCCTGAAAAATATATTTTAAAAGCGCCCGTTGGAGAAAAACAAATTTCTTTTGCAGGCTTAATCCCAGAAAAAACAACAGCTTCGGCTCAAGAAATAAAATTTCTTGATGGCATAGCTTATGACAAAGATTTAAATAAATTAGATGGCGAAGTTTCTCTTCCTTCTTCTAAAAAACCTGTTTTGACTTTTGAAGACGGGCGTTTAACAAAAGCTACATATTTAGAAGGCGAGGATCAAATTACAAAAGAATATTCTTGGGGTGATTCTAAATTAGAAAATGCACATGTAAGAATTTCCAATAAGGGCAATTATCCTGCGGACTTAAAGAACGTTTCTTTTGAACCAGACGGAGTGGTTGTTTCTGAATATACTCAAAATTTAATCGACGAAGACGGCTATTTGTTTTCAGGAAAAATTTCTAAAAAATTCCAAGGTGGCAAATTAAAAGAGCTTGCCTATATAAATGGTGGCAGCATTGACGCATATAGGGTTGTTGATTTTGAAAATAAAAAAGTGACTTTCTATCCTCTTTGGCTTCAAAGAAGAGTTGTTTTCGACATGAAAAACGATAAAGTTTTGGATTATTTTATTGATTCGCCTGAAAAAGAAATTTTTGCATTCGAAGCAGACAAAAAAACTGGCAAAGTTAAAATTAATCCAAGGATATTATTGATGCGCGTTGCAAAGAAAGAAGAAATAAAATCTAGCGCACAAAAGGCTTTAGAACAGTTTGACACTTATAAAGAGAAATATTTCAAAGACTAATTTTTAAGAAATATTAAATTTTTTCAAAAAAATGAAAAAAAAGACTTGAAATTATTTTTTGATGTAATAATATTGTCTATGCGGATATGACCTCCGCTTGAAAACAAAATAATCCTTCGAGAGAAGTTCAAAATTTTTTAAAACTTTTTTCAAAAAACCTCTTGACAATAAAACTTGAAGTGATTAAATAATAATTACCGGCAAACAACAAAGCCTAATGAATT
>CAKURL010000051.1 GCA_934675685.1 uncultured Candidatus Melainabacteria bacterium | reverse complement strand
AATGCCCTCGCCTTGCTCAAGCTGGCAAGTCTGCCTAGCTTTCGCTTTGCTCGGGTTCTCCGGTTTTTCTTTTCGTAGGCCATTTGTTTTTTAATTTTTACCTTTGAAAAGTAACTAAAGCCAAAGAAAAATAGAAAATTTATAATCATCAATCTAGCAGAAAGGACAAACCAATGAACAAAAAAGAAAAAATCATAGCAATATGTTTCATATTTTCATTTTTATGCTTAATTATATCAAGCATTACAACAATCATAAAAACCAAACCAAATAATTTCGAATTTAAAATTGAAAAGCTTTTTAAGTAATTCTATATTTAAAATTTGCAATGTTTTTTATACAATACATCAATATATTGAAGTAAACAACAACAAAAACAAGCGCTACTTTGCTTTTTTTTGTGTTATTTATTTATTTTTCTTAATATAAAATACAAATTAACTTGACTTTTGTTATGATAAATATTTAAATATAATAATATAAATTATATTGATATATAATAAAAGTATAAAAAACAAAAAAGGAGCATAGGGCATGTTAGACAGTTTAAATAAAGAAGAAAAAGAAAGCGTTGTATATATTTTGTCCAAGCTAGAAGGTACAGGAAAAATGCTAGAAGTTGATGATAAACAAATCGTGAAGCTTCTTGAGAAATATGATTTAAACAACGAAGACTTTTTTGAAGATGTTAAAAAACTCAAAGATATGTAGAGTTCCCGAGCGAAGCGAAGCTTAGTCCGACGGACTTGCTGAGCAAAGCGAGGGCATAGGTGTGTGGAGCATTATGGCGGCCGCAATGAGCGGGTGACTTAATGCGAAAACCGTACCCGAAACAAGTGAGCTTTAGCGCGACTGCGCTTAGCGAACGAAGTTGAGGGCATACTGTGCAAAATATTTGACGGCTGCGTGGAGCAGGCGGCAAATATGGAGACCTTAGAGTTCCCGAACGAAGTTGATGTATGACGCGACGCGTCCACAGAAACGAGCGAGGGCAGATTTGTGCGAAGCTCGTGATTGTCGGTGGCGTCGAGCCCCGACAAGACAGAGCGTAGACCTTTAATGAGCGACGTAGAAATCTTTGATTTCACAGGAGCACTCCCGAAACAAGTGAGCCTAACAATGCTTTGCTTGGCGAACGAAGTTTCGGGCATAGGTGTGTGAAGAAAGCGGTAGCCGGTGCGATAAATGGCTTGCATCGAGCAAGACATTTAAGCACTACGATGGCGACGTTTCAAATCTTTGATTTGACAGGAGCTATGTCGGTGGCATCGAGCCCCGACAAGACAGAGCGTAGACCTTTAATGGGCGACGTAGAAATCTTTGCAAAGCAGGAGTATTGACAAAGTCAAAAGCTCATTTCGCAGATTTGACAGGAGCTTCGTCGGATTAGTAAACCCAACCTGCATAAAATAAAACAGTCCGTCATTCTGAAAGCTTTGAAAAACTCTTGAGCCAAGTGAACCTAGCAATGCTTTGCTTGGTGAACGATGGCGAGAGCATAAGTGTGCGTCGCATTGTGACAGCCGCGATGATTTTTCAGCTGTTGGCGAAGTATGAGCCATACAGATGAAATATGCGCAGATGACGTAAAAAATCTGAGCCTTTGGCGATTGATTTTTGAGTCAGCCAGAAGCGGGTGGCATAATGCAGAGTCATAGCTTAAAGTGAAGCGTAGTTTTTGAGCTGTTCAGAATCTCTAAGACATGGAATACGTGAATTCAATATTAAATAAAGATTCTGAAACAAGTTCAGAATGACGAATCGAAAATTAAATGAAAGAATTCCAAATTCTATAAATTCTGAAACACCGAGTAGGTACGAAAAAAATAAACACCTCTCACATCTCCTATATTCGCCTCATTTTATTTGACATAAAGCAATAATAATTCTACAATATCCTTTGGGTAGATATGCTAAAATTTATTCATAAAGTCGAAAATTGGGAATATCAAGACATACAAAACATGCTTTTTGACATGTTTTTTAATTCTGTATGCAAAAATATTTCAATCAAACAATCAAAACTATCCGAATTGCACAAAAAGGCGATTGCTTCAAAATATTTTGACCTTGTCGCGATTGCGATGTCTTATCTTGCACTCAACAATTACAAAAACGGCGCAAAATATTACCAAACTTTGCAATTTTTAAACGACGCAAGATACCTTGCGAACTCTTCTAAATCGCCGATTGCGCAAAAAATAAACACATTTATCGCAGCAATCATCGAATATCAAGAAAAAAACATAAATTCTGCCCTCGATTTAATCAAAGCAAGCCTTATGATTAAGACTTTCCCAAACAAAGACTTCGACAGCGCAATTTTAGATTTCAAACAAAAAATCGAACAAGAATTCCACAAAAAAGCGATAGCTTGCACTCCGCCTTCTTTCATTCCAAACGAAATCAAAGACGACGCGCTTTTAGCCCTTTTGCAAGTCGGAAGAACAATGGCCGTGGAAACAAATATAGATAACCTTTTGACCATAATCGCGCAACAAATCCAACAAGCGCTTTTGGCGGACAGGTGCACTGTCTTTTTGCTTGACGACGAAAAAAAAGAATTATGGTCCAAAGTGGCTTTGGGGCTAGAAACTCAAGAAATCAGATTTCCAATTTCAAAAGGCCTCGCAGGCCACGTTGCCACAACGGGCGAAACTATAAACATCAAAAATGCCTACGAAAGCGAATATTTCAATAAAGATATAGACCTCAAAACAGGCTATAAAACAAGAAACATCTTATGCATGCCAATTCGAAATTTGTCTCATCAAATCATTGGCGTTTTTCAAGTTTTGAATAAAAATGACGGCGACTTTACCCAAAAAGACGAAGATTTGTTAATCGCAATAGGCTCGAGCGCAGGAATTGCAATCGAAAACGCAAATTTGTTCAACAAACAAAAAAAATTATTAGAAGAACAACAAAAGCTCTTCACAAGCTTCATCGACACTCTTTCTGCTTCTATCGATACCAGAGACAAAATCACCTCCGGGCATTCTAAAAGAGTCACTTTATATGCTGGGCTCATTTGCGACAAATTAAACCTAACCGCAACAGAAAAAGAAATCATAAAAAATGCTTCTTTGCTCCATGACATCGGAAAAATCGGCATAAAAGACAGCGTTCTTCAAAAAGAAGGCAAATTAACAAAAGAAGAATATGAGCACATCAAAGAACACGTGATTTTGACCCATAATATTTTGAGCAAAGTCTATATTTCAAAAAACTTCAAAAATGTCGCAAACATCGCAGCTTCGCACCACGAAAAATTTGACGGCACAGGATATTTTAAAGGCCTAAAAGGAGAAGAAATCCCTTTGGGCGGAAGAATTTTGGCAGTCTGCGACGTGTTTGATGCAATTACTTCAAAAAGACATTATCGCGCCAAAATGGAAATCAAAGAAGCTTTGAAAATCATAATCGAGGGCAAAGATAAACATTTTGACAAAAAAATTGTGGACGCTTTTTTGGATATTTCTTGTTTCGATATTTTAAGCTGTATGAGAGACGAAAAAGCAGCAAAGACAAGCCTCGAAGAAGAGAATTTATTAAAAGAGTTTAATTTAGAAAAATTATATGCTATCCTAAATAATGAGAATAACATCACCGCTCAAAAAGAAAAAATGCTGATTGAAATTTTCAACAAGTATTATCGCGACAATTCTTCAAGAGGTTAGAAAATTGTTAAAAGTAGAGGTTAAAAAAATAAGAAGAAAATCAATGGTGCCTTTTGCGTTCTTGTGTTTGTTTTCGTCTTGTCTTTTTTCTCTTCCTTGCTTTGCGGAACTTAACCAAGACGACCTTTTGAGCCCTGTTTCAAATTTCAATTCGCCCCAACAAAAAGGAAAATCCCACTCAAGCTATTTTAACCTCGCAAACATTGTGGATAATTTTTTGTCTAACGAAGCTCAGGCTTCTAAAAATTCAACAGACAAAAAAACTTCCCTAAGAAAAGATTTCTTGTCTATCGCAGAAAAATTTAACCAAGGAAACACGCTTGCAGCTTATGACGAATATGACCATTTGATTGACACAATAGACAACGACACAAGCCTTTTAGCGCTTTCAAAAGTGTTTTACGAAACAGGATTTTATTCTCTAGCTTTAAAAGCGAGCGAAAAAATTGTCTATAAAAACCAATTCTACGACAACATCTTAGATTTAGAAAAAAGCTACACTCTAAAAAAACCTCTAACAAAAGAAGAAGAAATATATTTTGGAAAGCTTTACGCGAGCATTTATTTCGACAATTCTTCTCAAGAAGCAATCTTGGAGCTTTTGAAAAAGAAAAACGAATATAACAAAAGCGACTTTTATAATTTCACATTGTCTCGCGCTTATTTGGAATTAAAAAAATACCCAGAAGCCTTGAGCGCCATAAACAAAGCAATTTCTCTAAACCCAAATTGCGCGCAGTTTAAAGTTTTTAAAATCGACGTTTTAATTGGCGCAAAAAAATATTCTGACGCTTTAAATTTAATCGACAAATTAGAAAAAAACAAGCCAACAGTGAATTTCAAAGAAGCGCTTGCGATTAAAAAAGAGCTCATTTTGTCTCAAACAATCAAAAACGACAAAGAAAAAAAATATCACACAGTCAAAAAAACATATCTTGAAGGCAACTTTGAAAAATCCAAAAAAGATTGCCAAAACATCTTGAATTTCGACAAAGATAATGACAAAATTTTAACTATCTATGCAAAAAACGAGCTCGCTTTAGGCAACATCGAGCGCGCAAACGCTTATTTCGTAAAAGCTTATAAATTAAACAAAAACAACCTTGAGACTTTAATTGGCTTAGGCGACATCAACTATCTCCATGGCGACTATAAAAATTCTACAAAAACTTATAAAAAAGCCCACAAGCAAGACAAAACAAACTATGAGATTTTATTAAAATTAGAACAAAGCGAAAAGAAATTTGCAAAAAACCCAAAAGAATTGAAAAAAATCTCAAAGAAAATGGAGCAAATGCCAAAAGAAGCTTACCTTTCTTATTATAAAAGCGCTCTGAGCTTTGCTCAAAAAGACGATGTCTTGAAAGAAGAATTGTTGAAAAAAGCACTTTTTATAAACCCAATGCATGAAAATTCTTTGGGCGCTTTAGTTGAACTTTACATCAAAGACAACAACCTCCAATTGGCGAAAAACCTGATTTATAGCGCTTCTATAACTTTAGAAAAAAATTATTATTATTATTACCTTTGCGGCTTATATAGCCAAGCTGTGGGCAAAAAGTCTGAAGCTATCCAATTTTTCAAAACTTCTTTGAACCTGAATTCAAACTTTGAAATCGCAAACGTAAAAATCTTAAAATTAATACCGGACATCACAAACGAGGAAATATAATTGGCAATCACCATAAAAAGTGCAACTACGGTCGGCTTGAATGTTTATGAAATCAATATCGAAGTGGACACGATAAATTCTCTTCCACAAGTAGTCATAATCGGGCTTGGAGACACGGCAATCTCAGAAGCAAAAGAAAGATTGAGACTCGCCATTAAAAATTCGAGCTATACTTTTCCTTCGACTAAAGTTGTGATAAACCTCGCCCCTGCAGATTTGAAAAAAGAAGGCTCAAGCTATGACCTTGCGATGGCAGTTGGGATTTTGTCTTTAGAAGGAAATATTAAAAATTTTAACACCAAAGAAATCGCTTTCTTAGGAGAACTTTCGCTAGATGGCGCTTTAAGAGGAGTGAACGGGGTTTTGCCTATCGTGAGCGGTTTAAAAGATTTGGGCTTTAAAAAAGTTATTCTTCCTTCTTCAAATTTAGCCGAAGCAAGCTTTATAGAAGAAATTGAGGCGCTTGGCGCAGACAACCTTTCTCAAGTTGTGAATTATTTAAACGGAAATTCTGAATTAAAAAAATTAAAACAAAATATCGAAGATTTTATCGAAAAAGAAAATTCTTCTGAAATCGATTTTGCTTTTGTAAAAGGACAAGCGCAAGCGAAAAAAGCCCTTGAAATCGCAGCCGCAGGCGCTCATAATGTCTTGATGTCAGGCTCGCCAGGTTCTGGGAAAACTATGCTTTCAAAAACATTTATGTCAATTTTGCCTCCTTTGACTAAAAAAGAAGCAATCGAACTAACCAAGATTTATTCTGTAGCAGGGCTTTTAGACTATAAAAAGCCTCTTGTGACTTCTCGCCCGTTTCGCCCTGTGCACCATAGCGCAAGCGCAGTCGGGGTAATTGGAGGAGGCTCTAACCCGAAGCCTGGGGAGATTACTTTGAGCCACAGAGGAGTTTTATTTTTAGATGAAATGGTGGAATTTCCAAGGCAAACGCTCGAAGTCTTGAGGCAACCTTTAGAAGACAACGTGATTACAATTTCAAGAGCGCAAACAAGCGTGCAATATCCAGCAAACTTTATTTTAATCGGGGCGATGAACCCTTGCCCTTGTGGCTTTTTGGGGGATAGCAAAAAACAATGTACTTGTAGCGAATTTCAGATAAATCGCTATAGAGCGAAGCTTTCTGGCCCGCTTTTAGATAGAATTGATATTCAAATCCACGTCCAAAGGCTCGATGACGACGAACTTTTGGAAAACACAAAAGAAGGAGAGCCTTCAAAAGAAATCAGAAAAAGAGTTTTGAAAGCAAGAAAAATCCAAGAAGAAAGATATGAAAAAGAAGGGATTTTGACCAATTCAGAGCTTAATTCAAAGTTGATTAAAAAATATTGCAAAATAGACGACACTTCAAAACAATTTCTCAAAAACGCAATAAATAAGTTTAATTTGTCCGCTCGAAGCTATGATAGGCTTTTGAAGATTTCAAGAACCATTGCAGACCTAGAAGGCGAGCCCGATATTAAGGTTTCTCATATCGCTCAGGCTTTGCAATTGAGAAGCTTTTGCTAGGGTGAGCTCAAAAACGCAAAGGGCAGAAGAAATGAACAATATGTCATTTTGAAGTTACTAGAAAATTGTTTGAGCGAAGCGAGTGCTAATTTTCTGTACCTACTCGGTGTTTCAGGGTCTCTATTTAATGTTGAATTCTCACACTCCAAGTCTTAGAGATTCTGAACAAATTGAAAAACTGCGTTTTACTTTAAGCTATGACTCTGCATTATGCCACCTGCTTCTGGCTGACTCAAAAATCAATCGCCAAAGGCTCAGATTTTTTACGTCATCTGCGCATATTTCATCTGTATGGCTCATACTTCACCTACAGCTGAAAAATCGACGAAAGCTCGTTTGGGAGCCTCGGCTAACGCTTTCTTTTCCGCCTGTGGGTATTTCGCAAGACTCACTTACGCTCGCGCTGTCGTTCGTTTGCTCAATTATCCTACGGCGGCTATCAATAGTTACGAGCAAAACTCGTCGTTTTGCTCTCTACTCTGGCTCACGCTTTCTTCGCACAGTATGCCCTCGCTTGTTTCTGTGGGCGCGTCGCGTCACACATCAACTTCGCTCGGGATAAAAAAAGAGGGGCGAGCCCCTCGGTTTGTAAAAACACAAAAATAACATGAATTTTTTTACATAGATGTCACACAACAAACAGAAAACGTGTACGTTTAATTAAATATCTTGGAGGCAACGGACAGAAAACGCGCCCGTGCGGTAATTGTAACTAGGACCGCTCCAACTGCCACTATACAAGTAGTCGTGGTAGGCGCTCGTGGAACTGCGGATAGAACCACTCCATACGAAGTTCGGGTAGCAGTGGCTACCGTAGGAGCCGGGGCAACTATCAGAAGTGGCACAGTAGGCAGAAGAGTAGCCCGGGGAGTAGTCGCAAAGCATTAAACCATTATTTCCTTTGCCTTTTGAATTAGTAAGCCAATCAGTCATTTCAGCAGTTGTTGGAAGACGCCAAGTCTTTCCACCTTTTGTATAATTTGCGCAAATCGCATTTGCTGCAGCCCAATTGCAAACGGTTCTATTGCAGCCTGAATAACTGCCGGCTATCATATCACAGTCAGATCCCGAAGTCTCTCCTTTCCAACAGCATTTTGCTGAATAGTTTGAACTTGAACCACAAGTATCTCCGTCACTTGCTATAGTAACCCCTGCGGCACTTGGAATAGCAGTTTCTGTGCTATCTCCCATATTGTATTTTGTAACACATAGGTTTCCAATTTTCATAAAATATTGCCCAGAGCAAAAATCAGAAACACATTTGTTGTTTGATAATTTATATCCAGGGTTGCAGCTTTCGCACTTGTCTTCCGTTGCGGAATATGTCACGCAATTTGCAACGGTTGTTCTTGCTTTGCATTGGTTGTTTGATAAATAGTATCCATCGTTACAAGCAGTGCAAGTGTTGCCTGAAACTGTTTTGCAATTTGGAACTATCTCAGTTACACAGCGGACAGAGCGGGCGTACGTGCGTCTGTAGTTATTCTTATTCCAACTGCCTTCCGACAAGTAGTAGCTGCGTGCGCTCGCGAAACTGTCGCTAGTACCACTCCATACGTAGTTCGGATCGCAATTATCGTAGGAGCCGGGGCAACTATCGGAATGGCCACAGTAGGCGAAAGAGTAGCCCGAGTAGCTGTCGCAAAGCATTAGACCATCATTTCCCTTACCTTTTGAATAGGTTGCCCAGTTTACCATCTCAGAGGTTGTTGGAAGTCTCCAAGTCTTTCCATCTTGTTTATAGTTTGCGCATATTGCATTTGCTGCAACCCAATTGCAGACTGTTCTGTTGCAGCCTGAATAACTTCCATTTGTAGCGTCACAAGAAGAGCCAGAAGTCGAGCCTTTCCAACAACATTTTGCTGAATAGTTATCGGAAGAGCCACAAGTTGCCCCTGCTTTTACCACGGTAACCCCAGCCGAAGTAGGGATTGCAGTATCTGTGTTGTCACCCATGTTGTATTTTGTAACATACAAATTATCGACTGCCATATAAAATGAAGATTTTTCGCATTTTCCGTTTTTGAGTTCATACCCATTTTTGCAAGTTTCGCACTTGTTTTCGGTTTTTGAATAAGTTTCGCAATTTTGGACTTCTGTGCTTTTTTTGCACTCTTTTCC
>CAKURL010000050.1 GCA_934675685.1 uncultured Candidatus Melainabacteria bacterium | reverse complement strand
TAAGCCTTCAACTGCCATGGAATATGGAACTTTGGTTTCGCAAGAACAGCTTGTTGTGTTTAAAGTTTCGCCTGCAGGGCAAGTTTTTTTACAAGAAAGACAAATGCTTCCTGCGCACAAATCACAATCTTCATCAATTTCAGAGCAAGATTTATTGAAGCCGCCCCCTGAGCCGCCCGCAAAAATGGAGCCTGTGGTCAATTTTTTAGAGATTACAGGGACAAAAGCTGCTGTGATTAGAGAAATTACGATTAGCGAAATCATGAGTTCAATCAAAGAGAACCCCTTGAAATTGTAAACTTTTGTAAAGATTTTTAAGCCATTTTTCAACCCATTTTGCAATCTTTTTTCTTGAATTTTCAACATACTTCTTAGCTTTTCTTTAAACATTTTATATCCTTCAAAACTCTTTAAACTCTTTAATGGCAACGATATTTAGGCCTTCAGCACTCTTGAAAATCTTTCAAAGTCAGGCCTAAATACAAACAAATCGCAATAAATTCACAAGATTTCAGGGTTCTTTTTCCTAAAATCACATTTTTAAAATCATTTTTGCTAATTCTCAATTTTTTAGAAAGTTCTTCATAGCCAATGTTTTTGCGCTTCAGGCTATTTTCAATGACTTTTAATACACAATCTTCACTAGTATTTTGTGTTTTCATTTTATGCTTTCTTTTAAATTTTGTGCTGATATTTTATAAATCATATTTAGTTTTATAATTTATAATTATATTATGAATTAAAATTTGGAAAAGTCAATTGGTAAACTAATTAATTTTCACAAAACTTGATTAAAATTAGATTTTGCATTATTATTTAAATGAATAGATGAATAGTTTAAAAAAGAAATTTACGAGTGAAAAGAGAAGGAAAAATATACACCCCAGAGGCAATTGAAAAAATTCTTCCTCAAAAATTAAAGCTTTTTAGAAAAAACCAAGGCCTCACAACAGAACAAGTGGGCAAGCTTTTAAACAAGACTGCCTCTGCTGTGACCCTTTGGGAAACAGGAAAAAGCCTTCCTGACGTGAATACTTTAATTAAACTATGCGAAATTTATAAAGTCGCAGATTTAAATGACTTTTTAGACCAAACAGCCCCTTTAGAGGCGCAATGCCTCGCAAGCTCAGAACAAGAACTCATAAGGCTATGGCGAAAAGCGCCAAGCTCCGTCAAAACAGCAATAAAGACCATCTTGAAGCAAATAGGGAAAGATTAATCTAGCAAATATGTGCGCCAAGCGCCTTCAATCAAGTCTTTTTCTTTTAATTTTTTAGCTTCTAAAACCCAAGAATCTTTGTTTTCCACAAATGCCTCGAAGCAAGAGTTGCAATGATTGCAATATGCGCGCACTTGAGAAGGGAAATTGTGCCTCGAAGAGAGAAATTCAGGGCTTGCGAACCTTTCTTCGTTTCTTAGATAGTTTGGGTAGAAATTGAGATTCAGCTCCACCGGTATTAAAGCCTTTTTGGAACATTCAGGACATTTTTTAAGCGAAAAAAATTTAGTCAAAACAAAGCCTTCCTTTTGGGAATAATCCTTGGAGTCGTTTGAAATATTCACCATTGTGACAAAAATTTCGTCTTCGAGGGGAATATTGCAATAAGGGTTGATTTGAGAAATTCCAAAAACTTGGAAATCTTCGATGTTTCTTTCGAAAATATCGAATGCTTTTAGCTTTGTTTTAGGTACTAAAAAATCAAACATAACTTGATTTTACATTTAAACAAGGAATTTTTCTATCCTTTAAAATGTTTAAAAAGGCTTTGAAAATAAAAAAGGTCGAGTTTTGCTCGACCTAATTTTTGTTTGTTATTCTCCATTTCAATATTCCTCACCATACAAATTTTAAAATCAACCCATTCCTACGGCATTTAATTTCCATTGTCTGGCGCACATTATATAAACGACTTTGTCTTATATATATGTGGTAGATATTGTTTACGTTATAATAAAGTATTTTTAGAATGAAAAATTGCGTGTGTTGGTTTATTTGTTACATTTCTTAATGTTGGAGTTAATTGGGTTGGAAGGGCTTTTGATTTTACACTTTGAAGAAAGTTTGAATTGTTTTGCGAATATTTTATTTTATCTTGCATTTTGTTTTAAATTCAATGCTTTTGATTTGTTCATTTTTCTTCTGCTCCTGTGGTGCTCGGGCAAAAGCCCTGTGCTCCTACGTCGCCCATCAATCGCAAGCTCTCTCGCTCATCGCGAGCTCGCTTTGCTCTGGCTTCGCATTTCTTTTGTGATGTTTATTTTTGAATTTCTATTTTTTTTTTTTGGCTTTAATTTTTTGAAGATGAATATTAAAACCAAAAATGCAGGCACCAAAAAGGAAGCCTGCATTTAAGTTCATCAAAATTCAAATTAGAATTGAAGGCCAACTTCGCGAGCAGCTTCAGCTAAAGCAGCAACACGTCCATGGAACAAGAAACCGCCTCTGTCAAAAACTACACATTCAATGCCTTTAGCCATTGCTTTTTTAGCAACATCAGCACCAACAGCTTTTGCAGCTTCGATGTTTCCACCATGTTTCAAGCCTAATTCTTTAACTTTTGAAGAAGATGAAGCAATTGTAACGCCATTTACGTCATCGATAACTTGAGCATAGATATGTTTAGTTGAACGATAAACAGCAAGACGTGGGAATTGAGCGTCGCCAGAAATTTTAAGACGAACTCTTTGGTGTCTTCTTCTTGTTTGTTCTTTTCTATTGATTGTTTTAATCATTTTTCTTTCCTTTCACCAAAACCAAGTCCTTTTGAAAATTCAAGGTTGGTTTATATTGGCAATTTAATGTATTAACTTTTTGTTTTGTTGGTTTGTCCTTTTGGGCTTAATCTTGGGACTTTGCCCTATTTTTCCGCCTGAGAAATCAAAGATTTCTTTGCTCCTTTCGCTTCGCTTCAGTCGCAACGGCAGACATTATCCTTGGCTCCTGAGGAAATCGAAGATTTGAAACGTCGCCATTCTAAGGACTTCGCATTATTTTCCGCCTGAGAAATCAAAGATTTCTTCGCTCCTTTCGCTTCGCTTCAGTCGCAACGGCGGTGATCAACTGCATAGTTAAAGCCAAATTCAACATTTGTCTTTAACTATAGCACTGGCTTCGCTTATTTCTTACCAGCTTTACCAGCTTTGCGAGCAATATATTCACCAGCATATTTAACACCTTTGCCTTTGTAAACTTCAGGTGGTCTTTTAGAGCGGATAAGCGCAGCAATATCGCCTACCATTTGTTTGTTTGTGCCGGAAACTGTAACGTTTGTGTTAGCTTCAACAGTAATTGTGATACCTTTTGGTGGTTCAATGATCACTGGGTGAGAATATCCAAGAGACAAGTTGATAGCGCTTCCTTGCATAGCAGCACGATAACCAACCCCTACGATTTCTAATTTCTTTTCAAAAGGTGTTTTAACACCGATGATTGCGTTAGAAATCAAAGTTCTAAATAAACCATGTAAGCTTCTTGATTTTCTATCGTCGTGGTGACGATTTACAATTACTTCTTTTCCTTCGATAACTACTTCGATTTCAGCAGGTACTTCAACTTTTTCTTCGCCTTTAGGACCTTTTGCGCTTAATACGCCGTTATCAAATTTAACTTCAACACCATCTGGTATTGCAATCGGTAATTTACCAATTCTTGACATTTTTTTCTCCTTTTGCTTTTAATCATTACAAGCGGGAACGCATCGAAAATTCGATTTAACCCTTAATTGTTATAATATTGTCTTAGACTACCATACGTAGCACAAAACTTCGCCGCCAAGTTTATTGTCGCGAGCTTGTTTTTCAGTCATCAAACCTTTAGAAGTAGAGATAACTGCAATACCCATGCCGTCGAATACTCTAGGCATATTTTTTGCTTTTGAATATACTCTTAAACCTGGTTTTGAAACTCTTTTCAAACCTGAAATTACAGCATTTCCGTTGTCATATTTCAAAGTTACATTGATTTGTTTAAAGCCATCTTTTTCTTCTACAACATAGCTTTCAACATAGCCTTCCACTTTAAGAACTTTAACTAATTGTTCTTTTAAGTTTGAATGAGGCATGGAAACTGTTTCATGTTTAACTAAATTTGCATTACGAATACGCGTTAAAGCGTCTGCAATTGGGTCGTTGATTGTCATTTTGACTTCCTTTCTACTTGCAAGGACAAGCCTTGTAGTTTAGTAATAACTGAATTATAATAATAGAAACAAAAACATTATGCAAATTTTTATGAAGAAATTTTAAGATTATACAAAAAAATAACAAATTGAAATTTTCAGCATTTTTAAATAGGCATAAACAAAAGGAGAAAACTATGATAAGTTTTACGGGCAGACTAATGAGAATAGACACAGGCTTCCTGAACACAGACAACATCACAACCATCACAAGAGCCAATGACGGCAGCACACTTATAACTTATCAAAAAGGTAACAATGAGACTGGCGAATATAAAATCGACACAATCAGTCCAAACGAAGCTGCTGAGCTCATCAACGAGGGTATGAACTCTAAAGATGGAAAGATTATAGACTTAACAGTATAATCATTTCTCTTGTAAAATTCACTCTTTGAGAATAAAATTAATTTATTATTTTATATCAAGGAGGAAAAAATATGATTAATTTTACAAGAGGATTTGTTAAAGCTGGTGATATCTTCATCAATCCGGACCAAATCAGAACCGTCAGCAAAACCGAGGACGGCAAGACAATGGTTCAATTTGACAACTTGGATTATGAATATCTTAAAGGAGAAAATGTTAAACCGCACAATTTGTTGACTGCAGCAGTTAAAGCGCAAAATCAAGGCGGAATAATCGACGTTCAAGTATAGATAAAACAGAAATTTTAAACAAATATGCTATTGCTTTTTGCAATAGCATATTTTATAAGAATTTATTCGATATTTTTTAACGATTTTTTTGCGATTTTTAACTATTTTAGATTTTTAGATTTTTTGCGATTTTTACACCAAAAAATGCCCTTCTAAAAGAAGGGCATTTAAATTTATATATAAACTACCAAGAAGCTTTGGTTACACCAGGCAACAAACCTTGGTGAGCCATTTTTCTCAAGCAGATTCTGCAGATACCGAAATCACGGTGGTAACCATGAGGACGGCCGCAAATAGAACAACGGTTGTGAAGTCTAACTTTTGGGTATTTGCCCTTTGCAGCTAAAGCTTCTCTTTTTTGTTCTTTATCTATCATTGCTTTTTTAGCCATTTAACCTATCTCCTATATCTTATCTAGCTTTAAAAGGCATACCTAAGTGTTTCAACAAGCTTCTTGCTTCGTCATCAGTAGAAGCAGTTGTGATTATAGATACGTTCATACCTTTAACAATATCAACTTCTTCGTAATGAATTTCTGGGAACAAAGATTGCTCTTTTAAGCCAAATGTATAATTTCCACGGCCATCGAAACTTTTTGGGCTAACACCTCTAAAGTCACGAATACGAGGAAGAACAACGCAAACCAACTTTTGGAAAAAGTCATACATGCGTTCACCTCTAAGAGTAACCATCGCACCAACCGGCATACCTTCTCTTAATTTGTAAGAAGCGATTGATTTTTTAGCTTTTGTAGCCAAAGCTTTTTGACCAGCGATTTTTGTCAATTGGTTAACAATAGTTTCTGCTAATTTTGAGTTGTGGGAAGCTTCCCCAACGCCCATGTTAAGAACGATTTTGCTCATTTTAGGAATTTGCATGTCGTTAGAATATGAAAATTCTTCTTTTAATTTTGCGCGAATTTCGTTATTATAACGTTCTTTCAAATTTCCAGTTTTTGTATTAGACATTTATCTATTTCCTTATTTTAGCCTTTGAAATTCTGCTTTATAAAGCCTGTCGAATTTCAATGCCCCGCTTGAGCGGTCTATACATCAATAGTTTCGCCGCATTTAATGCAAACGCGAACTTTTTTGCCATCTTTTACTTCGTGTTTAACACGAGTAGCTTTTTCGCAAGATGGGCAGCAAATCATAACTTTTGAAGCATCTAGTGGTTTGTTCACTTTGTTCAAACCGCCTTGTACGCCTGCCATTGGATTTGCTTTTTGCGCTTTTGTTACAACATTCACACCGTCAACCAAGACTTTTCCTTCTTTAAGGTCAACTGCTTTCACGTTTCCTTGTTTTCCTTTATCTTTACCAGAAACAACGATAACGCGATCACCTACTTTTGTGTGAAGTTTTTTATTAGTAGATTTAGCCATTTTCCTATATTCCTTCAATTATATTACTTCCGGAGCAAGAGAAATAATTTTCATAAAATTCTTGTCTCTTAATTCTCTAGCAACAGGTCCGAAAACACGAGTACCACGAGGAGCACCGTCTTTACCTATTATAACAGCTGCGTTGTCATCGAATCTGATAACAGAGCCATCTTGACGTTTGATGTCGTGTTTTGTTCTAACTACAACAGCATCAACTACATCAGACTTTTTAACTGTCATGTTTGGTGTTGCATCTTTTACAGCGCATTTGATAACATCGCCAACGCCTGCATATTTTTTATTGCCTGAACCCATAACACGAATGCAAAGAAGTTCTTTAGCACCTGTGTTATCAGCAACTTGCAATCTTGTTTCTTGTTGTATCATATCTCATTACCTTATATTTTAACTACTTAGCAACGCTCACAACTTTATCAAGAGTCCATCTGATTGAACCTGACAAAGGTCTTGATTCAACAATGGTAACAACGTCGCCAACGTGGCAAGTGTTGTTCACGTCTTGAGCTTTAAAGTTTTTTGTAAACGTCATTGTTTTTTTGTATTTTTTATGAGCTTTGTGTTCAGCAACTTCAACAACAATTGCTTTGTCCATTTTATCGCTCACTACTGTACCTTGTTTAACTTTTTTAGGCATTTTATTTTCCTTTATACGTTAAGTTCTTTTTGTCTTAAAACAGTCTTAGCACGAGCAATGTCTTTCTTTTTGTTTGAAATTGAAGCTGTGTTTTCTAACTGTTTCAATTTGTTGTGACCCATTCTTAAAGAAAATAATTCTTTTTTTGATTCAAGAATGAATTCCTTTAATTCGTCAATTGTTTTTTCTTTTATTTCTTGAAGTTTCATATTTTCCTACCTTTAGCCTACTTTTCTATTACTCTTACTTTAATAGGCAATTTTTGAGCAGCAAGATTTAAAGCTTCAATTGCATCTTCTCTTACATCAAATGCTACTTCAAACATAATTCTGCCTGGTTTAACAACTGCAACCCAGTATTCAGGGTTACCTTTACCTTTACCCATACGAGTTTCGGCAGGTTTTGCAGTGATTGGTTTGTCTGGGAAAATTTTAATCCAAACATTACCGCCGCGTTTGATTTTTCTGGTGATTACACGACGAGCAGCTTCGATTTGTCTTGAAGTAATCCAAGCAGGTTCAAGTGCTTGAAGCCCGAATTGACCAAATTCCAAAGAACAACCTCTGGTTTCAGTCCCTTTCATATTGCCTTTCATTTTTTTACGAAACTTAGTTTTTTTAGGCATTAACATTTTTATATTTCTCCTAATTGTTTACTTTAACTACGCTTGTTGCGCGTTTGCTGTTTCTTGTTGTTCGCCGCGTTTTGGACGTCTTTGAAAACGACCATTTTCTTTACCAGATGATTTTTTAGCTTTAATGTTTTGGTCAGCTTTTTCGCCTGGCATTAAATCGCCTTTGAACACCCAAACTTTAACGCCGATTTTGCCCATTACGGTGTCAGCTTCTGCAAAACCGTATTGAACATCTGCTCTTAAAGTTTGAAGAGGAATTCTGCCTTCTTTAGCCCATTCGCTACGTGCAATTTCGGCTCCGCCCAAACGACCTGATACCATAACTTTGATACCTTGAACGCCTGCGCGCATTGTTCTTTGCATAGCTTGCTTCATTGCGCGTCTAAAAGCAATACGTTTTTCCAATTGAAGAGCAATGTTTTCAGCAACTAATTGAGCGTCAACGTCAATTCTAGCAACTTCAACAACGTCAATTGTAACGGCAGTAGTGTTGATTAATTTAGCAACTGCTGCGCGTAATTCGTCAATTCCTTGACCGCCGCGTCCAACAACGATACCAGGTTTTGCAGTAACAACAGTAATGTTTACGTTGTTTGCTTTTCTAGCGATGTTGATTCTTGAAACGCCTGCAGTATATAATTTTTTCTTGATGAATTTTCTAATTTTTGCATCTTGTGCAATATTTAAGGCATACTGTCCTTTTTTTGCAAACCATGTAGAAACCCATGGTTCAATAATACCTACTCTAAATCCGGTTGGATGTGTTTTTTGTCCCATGTCTTTCTCCTAGTCCTTTGCTACCTTAACTGTCAAATGAGATGTTCTTTTCAATCTCTTATACATTCTGCCTTGAGCTCTTGGTCTAACTCTTCTGTAAGTTGGAGCTTCATCGGCGAATATTTCAGAAACTTTCAAATCATCAGCTGACGCACCAAATTTAATTTGCGCATTTGCTATGGCAGCATTTAAGTTCTTTTCAACTATGCGGGCTGCAAAATAAGGCATGAATTTCAACATTCTTTGAGCTTCAGTAGCCTTTTTACCACGGATTAGATTAATCACTCTGCGGATTTTTCTAACCGTCATTTTAATATCCGTTTGTTTTGATATAGCTTCTTGCATATTTTTATTTCCTTAAAGTTACTTCTTCTTAGCTGTCTTATCAGCAGCATGACCTCTGTATGTTCTGGTTAGTGCAAATTCACCTAATTTATGACCAACCATTTGTTCAGTAACATAAACTGGTACGTGAGTTTTACCATTGTGAACTGCAATTGTATGACCTAACATGTCAGGCACAATCATAGAAGCTCTTGACCAAGTTTTGATAACTTTCTTTTCGTTTTTTTCATTCATTGCATCAATCTTTTTAACTAAAGATTCATGAACGTATGGACCTTTTTTTAATGAACGAGCCATCTATTTATGTTCTCCTATTTTTTTCTTCTTCTTACTATCAACTTGCTTGAAGCTTTTTTCTTGTTACGAGTTTTGTAACCAAGA
>CAKURL010000049.1 GCA_934675685.1 uncultured Candidatus Melainabacteria bacterium | reverse complement strand
CAAAGCGAGGTTATATTGCTCCAGGCTCGCTTCAAAGTTATTTGCTTCATCTAGCATAACGCCATATAAAAAGTGCAATTCAGGGTTTTTAGGGTCAAAACTTATTGCAGTTTTGTATGCGTCCATCGCGAGCATTAGGTTGTTTAAATTTTTATAAATATTACCTAAATTTTTATAAGCTTCTGTTTTGTTTGCGTTTTTGATTGTTTGATATTCATATCCAGAAGCTGCAAGCTCTCCTTGCGCTTTTAAAACTTTTGCGTTTCTGAATTTAGAAGTGTTGTCTTGTGGGATATTTAATCTTTTTTCTAAGTCAGAGATTTCTTTTTGCGCAGTTGAAGCGAGTTGGTTTAGAGTATTTGTTTGGTTTGCTGTTGACCAATATTTCGCGTAAAAACAAGCGCTTTTATAGTCATTTAGGGCTTTTTTTAGTTCTCTTGTTGTTTGTTTATAATATTGCGCTCTTGCTAAATATGCGTTTGCTAAAGAAGTTTGGGTAGTTGCGTCATAAGGAGAGAACCTCAAGACTTTTTTGAATTCGATGATTGCAGACGAATATTGGGCATTATTCATATATTGCATGCCGTTTGAATAATATGTGCTATAGCGCTGAATGTCTGCTTGAGAGTATTCTTTCGCCAAAACTTGATAGTTAGCGCTTAAAAACAAGAAAAGTGACAATATAACGATAATTTTTTTCATAAAACCCCACAAATATTTTCCTTATTATACTACAAGAAAAAAGAGTTTTAATAGACGTTTTGCTATTTTTTCTTTTTGTTCATTTCTTGGTATAGTTTGTTGTAATGAACAGAGCGCATGTAGGCTCTGTCTGATTCGAAGCGTTGTTTATAAAGCTTTTCAAAGTTATATTGAGAATATTTATAATTTTCAAAAGTAAGCATGATTGCTTTGTTCATGATAAAAAGCGCAATCGGAGTGGTAATACAAACAGTCAAAAACACAACAAAAGCTTGGAAGATGATTTTGTTTATTTTTTGAGTTTGAAAATTTGCTTTAGTAGAATCAATTTTCATTTGAATTGCTTCGTTGATAAATGCTGTTCTTTTGTCTAAAGAAAGGTTATCTATTGTGTTTTCAAATTCTTTTGAAACGTAGAAAAGATATTTTTTTAAAGGTGCTTCTTTTTCTTCTTCTTCGTTATTATTTTCTTCTTCTTTTGCAGTTTTTTCTATTTCGTCCATCAATTCTTCTTTGATGTCAGCTTTTGTTTCTGCTTCTGTTATCTCTTCTTTTTTTGTTTCTTCCTTGGTCTCTTTTTGGGATTCTTGATTTTGCTCAAGTTTTTCTTCTTTTTCTTCCAAAATTCTACTCCTTTTGAACCACAAAAGAATTATATCATATATTCTGTTTAAAAGAAATTCTCTAACTTGTGGTATAATTCATTTATGAGAATTTTAATTTTAGGAAATGATTATAGTGCAAAAAGTTTTTTAAACTTATTTTTAAAAAACGATGATAATATTGTCTTTTCAACAATTAAAAATGAAAAAAATTATATTGAATTGGATACTCAAGAAGATATCCAAGATTTTTGTGAAGCAAATGCGATAAACCTCGTTTTAATCACAGACGAAGACTATATAAACGCTGGGCTCCAAGAGCTCTTGAGCGCCCAAAACATAAGCGTCTTAGCGCCATCTTCTGAAGCAATCAGCATTTGCGCTTCTAAGGCAGTTGCTAAAAAATTCATGTATAAAAATAAAATTCAAACTCCGCGCTTTCAAGTAATCGAAAAGCCAAATTTGGCTTTAGACATAATTAAAAACCTTGAAGCTCCAATGGTCGCAAGAGTGGATACCCATAACTTCAAAGAATGTTCTTTGGCTTTTGAGACTATGAGCCAAGGGCAAAAAATAATAAATGATTTTTTTAATAGCGGGAACAAAAGAATTATTTTAGAAGATTATATAGAAGGCAAAAATTTTTCTACTTGGGTAATTTCAGATGGCTATAGCGCAAGAATAATAGGCTCAAGTGCAAAATATCAAAACGACATATCTTGTTTTGAACCTGATTTTATAAATGAAGAATTAAAAGAAAAAATAAAAAAAGAATTCATCTCCCCCACGATTTCGGCACTTTTAGAGGAAGACGAAGAATATATAGGAGTTTTGGGTTTTGATTTCATCTTGAGACAAGATGGAGAGCTTTTCCTTTTAGGTTATAATAGCTTTTTTGATGATATAAATGTCGACTTTTTTACCCATGGTTTTGAGCTTAATTGGGCAGAAGTCTTTGATAGTATTGTCGTAGGCGATGTATTTTTGAAATATGATTTTAAGCCTAAGACGAAATTTATGCTTTCGATTAGGCAAATTGAAGATAAGAAAGAAACGATTGAATTTATCCAAGCGAACACAAAAGAAAACTTGAAAAGATATTTGGAAAATCTGGATTTTGATTTAAAAGAATATGAAGAGGCGAAGAAATTATGGAAATCTTAGGAATTATTCCGGCTAGAGGTGGCTCCAAGGGGATTTTGAGGAAAAATGTAAGAAAAATTTTAGACAAACCTCTTGTGGCATATACAATTGAAGCCTCATTGAAATCAAAATACATCACAAAAACAGTCGTTTCTTCAGAAGACGAAGAAATTTTAAGAGTCTCTAAAGAATATGGCGCTTTAGCACTAAAAAGGCCAAAAAAGCTTGCCCAAGACGAAACAAAGACTTTGCCTGTTATGCTTAATGTTTTGCATATCTTAGAAAAAAGAAATGGCTATAAGCCGGATTACGTCGTGCTTTTGCAGCCAACTTGCCCTTTAAGGGATTATAAATATATAGATGAAGCTTTTGAATTTTATTTTGAAAAGGAATATCAAGGTTATGACAGCTGTGTTGGCATGTTTGACATTGGAAAAACCCACGCGAAATGGCGCGTTTTGCACGATGGAAAATTAGAAGCTTTATATGATTACCGTACGCGCCCAAGAAGGCAAGACTGGCAAGAGCATTATAGAATGCTTTGCGAAAATGGTGCTTTTTATGCTCTAAAAACAGATACATTAATAAAAGCAAACGATTTTATCGGCTTCAACCCTGCTCCTTATGTCACAAAAAGAGTGATAGATATCGACACAGAAGAAGATTTTTTGAAAGTGGAAGAGATTTTAAAAGCTCAAAAAGAGGGAAAAAATGCTTAAAAAATTAGCTTTAAAATTAATTTCTATTTATAGATTTTTTTCAAAATTTACCCCAAAAGTATGCAGGTTTGAGCCTACTTGTTCAAAATATACTTATGATTGCATTGAAAAATTCGGGCTTTTAAAAGGGCTCTATCTTGGGCTAAAAAGAATTTCAAAATGCCACCCTTACCACGAAGGGGGCTATGACCCTGTCCCTGAAGAGTTTCGCTGGTAAATTTTTAAGATAAAATTCAAATTTGACTTTTTTATATTTGTGCTAATATATGCAATATGAAAAAGCTAAAGTTATTGTCAACAATCATTTTAATCGCGTTTTTGCTTTCATTGCCGTCTTTTGCAAAAGAAGAAAAAGTTGAAAACTTTTCTCAAAATTTAAAACAAGAAAACATAAAAAAAGAAGAATTTAAAAATATTAGCCCTGAAATAGAAAACGAAATGAAAAGTTCTATTTCTTTAGTTTATGGCAAGGAAAACACAAAAGAAATTTATGAAAATGTTTTAAAGCAAGTCCAAAAAGCAATTAAAGAGCGCCCCGAAGAGCTTTTAAAAGAAGATTTAAAAAGAGATTCTCTTTGGTATAAAAATGAAATAATTTACATGTTTTATGTTGACCAATTTGGAACAATTAGAGACGATAAATCAAACACTTTTAAAGATACAGCCTTAATGCTCGACTATTTAAAAGACCTTGGGGTCACAACATTGTATCTTCTTCCTTTTCAAGATAGCCCCATGCAAGATAGTGGTTTTGATGTGAAAAACCCAAAAAACATAAGAAGCGACTTGGGGGGAACAAAAGAATTCAGAGAATTCATCAAAAAAGCAAAAGAAAAAGGCTTTAAAATAAAAGCAGACTTGGTCTTGAACCATTTGTCTCAAGAACACGAATGGTTTAAAAAATTAGAAAATGGCGACATAAACTATCTAAAATATTTTGTTTATAGCGAAAAAGAGCCTGAATTTAATAGATATAAAGACGAAAAACTTGGAGTTGTCGTTGAATATAAAGAAAATGATGGAAAACTTTCAAAACGCAGATTGATTTTCCCAGATAGCAGCGAAAATAATTATAGAAAAATCACAATCAAGGGAAAAGATTATTATATCTATCATACATTTTATCCTTTCCAATTAGACATAAATTGGCAAAACCCAGATGTTTTATACTATATGCTTGAAACAATAAGCTATTGGGCGAATTTGGGGATAGATATTTTTAGAATGGACGCAATTCCTTATCTTTCAAAAGACGAAGGAACAAACGCGGAAAACCAGCCAAAAACCCATGCTTTAGTTAAGCTTTTGAGCGATTATATTCAGCTAAGCGCGCCTTCTAGTGTAGTCCAAGTGGAAGCTTGTCAAAAGCCAAAAGACGTCATTGAATATTTTGGAAAAGAAAGAGAAGTCGAAGTCAAAATAAAAGATGACGTAAAGAAAATAAAAAGGACAAACGAAGCGCAAATTGCTTATAATTTTCCATACATGCCTGCGATTTGGGCAAGTTTAATCACAGAGGACAAAAAATATTTTATAGATGCATACAAAAAGACTCCAAATATCCCAAAAAGCGCTGCTTGGGGAATATTTTTAAGAGTCCATGACGAGCTCACTCTTGAGATGGTGAGTCCGGAAATAAGAGAAATTGTTTTTAACGACTTAGTCTCTAAAGGAGAAGTCTTTAGAGATGGCTTTGGGGTGAGCGGAAGACTCGCAAATTTCTTAGACAAAAACCCAAATAGAATAGAAGGCGCTTTTTCTGTTTTGTTTTCGCTCCCTGGGATTCCAATCATATATTATGGCGACGAAGTGGGGGTTCAAAATAACTATGAAAACGCTAAAAAATCAGCCTTAAAAAGAGCAAAAGAAAAAAAGAAAATCCAAGGGCTTTTATCTGTTTTTGATTCAAGAGATATAAATAGAGGAAAAGTGGCTTCAAAGCTTTTCTGGGGCTCTAAAAAAGGGTATTATAAATTTAATTCTAAAGTTTATCAAAAGGTTAAAAATTTAATTGCTTTAAGAAAAACTTTGCCTGTTATGGCAGATGGAGATTTTATAATCTTAAACACAATGTCTAAGAGCAATTTTGCATACATCAGAAAAAACAAAGATTCTCAAATTTTAGTCATAAATAATCTTTCAAAAGACAAATTAATAGCTCAAATAAGCATTCCAAAAGACGTCGTTTTGAAAAATAATGGCGAGATTAAAAGTTTGAAAAATTTAATAAATGGAGACAATATCAAGGTTAATATTTCTATGCAAAGCAGGAAAATGAACCTCAAATTGGCGCCTTATCAGGTTTTGTGGTTGGAGTTATAAAATGGAAACAAAAATGGAAAAGAAGAAGAAATTCTTAAATTATATAAATGTTTTTAGAGGGCTTGCGATTTTGCTTATCATCATGGGCCACACTATGCAATTAGGCGAAAGCAATTCCTTGCTTCATTATATTAACGCTGAAGTAGTCTGTGGCGGAACAGCTTTATTCATTTTCATTTCTGGCTTTTTGTTTCAACATTTGTCATATAAATTTGAATACAAAGATTATTTAAAAAAGAAATGGACAAATGTTTTAATGCCATATTTCATAACTGCAATCCCTGGGCTTCTTTTTTGTTTTTATTTTCCTTTGGAATATAAAAATGCTTTCTATGGCTTAGAATTTTATAAACAAATCCCAATCCTTCTTTCGATTGGGCGTGTGCATAATGTGCCTACTTGGTTTATTCCAATGATAGTCATATTTTTCTTGTTTTCTTTTGTGTTTTTGAAATTGGAAAAGAAAAATGTTTTATATAAGCTTTTGCCTTTTCTTTTTCTAATCACGATTTTTCTTCCAAGAGGAAGTGCCGAATATCAAGACACAATAGGGCTTTCTTATGCTGCTAAATATTGGATATATTTAAAATACGTCTTGCTTGGGTTTGTGCATTTTCTTTCTTTATATGTTTTTGGAATGTTTTGCTCTAAAAACAAAGATTTTTTAATCGACAAATTTTATAAAAACAAGGCTTTGCTTTGGGTTTTGATGTTGTTTTTTTCAGGGCTTGATATATTTTTGACTTATAAATATAGTTTTTCAAACTATACGATTTCAAAAATCTTTTTGACCATGCTTCTTTTGGGTTATTTAAAACATTATGATGAATTTATTTTGTCTCACAAAAAGACAAACAAAACTTTAGACTTTATCGCAAAATATAGCTTTGGGATATTTTTTGTTCATTGGTATTGGTTTTTTGTGTTTAACAAAATCTTTGGCTTGAATGAAGTAATCTCTTGTTCATCTCTTCCTTCCAGCTTCTTTTTTGCTTTTGTTCTTGTTTTTGTGCGCTTTTTTGCGGTTGCAATCTTGTCAATTTTATCTTTGTTTTTGGCGAAATTTTTGCTTTTGAAGATAAATAAAGATATAAATACAAGAAAATTCTTAGGGATTTAATTCTGGAATGAAATTTTAAAATATGTTAAAAAAGAAAAATAATTTTTCTTGGCTACTTGAAATTTAAATTTTAGGAAATATCATAAAAATATGAAAAATATTTATGTAATTAATACGCTTCAATCTTGTTGCTGTTCTAAGTCTTAAGAACTTAGAATTTTTTGATTACAAAATTATAATCTGTTTTAAGTTCTTAAATCTCTTTAAAAACGAGTTTTTAAGGACTATTTTTGTGCACCAGAAAAAATAAAAAGGAAATAAAAATGAAAATTCAAAATATCTTTACCTCAAAAAACCAAATAAACAAGCAAACTAAAAATAATGCGCAAGCTTTTAAATCCAACCTCTCCCCTTTGTCCTCTGCTTTATACACTTTGGGCAATAACGACATGCTAAACGCTTCTTTTATAGATGTCTTTGCGATGGATACCCCAAGGACAATCGTCGAATTTCAAAATAGAGGCAAAAACGCAGGCATAGAGATGGGCTTTCGAGAATACACGGGGACTTTCATCGCAGAATTTTCCGCCACAGTCTTTGCGCTTTTGTTTTCCAAGCTTTTTTCAAAGAAAAATAAAGAAATAAACCCTTCTTCTTGGGCTACAAATAGCTCTATTGATACTTTTAAAGCTATTTTTGAAAATTCTGAAAAATCAGAAGAAGGCTTTGTAAAAGGAGCTTTAGCTTCTCTTTCGGGGCTAAGCGGAGACAAAATCAACCAAGTTCCAGAATATTCAAAAGAAACAGTAGATAATTTGGTGAAATTGGTCAAAGGCGAAATTAAAGACAAAAAAGAAGTGAAGGCCACTTTTGAAAATGTCCAAGACGAGATAATTAATACTCTAAAAGCAGATAATAACATTTTTGTGAAAGCAAAAGATGGGGAAGAAATCAAGGAATTTAGCGCAAATTTGTCTCACGTTTTAAGAGACATCGTGGATTTAGGGAAAAATGTCTTTTTCAATAAGGACGTCAACTATAATGACGCAATTTCAAAATTGAAAACCTTAAACAAATCAAGGATTGCTTTTGCGATACCTTTATCTATGCTTCTTGCGATTTCAAATCAATACATTAACCGCCAATTGACCAAAAAAAGAACAGGAATAGACAATTTTGTGGGCGAAAACGACTATGATAACAATGTCAAAAACAAAAATGAAAACAAAAAAGAGCGCGGTTTGATTTTTAAAAAAATGCTCTCTGCTGGCGTATTTTTGGCGATGTTGGGTTCTGTGATGGGGGTTAAAAAACCATCTGACATTATAAATAAGCTCGAATTCAACGGACCCGCGACAGGAGGAAACGCAATTAGGACGATTTATGGTACGTTGATTTTAGGGCGAATTTTTGCTTCTAAGGATTCGACTGAACTTAGAGAAACGACAGTGAGAGACTATTTAGGCTTCTTGTCTTGGCTTGTTTTAGGGGGCTTTGTGGCAAAAGGAGTGGGTCAAGCGATGGATCCAAAGAAAGAAATTTTGTTTAACATTCAATCTTCAGGCAAAAAGGGGATTTCTCATTGGCTTCAAGATATTTCTTTGAAGTCTCAAAAAGAAATTTTGGCGATGGGAGGAGACGTCAAGCAAAACCTTAAAAAGCTAAATATCGCGCAGCTTTCCGGCATGGCATATAGTGCGATTATGCTTGGAATTTTGCTCCCTAAGTTGAATATTTATATGACAAAATCAAAGAAAAAATTAAACCAAAAATCAGCTTTTCCAAATTTCCAAGGGCAAAATTCAAACTCCGCAACTTCCATCTCACCCTTGAAGTATTCTATGGCAGAATTTTTGAAGCAGACGCGAGCGAAGTAGATGTGAGGCGCGATGCGCCCACAGAAGCGAGCGAGGGCATGCTGTGCGAAGTGCGCTGCTGGCCGTGATGAACGGGCAGCAAGCACGCAGACCTTAGATGAGCGACGTAAGAATTTTCGAAGAAAATTCCACAGGAGCAAACCCGAAACAAGTGAGCCTTAGCGCGACTGCGCTTAGCAAACGAAGTTTCGGGCAAGTTTGTGCGAAGCTCGTGACGGCGGACTGATGAAGTCCGGCGGACAGAGCGCAGACCTTTAATGGGCGACGTAAGAATTTTCGAAGAAAATTCTACAGGAGCAAACCCAAATGAAGCGAATTTGTTGGGTTAGTAAACCCGACCTACATTAAATAAAACAATACGTCATTCTGAACTTGTTTCAGAATCTTTATTTAATACTGAATTCTCGCATTTCACATTTTAGAGATTCTGAACAAATTGAAAAACTACGCTTCACTTGTTTTTCTAATTTTTCAGAATGACGGATTATCTTATTTAATGTAGGTCAGGTTTACCAGCCTGACTAAGCCTCGCCTCATTCGGGTCAAAAAAAAGGAGGGCGAGCCCTCCGTACATCAAAACATAAAATAAAAAACTTATTCCATATCTTTAACGCAGCGAACAGATGCGCTTAATTTCTCGGTGCCACTATCATAGGCGGTAAATCCAAAAACATCTGTATATAATCCATAATAAGTGGCATTTAGTGTTTGTACAAATACCTGATAATGATGTACTCTGCAACCTGAAGTTGAGCCATTACAACTCCCGCTTAAATAAGTCGTGGCGCCGTCTCCTGCCATCATCATTCCATTTTCTCCTAACCCGGCTGAATGGATTGCTGCTTTTGCGAGTTCCCAATCTGCTGGCAATCTCCAACTTCCTCCTCCGATATCAAGAGAAGAGCAAACTTTTAGCGCTGCTTGATAATTGCAAGCTGACC
>CAKURL010000048.1 GCA_934675685.1 uncultured Candidatus Melainabacteria bacterium | reverse complement strand
GTTGCTGCTGCTCCTGCTGCTGGCGCTGCTGAAGCTGCTGAAGCTCCATCTGAAGTTAACGTTGTTTTAGCTTCTGCTGGCGCTAACAAAATTCCAGTTCTTAAACTAGTTCGTGAAATCACCGGCTTAGGCTTGAAAGAAGCTAAAGACTTAGTTGATGGCGCTCCAAAAGCTATTAAAGAAGGCGTAAAACCTGAAGAAGCTAAAGAAATCAAAGCTAAATTAGAAGAAGCTGGCGCAACTGTAGAAATCAAATAGTTTTTTATAAAGCTTATAAAAAATTAAATGCCTCGAGAATTCTCTCGGGGCATTTTTTGTGACCCGAGAGAAGCGAAAGCTAGGCAGACTTGCCAGCTTGAGCAAAACGAGGGCAGAGGTGTGTGAAGCATTGTGACAGCCGCGATTAGCGGGTGGCATAATGCGAAAACCGTACCCGAAACAAGTGAGCCCAGCAATGCTTTGCTTGGCGAACGAAGTTGAAGGCAGATTTCTGCACCTACTTGGTGTTTCAGAATCTTTAAAACATGGAGTGTGAGAATTCAGCATTGAATTAAGATTCTGAAACTAGTTCAGAATGACGAATTGCGGAATTTTTATCTTTGTCACAGCATTTAGTAAAAATTCAAAAATAAACATCACAAAAGAGATGCGAAGCCAGAGCAAAGCGAGCTCGCGATGAGCGAGAGAGCTTGCGATTGATGAGCGACGTAGGAGCGCAGGGCATAAGCCCGAGCACCACAGGAGCAGAAGAAAAATGAACAAGTCAAGGTTATGAAATGTGTGAATTCAACAATGCGTTAAGACCCTGAAACAAGTTCAGGGTGACGGATTGCAAATTGCATATTTTATTGAGTATCAAATTCACTTTGTTCACTTTTTCTTTTCGTATGCCATTTGTTTTTTAATTTCTACTTTTGAAAGCAACTAAAGCCAAAGAAAAGATTTAATATAAATCAAAACAATATTTCATTCAATTATATCGAGAAAATATCCTTAATTTCTTGATAAGTCAAAGACTTCACGATATTTCTATCAATAGAAATTACGCTATCCACCAAAGAACGCTTTTTGGATTTGAGTGCTTGGATTTTTTCTTCCACAGTGCCTTTTGTGATAAGTCTATAAACATTAACTTTTTTCGTTTGCCCGATTCTGTAAGCTCTATCCGTCGCTTGGTCTTCAACCGCAGGATTCCACCAAGGGTCGTAGTGGATAACATAATCTGCACCTGTTAGGTTCAAGCCGGTACCCCCCGCTTTTAAAGATACTAAGAAAATTGGGATAGTCGGGTCGGAATTAAATCTTTCAACGACTGCTTGGCGGTCTTTTGTTTTTCCGGACAAGTATTCGTGTTTAATGCCTTTCTTTTCAAGCCAAGCTTTAATGATATCAAGCATTCCGACGAATTGTGAGAATAATAAAATTCTATGTTTTTCTGCTATGATTTCTTCTAACATATCTTGCAATTGTTCAAATTTGCCTGATTCGTCAATGCCCAATTTGCCTTCTTTGTCGTATAACCTTGGGTGGCAGCAGATTTGGCGAAGCCTTAACAAGGCAGAGAAGATGGACATTCTAGATTTTTCTAGGCCAACAGTTTCGATTGATTTGAACAATTCTTCTTTTGTTGAGTCCAAAACCTGTAAATATAAGTCTTTTTGGTCTGAAGTGAGCTCGCAATATGCAACAGATTCGATTTTGTCCGGTAAATCTTTTGCAACGTCTCTTTTCATTCTTCTTAGGATAAATGGGAAAATCTGTGATTTTAGGCGCTTTTGCACTTCTTGGTCTTCGTTTTCCACGATTGGATTAACGAAGCGATTATTGAATTCTTTTGCGTCAAACAAAAATCCAGGCATAAGAAAATCGAAAATCGACCATAATTCTTCAAGCTTGTTTTCGATAGGAGTGCCTGAAAGCGCCAATCTATGCGTCGAAACAAGGGCTTTACAAGCTTTTGAAGTTTGGCTTGTTGAGTTTTTGATATTTTGAGATTCGTCTAGGATAATATATCTGAATTTCGTTTTAGATAAAATGTCGATATCTCGTCTTACAAGCGCATAGCTTGTGATGATTACGTCATATTTTTCGATATCTTTGAATTTATTTTTTCTGTCGGCTCCGGATAACGACATATATTTTAAATTCGGAGCGAATTTTTCAATTTCTTTTTCCCAGTTAAAAACAACAGAAGTCGGGCAAACGACCAAATTTGGCTCTTTTTGGTCTTTTTCTTTTGCTTTTTGTAAAAGCGCTAAAGTTTGCACCGTTTTTCCAAGCCCCATGTCATCTGCTAAAACGCCATTTAAGCCATATTTATACAAAAACCAAAGCCAAGAAAAGCCTTTGTGCTGATATTCTCTAAGCTCTGCTTTGAGGGCTTTTGGAAGGGCGGTTGAATCCATATTGGAAAAAGTCGAAATCTCTTTCCAGAAAGAAGAGAATTTTCGAGACATTTTTAGGGTTATTCCCATTTTTTCCATTTCCGAAACAACGCCTGCACGGTAGGTTTTAACGATATATTTATCTTCGTCGTTTTTGTAAACGTCATAAGTATTGAAAGATTTCAATAAAGAATAAACGTCGTCCGTGGGGATTGAAACTTGGCCGCCTTGAGGAATATTGTAATATTTAGAGCCTTCATAAGTTAAATCCACGATTTTTTCAAAATCAATTTCTTTGTCGTCCGCTTGGCCTCTTAAAGAAATTTCAAATTTATCTGTTCCATCTTGCGAAAAATCGATGTCCGCGATTAATTTTAAGCCTTTTTTGTTTAATTTATAAAAAGACAGATCGTCTTTTTCAATGAATTCCCAACCATCGCCCGCTTTTGAAATATAGTAATTATAAAAATCGATTGCAAATTCTTTGTCTAGTGCTAAATTGTTTGATTGAACAGGGGCAAATCTGCAAGCAAGAAGCATTTTATATGCAGCTTGTTCAAAGTCCATGTCTCTTTTGACCCAGTAAAGAAGGTCTTTTGAAGGGTCTTTGATTGTGACATAAGGGCTTTTATATTGCTTTTGATAAGGAACTCTAACTCCATCATATTCAAATTCCAAAGAAGCCTTTAAAGATTGGTCGTAGTCGACCCCTAATTCCACTATGCATTTTGGAGGCCTTTTTTCAAATGTCAATTTCTCCATTTGTTCTGACATGTTTACTGTCATGACCTCTTTTAATTTTGGAAGTTCTTCATAAACAAATTTTCCGCCATCTGCGTCTTTGATGTCTGAAAAACTTGTCTTTGTGAGGTTTTGTGGAACGACACTCACAGAAACATCTGTCTGAAAAATGACATCTTTGTATCTGCCCCATTTGAGCTGGCGAGAAAAATATCTAACTTCTTCAAAAGGATAAATTTCATCTATGTCATTTCTTTTCCAATATAAGCTCAAAAGCACGTTTCCAACATAAGAAACATTGACATCTAAACACAAATTCCAGATGGACTCCGAGAAGCGGATTTTTTTATGGGTTTTTGCGTCTATGACGTCGTCGACTTTAGCTAAAACTTTAAAAAATTCATCAAATTTATTAATTGAAACGTCATACCAGCCGGATTTTTTGTCTAGTCTTGATGTGTTTAAAAGCATTTTAAAAAGGACTACTTCAAGCTTTTGCGAATTGTTTAATTCAAAATCTTCGTCGCTTTTTTGTTTTAAGATTATCTGCTTGAAAATTGCTTCTAAGTCTCTTATGACTTTGTTTGTGTGTCTATTCATGACAAGAATAGAAAAGAAGTTTTGGCGCCTTTTTGGGTTGAAGTGGAAGATGAAATCGCCCTTTGGGTCTTCGTTCATCTTTAAATCTTCATCTATTAAGTTAGGCTCAATATTTAATTTTTCATATAAAAATTCATCAAAAAAGTGGTTTTTAATCGTTTCGAAGCCTAATGCGATAGCATGTTTACACCAAGGCTCTTCTAAAGGACAGTTGCAAGTTGGCTTCACGGCTGATTTTGTAAATTTTATCCCTGTTTCATAATGAGATTTAAAGTTTCCTTTGACTTTTGCTCTTACGATGTTTTCGTTAAATTTAAGCTCTTGCACCATTCCTTTTTGGAAAGTCTCATATCCGCGGCGAAACGAGCCAGCCTTAGAATTATCTTTTAAGAATTTATTATTGAATACGTATTTCACGAATTATCCACGACACACTACAAACTTATTATAAAAACGCTTCAATCTTAAAACTTTTAAAAAGTTAAATTAATCCCGCGTCTATAAGTCTAATTTAACATCTACGAAACAAAAAAGCAAGTCTAAAACTTGCTTTTTAAAATATATTTTTAACTATTAAATTTGCTATTTTAAATAATAAACAATGTCGGCTGTTGCTGTGACTTTTATTTCTCCTGCTTCGATTGCTTGAGTTGGTTGGGCGCCGGCTGCTTCTGAATCCATAGATTTATATAACATGTTTGAAGATAGATATCTAACGGCCGAATAAGAATTGTCCAGAGAAGTTCTTGCGCTTATTGATTTTATTTTTAAAATTTGTGCTCCAGAAGCGCTTGAAATGACGTTAGCTCTGGCTTTTGCCATTTTGATTGCTTCTTTTATAGATTCATCTGAAATTTTATTTTTATCTTCTATATAAAATTGAATATTTCCGACATTTTTAATTCCGTTGTCTGTTGTAAGCTTGATGATATTAGAAATTTTAGAGATGTCTTTTAATTTTACTTCAAAGCCATTTGTAACTTCGTATTTTTGAAAAACGCGCGTTTTGTCTTTATGGCTATAAATTGGGTTAATACTATATTTTGTCGTTTTTATTGTTTCTTTTTCGCTTAATTCTTTTTTGATTAAAGAAATCACATTTGCTATTGTTTTGTCATTTTTTTCTTTAATGTTCTTGATATCAAGTCCGCTATTTGTCAAAGAAAAAGTGACTTTTGCCGTGTCTGGCGTGTATTCTTTTTCAAAAGTAGATGAAACATTTAACACAGATTCCATTTCATTTGCGAAAACAGGAGCCACTAAAGCTAAAGTTAAAATAAAAATAGAAAGCATTTTTTTCATAAAAATTATTCTCCTTTTAAAATCTTAATCAAATCTTCTTCCGATAAAATCTCTATTCCTAAAGCCTGCGCTTTTTGGGCTTTTGAGCCTGCGTTTTGCCCTACGATTACAAAAGAAGTGTTTTTAGAAACGCTTGATGGGGTCTTTGCACCTAATTCTTTTAATTTTGCTTGAGCTTCGTCTCTTGACATGGTGTCTAGAGTTCCTGTTATAACGAAGCTTTTGCCTTTTAGCCTTAAATCTACGTTTTTTGTATATTTATTTTCTATTTTCAAGCCTAAGCGCAGCATTTCATCAATGACAAAAATATTATCTTTGTTTTTAAAATATTGGACAATGCTTTTTGCCATTTTTTCTCCAATGCCATCAATCAAGGACAAATCTTCAAAAGTTGCATTTTTTAGTGCTTCAATGTCTTTATAGTTTTGAGCCAAAATGTCGCTTGATTCTTTGCCCACAAGCCTTATCCCAAGGGCATTTATGAACTTTTGGAATAAAACATTTTTTGATTTTTCAATAGCATTTAATAGATTTTTTGCTGATTTTTCTTGGATTAAATCAAGCGTGAGCAAGTTTTCATAAGTTACTTTATAAATATCAGAAAAATTATAGACATAATTTTTTGAAATCAATTGGTCTATGATGCTTTCTCCGAGCCCATCTATGTCCATTGCTTGTTTAGATACAAAATATTCTATTCTGCCTTTGATTTGAGCTTTGCAATTTTTTTGGTTTGGGCAATATTTTGCGACTTCTCCTTCGACATCTATCAAAGGAGTCTTGCAACAAGGACAAGCATTTGGAAGCTCCAATGGTTTTGAATTTGGAGTTTTTCTCGAGCGGACTACTTTTGGGATAATTTCCGCTGCTTTTTTGATTAAGACTTCGTCGTATAAGGAAATATCGAGTCTTTTGATTTCGTCAAAATTATACATTGAAGCCCTTGAAACAACACTTCCAGATAAATTTACAGGCTCCAGCACGGCAACTGGGGTCACAATCCCTGTTCTTCCTATGCTGAATTCGACATCTTTTAAAGTAGACCAAACTTCTTCAGGCGGAAATTTAAATGCTGTCGCCCATTTTGGAGCGCGAGCAGTGAAACCTAATTCATTTTGCTTTGCATAAGAATTTACTTTTATCACAACTCCATCTGTCGCGTAGTTTAGAGTTTTTCTATATTCTGCCATATTTTTACAAAAATCGATTGCTTCATCTATATTTTTGCATTTTTTGTAATCATTCACTTTGAAACCAATTTTTTTGCAATAGTCCATGGCTTCTGAGTGAGTTTGGATTTTAGAGTTGTTTAAAATCACGGCATAAACAAAAATAGATAAATCGCGGCTCGCTGTGACTTTTGGGTCTAGTTGCCTTATTGAGCCTGCGGCTGCATTTCTTGGGTTTGCAAAAGTTTTTTGGTTGTTTTCTATTTGTTTTTTGTTTAATTTTTCAAAAGAGGATATTGGCATATAGATTTCGCCTCGAACCTCAATATCCACATCTTCAAAAAGCTTTAATGGGATTGCTTTTATGGTTTTAATGTTGTTTGTGATATCTTCTCCAATTATTCCATCGCCCCTTGTCAAGCCTTTTTTGAATATTCCTTTTTCATAAGTTAAGCTAATAGCAAGGCCATCTATTTTGAGCTCAGACACAAGCTCGACATCTTTTAAGTTATTTTGAAATAAATCTAATTGGTCAGACGAGCTTTCGCCTACATCTTTTAAGACTCTATTGTACCAAGCTCTAAGCTCGTCATAATTATTTGAATTATCGAGGCTATAAAGGCGGATTTTATGTGGAACTCTGTCGAATTTTTCTGAAATCCCCCCTACTCTTTGGGTTGGGGAGTCTGGGGTGATTAAATCGGGGCGCATTTTTTCTAATTCTTTTAGGCGCCTAAATAATTCGTCATATTCCCAGTCTTCGAGCTCTGGGTTGTCCTCCACATAATATTTATATGAATTTATCTCAATTGTTTTTCGTAATTTTATTAATTCTTCTTGTATATCCATAGCAATTATTTTAATATAAATTTATGAGTATTACCAGTCTAAACATAGCAAAATTATTAAACCAAAAATTAAAAAGAGAAATCTTTACAACGCCAAGCCACAACCAAAAGGCTATTTTTTCAAAAAACCTTGAAAAATTTTATCAACACGACTTTTCGGAGCTCGATGGCTATGATAATCTTTCAAACCCGACGAGTTCGATTTTGATGTCTCAAGGGCGCGCAAGCGAAATTTTCAAAACTAAACAAACTTTTTATATAACCCAAGGCTCAACTACTGCTTTGCTTGCTTCCATGAAGGCTTTAATAAACCCAAAAGATAGGGTTTTAGTAGCTAGAAATTGCCATAAATGCGTTTATAATGGGCTTATCTTGACTGGCGGCGTTGTAGATTGGTTTATGCCAAATGAATCTTTTGAATGGGGGGTCTATCTTCAAATTGACCCTAAAAAATTAGAAGACACTTTAAGCTTAAATCAATATAAAGCTTTCATTATGACTTCTCCTACTTATGAAGGGATAAATTCTGATATTAAAAAAATCGCTTCAATTTGTCATCAATATGGTGTCTATTTAATCGTGGACGAAGCCCATGGGTCTTTATATAATTTTTCTTCTGAGCTTCCAAAAACAGCGATTGAGCAAGGGGCAGATGTTTCTATCAATTCTCTTCATAAAACCGCGGGTGCACTAAACCAAACAGCGCTTTTGCACGTTTCAAATTCGATAAATGGAGTTGAGATTGAAGATTTTCAAAAAGCGATTAACCTTTTTCATACGACCTCTCCTTCTTATCCACTTTTAGAAAACATAGAAGAATGTATTGCCTTCTTGAATTCTCAAAAAGGCAGAGATGAAATCAAAACTTTGCTTGATGAAATTAAAAAATTTAAAAAAGATATGTCTCGCTATGGCGTAGAATTTTTGAACTTTGAAAATCAAGATATGACAAAGATTTTTTTAAGAAAACAAGGAGTTTCAGGGTTCGATTTATCAGACGAATTGTTTGACGAATATAATATAGAAGATGAGCTCAATAATTCCATTGGTTGCCTCTATCTGACTGGCATTGGAACAACAAAACAAAAGCTTGAAAAGCTCAAAAATGCCCTTATAAAAGCAAAGACAAACCCTTCTTTTGAATTTTCAAAAGTGGATTTTCAACCTTATCCATTGGTCAAAATGCAGCCAACAGAAGCATACAGCAAGAAATTTTATTATGTAAATAAAAAAGATGTGCTTTTAAAAATTTCAAATACGATGATTTTGCCATATCCTCCCGGGGTTGGGATTTTATACCCAGGGGAAGCTATTCAAAAATGGCATTTAGATTATCTTCCAAATGACATTAAAGTAATTTAAATATGGAAATATAGAAATATAGAAAAAGAGAAAAAGAGAAAAAGAGAAAAAGAGGTTGGTTTTTAGCCAACCTCTTTTATTTTGCTCTAGGTAATAGTTATCTGTTTATTGCAACAGGAATATCTGCTACGTCTTCGTCGTTTACTTTTTTTGCTTGTTTTACAGCCATAACTTGACCTTCTATGTCATATTTTGCTTCAATTTCTTCTTTTTGTTCTTTAGATGAAGCAATAAGTCCGGTTTGAGTGTTCACGCTCGATAGAACATTTGCTCTTTCAAAGTCTTCTAGTGGGAATTGGCCGCTTGCGATTTTCATTGTTGTATCATATAAAGCGTTCAATGTGCCGCAATCTGCCCAAGGTTCGCTTGTTGGAACAGCAACGAGCTTTTGATTTCCCAAAATTGCTTTTGCTCTATCAATTGTTGAATTGATATCGTGTCTGTTGTCTTCTAATTGTTCATAAGAAACTTTAAACACTTTAGCCAAATTTTTCTTGATTGTTTCTTTGTCTTCGTCTTGAGTCAAAGTTTTGATGATTGGAACAAATTGTTTTGACCAGTCTCTTGATTCTTTATCTTTATCAGTTGTTGAGAAGAAAGGTTCCATCATACTTAAAACTTCGAAAGCTTGGTCTGAAACGGCAAATTGGAAAGTATTTGTCAAGCAATTTCCGCCTTTTTCATAGCCTTCAGGGATAACTGCAGGTTTTTCTGCAAATTCAAGAATTTCGTTTCCTTCTCCTAGTTTCATAATGCCAAAAGTTTTGATACAATCTTTTGCAGGAACTTCTTTTGCAACCATTGCGATTGCAGCAGTTCCATTTGCAACTAATTTATTTGCTTCTTTGACTGCGTTTGTCATTCTGCTCATAGAGTCATTAGGGAAGATAATAACTTGTTTTCTTCCTTCTCTTTGCATAGTTTTAACAAGGTCGACTGAATATCCGCCATTTCCTTTGTTTATGCCTGATTGGTTTAGGTAGAATTTAATATTAGCATTGTCGCCTTTATAGTCTAATTTTCCTTTGGAACAATCCAAAAGCCCAGCGTTGTGCAAGGTGACAAACGTT
>CAKURL010000047.1 GCA_934675685.1 uncultured Candidatus Melainabacteria bacterium | reverse complement strand
ACCAAGAGGTGGTCAATTCTGGGGCTTATTGGCACAATTTCTTTATTTTTAATATTAACTAGAGACTATCACTTTAGTTCGCCGGGAGTGCCATGGCTTTGGTTCATTTATTTAAGCATAGCTGCTCTTTTAACATTTTCTAAAATAAGGCAAGTAATTAAAAATTTTATACTTAGCGCAAAACTATTCGACACCATCTTTGCCATTGTTCTTTTGTGCGGCTTATATATTTGGTGCGAAAGCGATATAATGGCTTTGGAACGAAATCATAACACAATTTGGTTCGGTCAGTATACTACAATGGTTATCGCAAAAACCATATTCGCTCTATTGGTTGCCAAATGCTGGAACATAATAAGAAAATGAATCTGTCAATAAATTCATAATTTTCTTAGACTCTCTAAAAGTCCATATTTTACAACTTTCATAATTTACTTAAAACACGCTAAAGCCCAATATTTGATAGGTTATAGCGTGTTTTTATTTTATGTTAAAAATTGTAACTATATTTGTCTAATTGTTAGACGATATTATTGACATAATGTAATTCTGGTGTTATACTACTAATATAGCTAGTTAGATAAGGATAACCAAAGATGAAAAACCAAGAAATCAGAGAAACTGTCGAAGAATTACAAGAACTTTATGCTCAAGTTGATGTTTTGAAAGCTCAAATAGTAGCAAGAGAAAGCCTTATTAAAGAAGAAATGAAAGCAAGAGAAACAGAAGAACTAAACCTAGGAAACGTTATTATTAGATTTACAAGCGTTTTAAGTAACAGATTTGACACAACAAATTTTAAAAAATTACATAAAGACTTATACACTGCTTTTATCAAGCAAGTTGCTTCAAAAAGATTTTCAATAGCATAGGGCATAAAGCCCTATCGTTGGGGCGAAAGAAAGAGAAAAATGAAATATTATAGCTACATAAGAGTAAGCACAACAACTCAAGACTATAACAGGCAATATGTTCAACTTGAACAATGGTGTCAAAAAGAAAATATCAACATAGATGATATTGTTATTTATAGCGAAAAGAGGACAGGAACAAATTTTGACCGTCCTGAATTTAAAAAGCTCATGAATGAAATGAAACAGCATAGAATTAAAGAAGAATGCTGTTTAATCCTTATCGAAAACACAAGACTTGGAAGAAGCTATAAAACCAATCAAGAGATGTTTCAGGAGCTTAAAAAACACAATATTTATTTTGTTGTTACTTCAAACCCTCTATTAGATACAAGACCTAAAGACAAAAGCCCTGCTCAGGCATTTGTAATAGATATTGTGCTTGCTGTTTATAATTGGATAGCTGAATCTGAACATAAAACCCTTATGGAGCGTACAAATGCAGGTAGAGAATCAGCAAAAGCAAGAGGGGTTAAATTTGGGAGAAATACTAAAACTCTTTTAGATATTAACCCTATAATAATTAAAGAACTCAAACAATGGAAAAAAGAACCAAAAGGCAGGTTTGTCGATTTAGTTGCAATAATTAATAGAAAACTGGAAGCTAAAGGGTATAAAAGCGTAAGTAGAGCTTCTTTGTACAACTATTTAAAATTATTAGAAGACTAAACAGCCGACAGAGGGGGTGGAGGATTTTTAGTAGTCGATGATTTATCGGTTTCAAAATTTTTTTAAGAAATTTGGAAAATTCTTCAATATCTCGGTAACATTATTTTTTTAAACTTCCTATTAAATTCTAAATTAAAAGTAAATGAGGTTAAATATGCTTACAAACGGGAATTTTTCAACAGAAACTTTGAGACACTTAGTTATACTTATTTTAGGTAACTTGCAAAAGATGGGTTTAATCAGCCCAGCCAATTATGCAAATTACGAAAGATTGAATTTGAAAAATCCTAAAGAAGCTATTGCAGCTTTGTCTAATGATTTAAAGACGCTACCTTATAAATGTAAAAAGCAATTTGCAAAAAACATTTAAAAGCTATAAAGCTTATTTATAACACTTTTAGCTTTGTTAAGAGCTTAACCCTGAAATTAATTTCAAAATAGTTTATAATAAAAATATAAATATTAAAGAACCTATAAAGAGTGTACGAGGGATGAGCCCTATGACTACACAGCAACCTGCTAATAATCCAGCAAGGTGCTAAAGCTCAAATGATAGGCTATGTTAAGAGCCTTGAGCTCTTTTTTTATGCCAAAATAAGAAAATTGCAAAAGGAGATGACAAAATGAAAAACCAAATATCAAACTTTTTACTAACCGCAAACTTGTATTTATTACAGAAAGACAAAAAGAAATTTTATCCAATATATACTGAAAACCCTCTTGTAGAGGAATATTTAAATGAATGTGACTGTGTAATTCAAGCCATAAATACTTCATTTGATGAATATTTATCAGAAGAATCACTGATAAAAGACGAGAAATTAAAAGAATATGCCTTCAAAAAGGCTAAAGAGCATAAAATTTCTGAAGAAGTGTTAAAAAATCACGAGATTCGCTACAAAATACCTTATCAGTATGATCAGTATAATATTTCCATAAATGAATTGAATAACTCAGTTTGTCTTGCATTTGAAGCTTATTTGAAAGAAGTCAAAAAAGATAACGTCATTACTTTTCAAAATAGGGAAAACTGGGAAGATAGAAAAGCAAATTTTATAAAATCAATCAATAAAAATATGATATTAAAATCTTACCACTTAGAAAACACTGAATTCTTGGATATTATTGCTGATGGCTTTTTTAACCATGAAATCAAAATTATTGATATTGATGTCTGGTTAACACTTGAAGATTTAAAAAAGTGCGTGCAAGTTTTGGAAGATGGTAGCTATTACTTTAACCCAAAGAATGAAAGCTTTAAGTGTAAAATGGTTCTAGATATTGAAAAATATGTAAATAAATATAAAAAAATAGGATTTAAAAACAAAATAATAAAAGAATTGTACAATAAAATAAAAGAATTAAAGCAAAGCGGTAGAATCTCCATAGCAGAGAGTGAAATTATAAAATTGCCATCTGCCATGAAGAAAAAGACTTCAAATATAAAAAAGAATAGTAAGCTCGTTAGTAAAATAGTCAGTGAATTAAATGCAGACTATCAAGAAGCAACTGGTGAAAAAATATTAGGTCGCAAAAATTCTTCTAATGAATATAGAATCTTGGTCGATTTTTAATTTTCTCTAGGCGACATGGACTTTCCCAGGAAAAAATATTGTTACATTTAAGCCTATAGCTATAACGATACTGAGATTTCTTTTTGTAAAAATGTAAATTTCCTTCTTCTTATTTTATAGCCGTTAGAAAAATGGGAATTCGAAAGGATTACGATTTTTCCAACAGGCAAATAAGGAGAGAAAATGAATAAAAGAATGTTTCAGTGTCTTAAAGAATATTCTAATTTGACAGAAAATTTTGATATTCGATATGAAAGAACGGGTTGTGGCTATGAATGATAAATTTAATTCGTACTTAAAAAATTCAAGTTTTAATTCAGATTGCTGGAAATATTCTATTTTCAGCAATAAAAACAGAATCAATGTAAAAGTGCTTTTTGTTCATAGTTCATGTTCTGAAGAAAAAATTTTAAATGAATTAATAGGATATTTAAATATTTTCGAAAAAATCAATGATAGCAAGGATTTTGGGCAAAATTTATGCAATAATAGATTTAAACAAAAATTAGAAAGGGAAATTTATGACATTAAATGCAGTATGTTACGCTAGGGTTTCAAGTGAAGACCAGAAAAATCATGGATATAGTATCAGTCAACAGATTACTAATTGTAAGGATTTTGCACTACAAAACGGATATAACCTCGTTCAAACATTTAAAGACGAAGGAATATCTGCTAAAGATATGAATAGACCAGCTTTGCAAAATTTATTGGCATATTGTTCAGATAAGTCTAATGATGTCAACGCAGTTGTTGTATGGAAATTAGATAGAATTTCAAGAAGCATTGCAGATTATTCTACAACATTATCTCCTTTCTTTACCCAAAATGAAATTCAGCTTTTAACAGTTACAGATATTAATGGGAAAGGGCTTGATGTTGAAATGATGCGACAAATCTCAGTAATGTTTGCAGAACGTGAACGAAAAATAACTGCCTTAAGAACTAAAGAAGGCATTAAAGGTAAAGTTGCTTTAGGGCAACTGCCATATCACCCTCCAATAGGTTATAAAAATATTGTTAAAGAAGGCTCTAGATATAAAGAAATGGTTATAGATGAAGAAAAAGTTTTCTTTGTTAGAAAAATATATGGACTATGTCTTGAGGGCGATTCAATAGCGACTATCGCCAGAAAGATGAAAAGTTTGGGTTTTAGAAATGGCAAGGGTGGTTATATTCCTAAATCGTCAATAGCTCATATTTTACACAACAAAGCCTATACAGGAAAATTTGAATTCGAAGGCAAAATAATAAATGGTACTTACCCTGCTATAATAGATGAGAAAACTTATTTGAGAGCTCAGCAATTATTAAATGCACCCGAAAAAGCGAGACAAACTCATACGCAGTTTCCATATAATGAATGTATGAAATGCTCAATATGCGGTTGTGCAATGACAGGCGAAGTTAAAAAGAAATATTCAAAAAAGGGAGTAAAAGAATACGTTTACTACCATTGCACAGGTAATAAGGGCGGAAATTGCAAAAAGAATAGCTACATTAGGCAAAATGCTATTGATGAAGCATTTACTACTATACTAAAACAGATTACTATACCAGAAGGTTTGGTAGAGAAAGTTAAACAAGGTTTAAAAGAAGCTCACAAAAGACAAAACACCGATGCAGAATTTTTAAAAAAGAATATAAGAAAAAGAATTGATAAAATTGACGAGAACATTAAAGTTGCTTTTGAAACAGGCATGGCAACGAATGAAAGTATGAAAAATAATTTTAAACAATGGGAAAACGAAAGGGCAATATTATTGCTTGAAGAACAAAATTTATTTAATGCAACCAAAACATTTTATGAACAATCGAACTCTTTGTTAGAGTTCTCAAAAAACTGTCATAAAGCCTTTTTAAAGGGAAATATAGAGCAAAGACGTGCAATCGTAAAAATTGTATGTTCGAACTTCTATTACAATGGTAAAAACCTAGATATAATCTTGCACCCAGCCTTTGAATCGATAGCAAAAATGAATCTACCCAATAAAAAACTCCCCAGGTTGGACTCGAACCAACAACCTACCGGTTAACAGCCGGTTGCTCCGCCATTGAGCTACTGAGGATTAATTAGCGTTTATATAATATTAAATTGCTCCGCACCCAAACTGGGTACTTTTTTAGTATAACAAAAAAATTTTTTTTGACAAGCCCTTTGTTCATATATTTTTAATTAAACTTTTTAGCACTTTAAAGTTTGCAAAAAAAATGCTATAATCATCTAAAATACAAAGGAGATTTTATGTGCAAGAAAGACGATAATTTATTTGGCTTTGCGATGGGCATTTTGGCTGGCGTAGTGGGCGGAATTACCGTGGGCATTTTGTTTGCGCCAAAATCGGGCGAAGAATCGAGACGCGAAATTAAAGAAGCAATCGACGAAATCAAAGAAAAATATTCTCCCGAGATTTGTCAAGCGAAAGACCAAGCCTTAGACGCAATCAAAGGCACAAAAGACAAAATCGAAGAAGCTTATTCAAAATTCAACGATTACCTAAAAGCGCGCCAATTGGCAAAAGCAAAAAATAACGAAACCAATGTGGACGAAATGTAGGCAAAAATGTTGAGCGCAAGTGTAAGTTTTTCAATTTTAATGATTACAACGGTCGTGTGCCTTGTGGTTTTGACGGTTTTTGTTGTCAAATTGATAATCAGTTTGACCAATCTTTCAAACAACGCAAACTCAATCGCCACAAGCGTACAAAACGAAATTGAGCCGACCTTAAAAGAGCTCAAGGAGGCTGCAAAGTCTATTAACTCAATAGCGAACAGCGCAGATTCAAAATTCCAAAATGCAAAAGCAAACGTTTCCTCCTTAATTGGGGCAACAAGTTGCTTAACAGACAAACTAAAAGGCTTTTCCCAAGGCATTTTGAAGGGTTTGTCTTTTGGAATGAAATTATTTAGAAAATAAGAAAGGATATGAATATGTCAGCAGGTAAATTTATAGCAGGTTTTGTTGTAGGCGGCGTCGTAGGCGCGATTGCAGGTATTTTGCTTGCCCCACAATCAGGCGAAGAAACAAGAGAAATGATTAAAGATTCTTCTAAAAAAGCTTATGACAAAGCACAAAATACAGTGAAAGAAATTCAAGAAAAAGCACAATCAATCTCAGACGACATGGCAAAAAAAGGCGAAGAAATTATCCAAAAAATCCAATGCATGATTGACAAAAACAAATGCGAAGAATAATCCTAAAACAAGCAAACCATAGTGCGTCGCACTAGGTTTGCGCAGTTTTAGGCAAATTTGTGCGAAGCTCGAAGGCAGTTGCGTTGAGCAAGTGCCAAGAGCGAAGACCTTAGATGGGCGACGTAAGAATTTTCGAAGAAAATTCCACAGGAGCAGTCCTAAAACAAGTGAGCTTAGCAATGCTTTGCTTGGCGAACGAAGTTGAGGGCACAGGTGTGTGAAGAAAGCGGTAGCCGAGGCTCCCAAACGAGCTTTCATTAAGAAAGCGAGTTGGAGCTGAACGATGGCGACGTTTCAAATCTTTGCAAAGCAGGAGCTTTGACAAAGTCAAAAGCTCATTTCGCAGATTTGTCAGGAGCCGTGACGGCAATGCGTTGAGCATTGGCGGACAGGACAAAAACCGTACCCAAGTGAAGCAAAAACTCGAACAAAACCAATGCGCGAGCTACTTCGCGCCCACAAAAACAAAAAACCTTAAAAGCGAGCCTCAAGCTCGCTTTTTTGATATCTACCTCAATCTTTCATCTTCTCGATTGCGCCTAAAATTTCTTCAAACGCAACAAGCTCTTTTTCGTCTGCCAAGTTTATCTTCCTTGTGAGCCTTGCCTTGAGCCCATTTTCCTTGCCCTTTAAGACTTCAAACTCTTCCAATGGAATATTCAACACATTTATCAACTTGAAAAAGCTCTCAAGGCTCGGCGTAAAAAGCCCGCGCTCGAGCTTTCCATAATGTTTTTCGTCAATTTCAATCTTGTTTGAAACCATCTCTTGCGTCATTTTCGCCTTTTTTCGATATTCTTTTAATTTTTCTCCAATATATTTTTTATCTAAATTCATAAAACACGTTACCTTTATATGCTTATTTAAAAAATAAACTATATATATGACGCTTTTTTAACTATATTAATATATCCTTTTCATGATTTATGGGTTATATATAACTCTTTTTAAGGAGATACATGAAACAAAAAGCGTTTACATTAGCAGAAATCATGATTGCACTAGTGGTGATTGGAGTGATTACTTCAATCTTACTTCCCGTTGCATTTAACTCTGTTCCAGATGAAAATGTGATGAAATTTAAAAAAGGAAATGCAACGCTTGCGAAGGTCGTAAATGAGCTCGCTTCATCAGAACAATTTTACTTGGCAGGAGACTTGGGTAAAGACAAAAACGGAAATTGGGTCGAAAAACCGGATTATTTTTGCATTACTTTTAGCGAAATATTAAACACTAAAAGCGTTTATTGCAAAGATGAAGTCGTTGATAGCTCTTATGTTCCAGCCGGGGTCGATGGCGATAAAAATAATTATTGGAAAATCCATTACCAAATCGAAAAAACAACAACATATTTAGATTATCTGTGCAAAACCCTTCAAAACGAGGATTTATCTAAAATTGTGACAAACGACGGCATAACGTATTTTGAAGCTTTGCCAAATTTTGCCTTTGGCGCAGATAAGCCAATTGAAGGCAAAAGAAATGTTTATTATTACACTTGGGATTACACAACCACAGAAAATTTCGAAACAGGCGAAGGAAACACAAGCCAATCTTACGGAACAGACCAAGGATTTTTGTACATGTATAAGCCATTTTGTATGGATATAGATGGAATAGGAGAAGGCGAGGACCCTTTTGGATATGGAATTCGCGTTGATGGGAAGATTTTATTGGGCGCAAGGGCACAAGAGTGGCTGGAAAAAAATATTCAAGATAAGGATTAGGGAAATGTTGAATGATTATTTTTAATTGACGATATGTCATTCTGAACTAACTAGAAAATTGCTCGAGCAAGCGAGTGCTGATTTTCTGTACCTACTCGGTGTTTCAAAATCTCTAAAGCAAGGAGTGTATGAATTCAATATTAATTTCACTTTGTTCACTTTCTCTTTTACCATTCTTCAAACGCCAGACAAATGCAAAAGAGAAGGCGTAAGCCGGTGCGAAAGCACTACGGCTAGAACCGAAAGAGAAAAATCTAAGGCTTTTACAATACCCCACAATTAAAAAACAAATGTCTAAAGAAAAATGCGATAGCCAGAGTGCAATTTTGGACTTGCGTTGAGCAAGGACAAAATGAAACTAATGATAGGCGACGTGGGATGCAAGTCCCTCAGGAGCAAACAGTCAAGCGCGCCAGAAAGTCATCTTGCGAAATACATGTTTTAATTCTTTTGTTAAATAACGTGACGGCTTGCTCTCCGGTTTTTCTTTTCGTAGGCCATTTGTTTTTTAATTTTTACCTTGGAAAAGTAATTAAAGCTAAAGAAACAAATAAAAAATTTATAATCATCAATCCAATAGAAAGGACAAACCAATGAACAAAAAAGAAAAAATCATAGCAATATGTTTCGTATTTTCATTTTTATGCTTAATTATATCAAGCATTACAACAATCATAAAAACAAAACCAAATGGGTATGAATTTAAAATAGAAAGAATGTTTAAAAAATAAGCGCGTCTAGCCTATCTCTTCTTTAAAATCGCCAAAGCAATATCATAAAAAAGAGCGATTTCTTTTTCGTCTGCACAATTTATAATCTTCAAAAGCTCAGATTTCGTCTCGCTTTCTTCTTTTGAAGCCAAAACTTTAAACTCTTCAATATCCAAATTCAACACATCTAAAATTTTCAAAAAAGTGACCAAAGAAGGCATGAAGCTTGCCATCTCGATTCTAGAAAGCTGCTTTGCGCTGAGCCCGATTTTTTCGGCCAACTCCGCTTGGGTCAGATTTTTCGCTTTTCTTGCGAGTTTTATTTTCTTTGCGACGAAAGTTTTATCGCTATACACTGGCATAATCTATATCCTTATATAATTTTTTAAAATTACACCATTTGTGTTGAATTATAAACTCTATAAATGTACTTTATTTAGATTAGTCTCCATATATGTACAAAAATTACTTTATGTGATATTTTATATTTAAAGACATATATGTCTATTTCAAAACACAATTAAACACAAATGTAACATAGAAGGTAAAAATGAAAATTTTTAAAAATTTCTCTCTAAAGCCTCGCTTGGGCTTTAGCTTGGTTGAATTAATGGTATCTTTAATCATAATTTCGCTAGTCGCTGCGGCATTTACCCCAATTTTAACAAAAAAGCTTTCAAGAAATTCTATTATCGCAGGAGGT
>CAKURL010000046.1 GCA_934675685.1 uncultured Candidatus Melainabacteria bacterium | reverse complement strand
AGCTTGGTTTTTCAATTCTTCCCAATTTGGGTTTTCTTGGGTAATTCCTTTTTTGTCGAGTTCTTCTTTTGCTAAATATTCTGCGTTTCCGCCCAAAAGAATGTCTGTTCCCCTTCCTGCCATGTTGGTAGCGATGGTCACAGCCCCTAGTCTTCCTGCTTGGGCGATGATATAAGCTTCTTTTTCGTGGTGTTTTGCGTTTAAGACATTATGTTTAATTCCCATCTTTTTTAAAATAGAAGATAGATATTCTGATTTTTCAATAGAAATTGTCCCCACCAAAGTCGGGCGCCCGATTTTAGCCATTTGCGCGATTTCATGGGCAACATACTCATATTTCTTTTCTTTTGTTTTATAAATAACATCAGGATAGTTTATTCTTATATCTTGTTTGTTTGTTGGGATTTGGGTAACTTGTAAGTTATAAATTTTTCCAAATTCTGCCTCTTCTGTCATGGCTGTACCTGTCATGCCTGAAAGTTTTGGATACAATCTGAATAAATTTTGGAAAGTGATAGAAGCGAGGGTTTGAGTTTCGTCTTGGATTTTTACACCTTCTTTTGCTTCGATTGCTTGGTGCAAACCTTCAGACCATCTGCGCCCTTCCATGATTCTTCCCGTAAATTCGTCTACAATCATAACTTGATTGTTTTTAATAACGTAATCTGTGTCTTTTATGAATAATTCTTTTGCTTTTAAGGCTTGCAAAAGATAATGCGCGTATTGGGTTTTGACGTCAAACAATTCTTTTACGCCTAAAAGCTCTTCTGCTCTTACTACGCCTTGTTCTGTATAAATAATGTTTTTGTTTTTTTCGTCGACTTCATAGTCTTCGTCTTTTTTAAGAAGTGGTGCTATTTTTGCCATTAATTGGTATGTTTGAGCTGATTTTTCAAGGCGCCCCGAGATAATCAAAGGAGTCCTTGCTTCGTCGATTAAGATAGAATCGACTTCGTCGATGATAGCGTAGTTATAAGGTCTTTGAACCAATGAATTCAGGTCTGTTGCCATATTGTCTCTTAAATAGTCAAAGCCAAATTCATTGTTTGTGCCGTATGTAATGTCGCATCTATAAGCTTTTTTCTTTGATTCATAAGAATTATATTCGCCTTGAGATAAAATTACCCCGACACTAAGTCCTAAAAATTCATAAATGCGCCCCATCCAGTCGCAGTCGCGCTTTGCAAGGTAATCGTTTACGGTGATAACGTGCACCCCTTTTCCTGTTAGCGCATTAAGGTAAGCTGGCAAGGTCGCAACGAGGGTTTTTCCTTCCCCTGTTCTCATTTCTGCAATGTGGCCATTATGAAGGAAAATCCCCCCAATTAATTGAACGTCAAAATGGCGAAGGTTTAAGACGCGCTTGCCCGCTTCTCTCACTGTCGCAAAAGCCTCCGGCAAAATTTCGTCTAGTGCTTGTTTTTCAAGCTTTCTGTCCTCTAAGATATTTTCGCTTGTAGGCCTTTTTTTAAGAATTTCTTTAAATTCTTGAGTTTTTGCTTTTAATTCTTCATCGGACAGTTTTGAAAATTCTTCTTCTAAATAATTAATTCTATCTACGATAGGCATAATTTTATTTATTTTTCTCACATTTGGGTCTTTAAAAATTTTCAATAAGATGTCAATTAATGCCATTTTGGGCTCGCCTCTCTCTTCTTTAAGTCGTAGTTAAATATTTTAGCTTTATTCTACCATAAAAACATTTAACTTAAAAAGACTTAAAAAATATGCTATATCTGTTTAATATTTTGAATTTTCTTAAAATTTTGAAACATTTTAAAATAAATTGTTTAAGTTTTCGAAAAACATGCCGATAATATTATTGTTTGTTAATAAATTTTAATAAAATAGTCAATTTTTTCAGTAAATTTGTTTTTATTAATGTAAGCTCCTTTAATAGAAACAAGGGAGTAAGCAAAATTGCAACAAAAACTTAAAGCTAGTTTAAAAAGAATAAAAACTTTTTTAAATTACACAAAAAATTATTTAAAAAGAAATAATCCTTTTAAAGTGCTTAAAAAGAATTTGGTTGCAGGTTTAAAAGATGCTCTTTCTATCAATAAAAAAAGAAAAATGGTTAAATATAAACTGAAATACCAAATGCATCAATTGAACCAAATGGAGAAATTAATCGCTCAAAACAATGAGCATGCTTTTCTTCAAGGAAACAAGTTTAATGAAATGAGATAATTATGGGACTATTAGTTGCACAATTGAGACGCGCTCAGCTTAGAAATCAGCGCCTTGACATAGAATATCAAACTATGTTAATTTCATCGACTAAAATGAGCCTTGTCTCTCAAATGAACGATTTAGTTGGTTTGACGTCTGATATGGATCCGGATAGTCCTGAGATGAAAAACCTAGAAAAGCAAAAAGAACGTTTGCAACAGGCAGAAAAAGCACTAGACGCAAGGCTTGAACAGTTCCAAACTCAGCTTCAAATGATAGATGGCGAAGAACAAACTGTTCAACAACAAATTTCTAGCTCAATTCAAAGAATGTATAGCTAGAGTTAGCTAAAACATGCCTTTTTTCGTGAAGAATATGGCGGCAGAAATCGCCGCCACAAGAGAAATTACGCTTACAATCAAAAAGCCAAAGTGATTGTTTGCAAATGGCACTTGTACGTTCATGCCCCAGAAGCTCGAAAACATTGTCGGGATTGAAAAAATAATTGCAATTGAAGTCAAAAATTTCATCACAATGTTTAAATTGTTTGAAATGATTGAAGCAAATGCGTCCATCATGTTTTCCAAGATGTTTCTGTGCATTTCGACCATTTCAAGAGCCTGTTTATTTTCAATTATTACGTCTTCTAAGATATCAATGTCGTCTTCTGAGAATTTCAAAAGAGAGTTCTTGGAGCTTTGGGTTAAGCGCATGATTTTTTGTAAAACTACATAGTTGTCCTTAAGAGCTGTGGTAAAGTATACAAGAGATTTTTGCACTTCGAAAAGTTGGAAAAGTGCTTTATTTTTCATTGTTTTTCTTAATTCTTCTTCGATTTCTTCAGATTGCTTGTAAATATAATTTAAATATCTTAAGTAATATTTTGTTGAACGAAACAAGATATCTAACAAGAATTTTGTCTTGTCTCTTGTGTCGAATGAGCCTGCGGTATCTTTGTTGAATGAAGAAATTACCTTGTTTTTCTTTGAAGCTACTGTGATAAAGCCTCTATCCGTAAAAACAATACCCAAAGGCAAAGTGTCATAAGCGCCTTCGTCTTCCATAATTGGAATATTTGTGATGATTAAGACACAATCGTCCTCGATTTCAATACGAGAGCGTTCGTCCACGTCAAGAGAATTCCTTAAAAAGCTTTCGTCTAAATTTAAAATAAGAGAAACTTTTTGGATTTCGTCATAAGTAGGGTCGATAAGGTTAAACCAAGAGCCGCTTTGCGCTTCGTTTATCCCGAGCTCTACGAGTTTTTTATCTGTTGTTTTTAAAATTTCTATCATAACAACCTAAGATTTAATGGGCTTTCTATATTAATTAAACTACAGATTTAAAAACTTGTAAACAAAAATAAAAACCTCTTTTCTAAAAAAGAGGCTAATTTTACACACACAAAACCATATTAAGATTATTTTTTCCAACACTTTCTATAATTCGAGAGTTTGCGTTCTTTTTATGCAAATTCCGGTCTTGGATCTTTTTTCAATTTTTCTAAAAGTTCGTTTTTCTTTGCCATTTGAGCTGCAACAACTTTTCTTGCTGCTTCTGCAATTCTTTCTTTTTTAGATTTTACGGACTTCATTTTTGTATATTGAATGTTCATTGAAATTGCTTTTGAACAAACATTTCTTAAAGCTTGTTGTATACGAAACGCTTCCATGTGAGCGTTTGCGTAGTCGTTCATTGTGTCCATCAGTTTATTTGGATCAATCATTGAACTTTGTACGATTGCGTTATCTACTTTTAATGTTGAGTATTTTTTAACTAATGCTTTATCAAGACTATCTCTTGCGCCAACTGCCATGGTTTTACTCCTCGAATTAATTTTTTTATTTCTCGTACTATAATAAAGTTTTTTTTGAATTGAAAATTGCCTATTTTAAATTAATTAGTTTACAAAACTTAATATAATATTTCTTGTGTCTCGGGCGGAAATACTTTAGAATATAAATAGTAAATTAAATTGGAGAGAATGGTGGAAGATAAGAAGATATTGTCGTTTGAAAAAAAACACCAAAAAACGACAGAAAAACAACAACAAGAAGTTGAATATTGCAGCTTTTGCAAGCGCCCGAATACCCAAGTGCCAAAGATGGTAAAAGGCCCGGGGGTGAATATTTGCTCTGAATGCACTTTGATTGCTGTGCAATATTTAATCTTGCAAGACGGCCTTATGAGCGCACAAGCGCAAAAAATATTAGATTTGCTTTGGGGAAGTTCTAAAAAATAATGTCTAAAATTAGCGAAAAATTGAAGCTAAGGGCGTTTGTCGTCTCGCTTTTGTCTAAATATCGCTCAAATACAATTATTGAGCACAAAATTTTGCAAAAAGATATAGATTCCCTGCTTGAAATCGAAAACAAAGAGGATTTAGCTAAAGTTTTATATAAAGAACTGTCTCAGGCTAAAGACGATTATTCTAAAAAAATCGCTCTTTTTATTTTAGAAGTGCTCGACGAGGACATTATTTTTCGCTTCACATGCCAGTATTTAATAGATAAATCAATAAAAGATGACGTTAAATTCTTTATGGTCTCAATTGCAAAGCAAAAAGGAATAGCCTTAGACGATGGCGAGGTCAAGCAAAATATAGAATCTTGCCAAAAAATCGAAAAAGAAAGCATAAGAAGATTTTTAAAAAATGCAACGTTGGATCCGGAAGTCCAAATCGACTTTTTGGATTTTTATATAAATATATCAAGGCTGGAAAAAATTTCTTTGTTGAACAACCTCATTAATGACTTGGCTCAAGAAGAAAATAACGAAGAAGACAACGAAGAAAATGAAGAAATAGATAACATTTTGAGCGCTTTTGCTCTGCTTTTGAAGCTAGAATTAAGCCAAGAAGAAAAAGATATTATCGAAAATTATCTTTTAAATTCCAAAAATTCTTTAAGAAAAAGCGCCCTTTTAGCGCTTTTTGAACTTGAAAAAACTCAAAAATCCCCAAAACAAAAAGAAATTCAAAAAAGAGTAAAAAAGATTGAATTTTTAGACAAGACTCCTTTAAAAAAAGAATTTATAGAAAATACTAAAATAGAGCGCGCTTGTATCGGGCTTTTAGATGGCCAAAGCGAGTTTTCTTTAGCGCTCGCAAGAAAAAAAGATGACGATACTTTTATGCTTTCTTTTTTTACTATAAATACTTATCTTGGAATTACTTCTTGCGTTGGGTTTAACAATATTGACGAAGAAAGTTTAAATTCTATTTTAAAAAGAGTATATTATAATTTTCCTCCGGCTTCTATAAACCCAATTGCCCTAAAGAGCATATATTCTTTCTTTAGACAAAAAAATGAACAAACAAAAACAATTGTTCCTTACGAGGCTTTTGTTTGGGAAAAACTTTTTTTAGATGTTCGAGAAATCAATTTTCCTTTGGACGAATTTTTCAATTCAAAGCTCGAGTTGGTGGATATAACCCCAAAACGCTTTGAAAATTTAAAAAATTCAATTTTCCTTGAAAGCTGGTTTTATTCCTACCATCAAAATTCTTTTTTAGAAAAAATAATAAATAAAATTGAAACAGAAAAAGATGTCTTTTTAAAAGACATTGAAAAAGTGGATACATTGATGCTTGAAAATGTTGCGGCGGAGCTATATTTAAACAGGGATTTCAGCATAAACTTAAAAAATAATTTAGTAATTCAAAGCTACATTGCAAAATTATTAAGAAGAGTTATTTCTTCTGGGGTTTTATATAGCCTCACGATAGATAAAAAATATTTCACTCGCCTTGTGCTTTTTGTCTTTAAAAAGAGTATTTATCAATATTTCTTGTATAAAAAAGAGTGTCTTGAAAATAATGCGCAAGAAGACAAATTCAAGCTTTCAAAAAACAAAAATTTTACTTTAGAAGATACAAACAAAATTATTGAATTAATTGAGGAAAAATGGAAATTAAAAAAAGAATAATTTCTCTTGACATAGGAACAAAAAGAATAGGGGTTGCTTCTTGTGATGCTCTTTGGATTTCGGTGAACCCTATTACCACTATTTTAAGAAAACAAGACGACATAGCAAGAAAAGAAATCATGGATATTTGTTCAAAATATCAGACAAAGACGATTTTAATCGGTGTGCCATATAACATGGACGGTTCTTTAGGCTTTCAAGCGAAAAATTGCCTCGATTTTATAAAGCCTCTTGAAAAAGATTATGAAATCTTGTATCAAGACGAAAGATTGTCTTCTTCGGGCGCTGAAGAAATATTAAGACAAAAAGGAAAAAAATATACAAAAGACAAAAAAATGGTTGATATGATTGCCGCTTGTGTTATATTACAAGAATATTTAGAAAACAATAGATAGGAAAATAAAATGGAACAACAAATTATTAAAACAATAGGCGAACAAGGCGAAGAAATCTTGATGAAGCTTCAAGAAGTGGTGACTTTAAATGACCAAGATTATGCACTTTTGTCTATAGTAGAAGAAGGGGAAGAACCTAAAGACGAAGATGAACAAGAGCTTATCATCATGAAAATGTTTAAAACAGACGACGAATGTACTTTTGAAATAATTGAAACAGACGAAGAATTCAATGAAGTCGTAAAAGCTTTAGAAGACGACGAAGACGAAGAATAATAGCTAAATTAATGCTATTATTCTTTACAATATGTTTAATATTGTAACAATTCGCCCTAAAATAAATTTTTATACTATAATTCAATTAACACTTATGAGCATATAAAACTTTAAGTTTATTTATGCAAAGAGATGACTGGTGAGGATATTATATTATGAGTCTAACCGATTGGTTTAATAAAAGAAAAACCCAACAATTACTTGCGCGCGACAACGAAGTGCATATAGACGATTCGATTGGGAAATTATGGACATTATGCTATAACTGCAATTCTCAATTGCCCAAAAAAGACCTTGAAGCAAATATGAATGTTTGCCCAAATTGCGACTATCACTTTAGAATAGGCGCAAGAAAAAGAATACAATTAATCGCAGACGAAGGCGCTTTTGAAGAAATGTATTCAAACATTAAGCCTTGCGACCCATTGGAATTTGTCGACACGCAAAGCTATAAATCTCGTCAAAAAGCAGCAAAAGAAAAATCTGGGCTAGATGACGCAGTTATAGTTGGGACTTGTAATATAGATGGCGAAAAAACAGCAATTGCTGTTATGGATTTTGACTACATGGGAGGCTCTATGGGCTCTGTTGTAGGAGAAAAAATCACAAGAATTTTAGAATATGCTCTAAAACATCGCCTTCCTTCTGTCGTGTTCACTTCTTCTGGTGGCGCTCGTATGCAAGAAAGTGCTTTGAGCTTAATGCAAATGGCGAAAACAAGCTGTATCGTGGCAAAGCTTAACGAAGCAAAATTGCTTTACATCACAGTATTGTGCGAACCTACTTTTGGCGGCGTAACTGCTTCTTTTGGTACAATTGGCGATATTATAATCGCAGAAAAAGGGGCAAGAATAGGTTTTGCTGGAAGAAGAGTAATCGAGCAAACAATAAGACAAAAACTTCCTGCAGATTTCCAAACAGCAGAATATTTGCTTAAATATGGCCAAATTGATTTCATAGTTGAAAGAAAAGACATGAAAGACAAATTGGCGAAGCTAATTAAAATACATAAAAAATAGGACAGTATTATGCAAGATAATAAAAAAATTCAGATTTTAGATTTTGAAAAACCAATATACAAAATTCAAGATAAAATCGACGAATTAAGAAAAACTAGTGTTGATACGAATATTGATTACGAAAAAGAGATTATGAAACTGGAAGAACAAACTAAACTCTACAGAAAAGAATTATATGAAAAATTGGAGCCATATCAAAAGCTTCAAATAGCTCGCCACCCTCAAAGACCAAATTTCATGGATTACGTACATTTTATGTGTGACGACTTTATAGAGCTCCATGGCGACAGACACGGTTATGACGATAGAGCAATCGTAGGGGGCGTTGCCACAATTGAAGGCAGAAACGTTGTCTTAATTGGAACGATGAAAGGTAAATCTACAAAGGAAAACCTAGAATGCAACTTTGGTATGCCTCAACCTCAAGGTTATAGAAAAGCGTTAAGGTTGTATGAACACGCGGACAGATTTGACCTTCCAATTATCACTTTAATTGATACAATGGGCGCATACCCTGGCATGATGGCAGAAGAAACAGGTCAAGGAGAAGCAATTGCTTTTAACCTTAAAGAAATGGCAAAATTAGGCGTTCCTGTAATTGCAACAGTAACCGGAGAAGGCTGTTCGGGTGGTGCGCTTGGGCTTGCAGTTGCAAATAAAGTAATGATTTTAGAGCACGCATATTATACGGTAATTTCTCCTGAAGGCTGCGCTTCTATTTTATGGAAAGACGCTTCTATGGCAAAAGTGGCGACAGACGCCCTTAAAATCACAGGAGAAGATTTGCTTAAGTTTAATATTGTTGATGAAGTAGTGAAAGAGCCAATTGGAGGCGCTCACTATAATGCTCAAGAAATGGCTCAAAACTTAAAAGAAGCTTTAGTTCGCTCTTTAGATGAATTTAAAGACATGAAACCAGACGAGCTTCGAGACCAAAGATATAATAAATTTAGAAATATGGGTGTGGTTGAAAGTTAATTAAACTTAATTTTAAGCGCACATAGGGGATATTAGCGGATAGAATAAGATGAATTCTACTTTAAAACTTTTAAAAATGAGAAATATATTTATGATTTTAGGATTGTACCTTTTAACAATTCTAAAATCCCATGCCCAATTAGCTTTGCCAAACATAAATATCGGCATGCAAAATATAAACACTCCTCAAGAATTCACTCAAGGCGTTCAAATCTTAATTCTTATCACGATTTTGACTTTGGCTCCTTCTATAATCATCATGACTACCGCGTTTATAAGAATTGTAATAGTCCTTTCTTTGACGCGCCAAGCGATAGGGACTGCGGCGCTGCCCCCAAACCAAGTCATAGTTGGGCTTGCTCTTATTTTGACATTTTTTGTTATGTCTCCAACGCTATCTAAAATCAACGACACCGCTTATCAGCCATATATGAAAAATGCAATCACGCAGCAGCAGGCGCTAGATAATTCCCTAGTCCCAATTAGAGACTTTATGTTTAAACAAACCCATGAGGAAGAATTGGCGCTTTTTGTAAGGCTTTCAAAAATTCAAAAGCCAAAAAACAAAAAGGACGTGCCGACTTATGTTTTAATTCCTTCTTTTGTTTTGTCTGAATTAAAGACTGCTTTTAAAATCGGCTTTGTGATTTTTCTTCCGTTTTTAGTAATAGACCTCGTTGTGGCTTCTGTTTTGGTCTCAATGGGCATGATGTTTTTGCCTCCGACCACGATTGCAATGCCATTTAAGCTTATTATGTTTGTTATGGTGGACGGTTGGTATTTAGTTACAAAATCGCTTATAGAAGGCTTTGTGACATAGGAGAAGAAAATGGACGAAGCTTTATTCTTGACAATTTTTCAAAAAGCTATAATTTTGATTATGGTTGTTTCTGCTCCGATATTGTTGAGCGCCATAGTAGTGGGTCTTACAATTAGCATAATCCAATCTGTGACCCAAATCCAAGAGCAAACTTTGACATTTGTGCCAAAGATTTTTGCGGCATTAATTGTCCTTATTGTGACTACTCCTTGGATAATCGACATTTTCACAAACACTACTAGAGAGATGTTTGAATATATTAAAGTTTTTATTCAGTAGCGGAGAAAATTAATGCAGAATTTGCCAAGTTTAGCTAATTTACTTTCCGCTTATAATATTGTAGTCTACATGCTTGTTTTGACTAGGATTTCTGGCATGTTCGTCTCGGCACCCTTCTTTTCCACTTTATCTATGCCAAATATGGTGAAAGTTTGGTTTTGCGCGCTCATTGCTTTTATATTTTATCCTTTGGTTGTTGCTTCAAAAAGCTATAT
>CAKURL010000045.1 GCA_934675685.1 uncultured Candidatus Melainabacteria bacterium | reverse complement strand
GCTGTATAAAGTGGGCTAGAGAGACCGGAAAACACATTTAAAATTAAATCGTCCCTATCTATCGCCCAATCGATTGCTGTTCTAAAGTTTCTGTCTTGAAACCATTTTTGCTTAATTGGGCTTACATAATATTTTCCATTTTTATTTTTTCGATTGTTCAAATTAAAAGTGATAAAAGTTGTGTTTGTCGTGGGGCCAAGGTTATATAGTTCAAAATCGCCTTCTTTTTTTAATTCGCGGTAGCGATTTAAAAGATTTGGTTGGATTGTAATTGTATCTATCGCACCTGATTCAAATTTAATCGTCGCGTTGTTTGTATCTGCCACAATCAACATCACCCATCTATCTAAATATGGCAATTTTTGACCCAAGCTATTTATCATATAATAATTTGGATTTCTTTCAAAAATTACCCTTTGAGAAGGAGTATAGCTTTTTAATTTAAAAGGGCCTGAATAAACAATTTTACTTGGGTCGACATCTACCCCTTGAAAAGTCAAAAAAGAAGCATTTCCTTTGCTTGCAGGAATTTTAAAGATGTGCTCAGGCAAAATTGAAGCGCTTAAATTTCTCAAAAAAGGCGCAAATGGCTTTGGGGTCTTGAATTCAACCGTATATTTATCTATTATTTTGACGCTTGGAAGCTTGCCATCTATAGTCATAACGTCTTTTGTAGCACCTTCTCCAAGCCCTTTAAAAATCACATCATTGTATGTAAAAAAGACATCTTTTGAAGTTATTTCTTTTCCATCTGACCAAGTCAAGCCATGGCGAAGGTGGATTATATATGTCTTTTTGTCATTTAAAACTTCAAAGCTTTTTGCGAGCTTTGGAATGACTTTTCCATTTTCAGGGTTCGTCATCACAAGCCCGTCATACATTATTTCAGACAACTCTGCGCTTGTGGCGTCAGAGGCATTATAAGGGTTAAAAGTCGCAGGCTCTCCTAAAATATATGAGACATATTCGCCTTTAAATTTTCCTATAGGCAAGTTGGATTTAAGACAATCTATTCCATTTATTGTTTTTGTTTCTGGGGCTTTTGGGGATTTTGAAAAAGTCTTTAAAGGAGGATATAAAATCATCTTGTTTTCGTCTTTTCCAAAGTCTTTTTTAAAAAAGAAAACGCCAAAAAGCACCAAAACAAAAAAAGTCGCACAAAACAAAATTATTAAGATATTGTAAGCATTTTTCTTCATATTATTGATTTTAACATAATTAAATGATATAAAAAGCATAAGTTGAGTATTAACTTTAAGGATACGAGAATTAAATGAGAATTTTAGTGACAGGCGCAACAGGGTTATTAGGAAAGACTTTATGCCCTTTGCTTGACGATGAAGGTTGGCAATATTGGGCTTGTAACTCTAAAATTTTCGACATCACAAACACAAAAATGGTAACTGAAATCATGAACAAAATTAGTCTTGATTTCATCATTCACCTTGCCGCCTACACAAACATCGACCAAGCAGAAGACAACCCAAAGCTCGCTTATGACGTTAACCAACTAGGCACAAGAAACATCGCAAAAATAGCTAAAAAACACGATATTCCTATCCTTTATGTCAGCACAGACAACGTTTTTGATGGAAATTCCAAAACTCCATATAAACCACAAGACGCAACAAATCCGATCAACGTCTATGGAAAATCAAAGCTCTTGGGCGAGATGGAAATCAAGAAAAACACTAAAAAATATTACATTTTAAGGACTTCTTGGCTATATGGCCCAGGGGGCTATGTCGACGCTATGCTTACTTTTTCAAACTTCAGAAAAGAAATCTCTGTTGTAGATGACCAAGTGGGCTGTCCAACTAGCACTTTAGACATTTCTAAAAAAATTATTGAAATAATTAAAAACAAATCGCCTTATGGAACATATCACCTAAGTTCTTCAGGAAGCGCCACTTGGTCTGATTTTACAAGAAAAATCTTTGAGCTTAAGAAAAGAAATGTCGAAGTGAATGCTATAGACAAAAGCGACTTTCCTCGCCCAGCGCTTCGCCCTAAATATTGCGTTTTAGATAGCTCAAACGTTTTGCCGGATTGGAAAGAGTCTTTGAGCGAATATTTAAGCGCAAAAAAATGATTGTGTTTTAACTTTGAAAATCGTATAATATACATATAATTTAGTTTTGGGAGGAAAAATATGTACGGATTAATCTTAGCAGGCGGTAGCGGCACGCGCCTATGGCCATTGTCTCGCGAATTATATCCAAAACAACTGCTTAAGCTTAATTCAGACAAAAGCTTGTTGGAGCGCACTTTTGAGCGCATGATGAGCGTATGCGACACAGATAATATCCTCGCCATTACTAATGCAAAAAACTATAGCGACGTTAGAGCAATTTTGAGCAAATTCAACGAAAAAATTTGTGTTTTACCTGAGCCTGTGGCAAAAAGCACAGCTCCTGCTATCGCAATCACAGCAAAATATTTGCTAGATAGAAAAGAAGACGATTTAATCTTGGTTGCGCCTTCTGACCATTTGATAAACGACATCGTAAGCTTTGAAAAAACAATACAAAAAGCAAAAGAATTGGCGCTTGAAGGTTACATTGTGACTTTAGGGCAAAAACCTCAAAAGCCATCATGCCGCTATGGCTATATCATCACAGATGGCAAAATAAAAGATGGTTATAAAGTTTCAGAATTTAAAGAAAAACCGGACGAAAAAGCAGCATGCGAATACATAAAACAAGAAAATTGCTATTGGAATTGCGGAATTTTCTTATTCAAAGCTTCAGTTTTAATGAAAACAATCAAAGAATGTGCAAGCGACATTTTTGGCGTAACAGAAAAATTCGACTTTAGCGCAAACGAAGACATTAATTATATTGAATTCAACAAATACCCTGCAATTTCTTTTGACCACGCAATCTTAGAGCGCGCAAACAACGTTGCAATGGTGGAAATGTCTTGCGATTGGACAGATTTGGGCTCTTGGGAAGCAATTTATGAAATCAACAAAAAAGATGAAAAAAATAACGTCATAATTGGAGCTGCTTTAGAAAAAGACTGTGAAAACTCTATGCTATATTCTTCAGGAAGAGTGGTCGCAGGGGTTGGCTTAAAAGATGTCGTTATCGTAGAAACAAATGACGCGGTTTTAGCCTGCAACAGAAATGAAGTCGAAAGCGTAAAAGATATTTTTGAAAAGCTCAAAGAAGCGAAAAACGATACACATCGAATTCACAAGACCGTATATCGCCCTTGGGGGTATTACACAGTCTTAGACCAAGGCGAAGGCTATTTGACAAAATTAATCAGCGTTTCAAGAAAAGGGCAATTGAGCTTACAATCTCATAATTTTAGAAGCGAACATTGGGTCGTTTTGTCGGGTTGCGCAAGAGTGACTTTAGGAGACAAAACATTTATGCTAAAAGCAGGAGCTTCAATCGACATTCCAACAAAAGCAATCCACTCTTTAGCAAACCCATTCGACACAGAACTTAGAATCATGGAAGTTCAAAAAGGCGAAAAATTAATCGAAGAAGACATTATTCGCTATAAAGACATCTATGGCCGCGCGTAAGAAGTTGCTTTTTCTATAATTTCTTTTGGAAAATCAAGAGCAAGAGCGATGTCTAGCGCCTTGCTTTCTTTGGCGCGTCCGATTTTGATTTTTCTTGATTGCTCTTTTTTATCTAAATTATTAGAATTTTCAAAAGAAATAAAATAATTTATAAATTCATCAGGGAATTTATCCTCCAAAGTAGTGATTTCAAAATTATGTGTCGCAATTATTGTTTTTGCGCCATAATTTTTTGAAAAATATTCCAAATATGCCATTAAAATTGCGCTTGCTTCTTTAGAATTTGTGCTTTTTAAAGGTTCGTCCAACAAAACCAAAGAATTTTTCGTCGCATTATTTAAAATGAAATTTAAATCAGACATCTCCACCATAAAGCTTGATTTGGAATTCAAAAGGTCGTCATAAGTGCTTTGGCGAAAAAAGAGCCTATCTATTATAGATAGCTTTGCATTTTTTGAAAAAACAAAAGTGCCTATTTGAGCCAAAATCGAAACAATCGCATTTTGCTTTAAAAATGTAGACTTTCCAGACATATTTGCGCCCGTTAAAATTATTGTATTTTTACCTTCGAAATTTGTATCGTTTTTGATTATTTTTTCTTGCTTTTCTATTGTTTTCAACAAAATCGGGTGAAAACAATCTTTTACTTCAAAACCATCATCAAAAAACTCTGGACAAGATAGGTCATATTCAACAGCACATTTTGAAAAAGAATACATTGAATCTAAAAAGCCAATGTCAAAAGAAAGTTCTCTTATATTTTGAACAAATTTTTTCGATTTATCTAAAATATCTTTAAAAATTGAATTTTCAATTTCTTCAATTTGAAATTTCAAAGAAAAAATCTTCTCTTGAATTTCAATTAAAGTTTTCGTTTTAAATTTCGATGAAGTTTTGTTATTTTGAAAAATTTCAAATTCGCTAAAATCTAAAACGTGAGCGGCTTCTTTATTTGAAAGTTCAACAAAATATCCAAAAGTAGGCTTATAAGAAATCTTTAAATTTTCAATTTTTGTTTTTTCTTTTAAATCTTCTTCTAGAGTTTGAAGTTTTGAAAATTCATTTTTCAAATTATCCCTTAAAAAATCCAATTTGGAATTGAAATTTTCTTTTATATTTATAGAATTTTCTTTTGAACAATCAAAAGCGTTGCTCAAAAAATTTGTTAATTCTAAAACAGGAGCAATTTTTTCTTCGGCAAAAATCGAAAACCCATGGTCAAAAGAATTGGACACTTCAGCCAAAGCGGAAATGTTTTTAGCCAAAAGCGAGATACTATATAAATCCTTTAAAGAAATCGTAGAATTTGCCAATTTCGCGCAAAGCCTTGATAAATCACAAATCCCATCAAGCAAATTTTCTATTTCATTAAGCTTTTCTTTATCTAAAACCAGCTTTGAAACAAAATTTTGCCTCTTTTTTATTTGAGCTAAATCCAACAAAGGCTCGTTTAAAAATTTCTTTAAAGTTCTAAAACCCATCGGAGTCTTTGTGAAATTCAAAATTTCAAACAAACTACCTTCTTTTTTAAAATTTCTTCTGTTTTTTGTAATTTCAAGAGTCCTTCTTGTCACAAAATCAATCTGCATAAAAGATTTTATTTCGTATTCAAGAGGCTTTTTCAACTCCACAAAAAAATCTTTTTGATTATCTTTTAAATATTTAATTAAAATTTCATCAGAATTTAAATCCATTAAATCAAAATCATCTAAAAAAGTAATATTTAAATTTTCAAATTTATTTTCAAAAAGGCTTTTTTGACTCTTTAAAATTAAAAGCTCACTTGGAGAAATTTTAAAAATTTCTTGCGCGATTTCATCAAAATCACCTTTTGTTTTGTAAAATTGGCCACAAGAAGAGTCACAATAAGAAAGTTCAAAAACTCTTGAATTTTCAATTGCTGTAGCTAAGAAATTATTTTCATAAGTTTCTAAAAGCTCATTTTCAAAAATTGTGCCTTTTGTATATTTCCTTTTTATTATTCTTGAAATTTCACCATCAATTTGAATTTGTTCGCAAACGCAAACTTTCAAATTTTGATTTAAAAGTTTTTTAATATAAATATCTAAATATCTTCGATTAACCCCAGCTTGGGCTAAAAGGCCGACTGTTTTAAAGCTTCTTTTCCCTAAAACAACGTTGCACGCACCGGCAAAAGCTATAGCGTCTTCTAAGAAAGTTTCAAAAAAATCTCCAATTTGAAACAAGACAATGTAATCTTTATTTTCTTTTTTAATCTTTAAAAATTCCAAAAAAGTCTTGTTTTGAATATTTAAATTTTCGAGCTCGGATAATTTTGTAATCATTATAGTTAGAATAATACAAACAATAAAAAAATGCTAAGCAAAATTGCCTAGCATTTTTTGTATTTACAATTTGAATTTAATCAAGATTAAAATTGCATATCAGAGTCAACTACTCCAAACATTCCTTCGATTTCTTCTAAAATCGCAGAAGGTTTTCTTGCTTGGTGCTTTTGAGCTGCTCTTTTTTGAGCTTCTTTTTCTTTTTCTTCAGAAGCATTAATCAAATGGTAATATCCAGTACCTGCTGGGATTAATCTACCAATGATTACGTTTTCTTTAAGACCTCTTAACAAGTCTTTTTTGCCTTCAACAGCAGCTTCTGTAAGAATTCTTGTTGTTTCTTGGAATGAAGCAGCAGAGATGAAAGATTCTGTGTTCAAGGAAGCTTTTGTAATACCAAGCAACAATGCTTCAAAAGTAGCTTCTTGACCTTCTTTTTCTCTAACTTTAGCATTTTCTGCTTCAATTACTTTAAGCTCAACTAATTCTCCAGGAAGAAGTTTTGTATCTCCTGAATCAATCACTTTTACTTTCTTAATCATTTGACGAACGATAACTTCAACGTGTTTATCAGAAATTTCTACACCTTGAGAACGATATACTCTTTGTACTTCGTCTACAAGATATTGCTGAGCTGCATTTGCGCCTTTCAATCTGATAACGTCGTGTGGGTTCATTGGCCCAGAAGTCAAAGCGTCACCCTTGTGGATTTTTTGCTTATCGTTTACGATAACAGTAGCTTCGATTGGATATTTGATTTCAGTTCTTCCATTTTCATTTTCAATAAACAATCTTGGAATATCATCTTCATATTCAATAACCGCTACACCGTCTTCTTCAGCCGCGATTGCAGAATCTTTTGGTTTTCTAGCTTCCAAAAGTTCTTCTACACGAGGCAAACCCTGAACGATGTCGCCTGTTTTTTGTCTTTCGAATACCAATGTCGCAAGCAAGTCGCCTCTTAAGATCAACGCGCCATTTTCAACTTGGAGCAATGCCCCTGGAGAAATTAAGTGCGGACGGCCAACGCGAACAGTAACAGAATCTTTTTGAACATCTACGACTTTACCAGAGAAAGCTGTAGTTTTGTCTTTAGAGATTTTTTCGTCAACTGTAACATATTGTCCTTTTGAAACTGTTGGTTTAGAAGTTACCTTAATTGTTTCTTCATAGTTATCTGAAACAAGAAGCAATCTTCTTAAAGTTGCGTCAGTAGAATTAATAGAAGCAACTGAATCATTTACAGCTAAAACTTGAGTTTTTGAAACAGGAGTTTTAGGTTCGATGATTTGACCATCTTCAACCAATAATTCAGTTTGAGTAGAAGAAAGACCTCTTGAGTTATCTTCTTGTTCACGGCGAACAATCAAGTTTTCAAGAACAACGATTTTCAAATCACCTTTATTGTCAAGCTCTACTAAACCTTTCAAGTGAGAAATGTAACCAGACATTGATAATACTAATGAAGTTCTAGTTAAAATTGCGCCATCTAAGTTTCTTACTCTTGCGCCATCTTTGAATTGAACTTGTGTAATTGGAAGAAGTTCAATTGTATCATCTGTTGCAGCAAATTCAATTGAAACACCTCTTTGTTCAATGTCAAATGTTTGAATTGGACGAATTAAGATTTGGATTGGTTTTCCTTCCAAAGTTTCTTCTTCATCAAGTGTATCAGCTGAAATTTCTTCGTCTAAATCATCAATTTCAAGCATATTTGATTCGTTTTCAACAATAGTTACAATTGAATCTACGCTTGCTTTAATATTTTGAGCAACAACAGTTCCGGCTTTGATTACTTCGCCTTCTCCAACTTTTAAATCGTTGATTGAATCAAGGTTGTGTAATTCCCCTGGACGAACTGTGATTTCGTGGATAATATCATTGAATTCTTTGATTTCAACGATACCTGAAATGTGAGTATAGATGTCTTTTACAACTTCTGTACCAGCTTCTACATAAGTTCCAGATTCAACTAATTTTAAAGAAGCGTCTTTTGAAATTTGATGAATTTCTTCCGGAATGAAGATGATTTGACCAGGAGTGATAACCACTTGGTTTTCGTCAACTTCTAAGCCGTTATAGCGGATTTCGCCAGAAGACTCAACTTTATGCGTGTCGTCAATTAATTCAGCAATAATCATACCGTTTTCAACTGTAGTATCTACAGGAGATTTAACAATATATTTTTCGCCCGTTGTTGGAACTGTCCAAATTTGTTCTTTTTTAGTTTGTTCAAACACAGCATTTGAAGCTTGGATAGAAGCAATGACAATAGTTAATTCTTTTCCTGAAACAATTTTCTTAATTGTTTTTCCTTCGAATTCAACTTCTTTGATTTCTAAATTGTCATTTACTCTTACTTCGCCGCCATGTTCAGAGATAATTAAAGTTTCAGCTAATTTTTCGCCTTTTTTAATTTTTTGGCCATCTTTAACTAAAACTTTTGAACCTGCAGGAAGCGCATAAACATCGCCACCAAGAACCCAAACGATACCTTGTTTGTTTGCAATTCTTGAAATGTTTCCTTGACGGTCTTTTCTTTCGTCAGCAACGAAATCTTCAAAAACAACTTCGCCTGAGATATCTGATGTAATATCTTTTAAAGCTTTTTCTGTCAAACGAGAACCATCACCTTTTGAAGCTGGTTCAAATTCAGCGATAGCGTCGCCTGCTTTTACTTCGTCGCCTTTTTTATAAAGAACTTTAGCTCCAATAGGAACGTGAACTTTATCTGTATAATCTTTGCCTTTGATTTCAACATCGGCTTCTTTAATCGCGATTTGAACAATATCCCCGTGACGAGTTCTTTGTTCTTTTGTTTTAACGTCAGTCATCACAACACCATCTACTGTGGATTTTGCTTGACGAGTTACACCAGAACCTTTAAATACACCGCCTGTGTGGAATGTTCTCATTGTCAACTGTGTACCAGGTTCCCCGATTGATTGAGCAGCGATGATACCGATTGCTTCGCCTATATCTACCGGTTTTTGAGTAGTCATTGACCAGCCATAACATTTTTGGCAAATGCCATATTCCAATTCGCAAGTCAAAGTAGAGCGAACACGAACTTCTTTAAGATGAACTGTTTTAATTTTTTCTAAGTCGTCTCTATCTACTGTTGTATTTTTCTCAACTAAGACATTGCCGTCTTTGTCTAAGATATCTTGAGCAATTGTTCTTCCAAGAAGTCTATCTTCCAAAGGAACGATTACATCTTCGCCATCAGCGATTGCTGTAAGGTTGATATATCTTTCTGTATGACAATCTTCTTCTCTAATGATTACGTCTTGAGCAACGTCAACTAGACGTCTTGTCAAGTAACCAGAGTCAGCTGTTTTTAACGCTGTGTCTACAAGACCTTTTCTTGCGCCGTAAGATGAAATCACGTATTCAGTACAAGAAAGACCTTCTTTAAAGTTTGATTTGATAGGCAAGTCGATGATTTGACCTTGTGCGTCAGCCATCAAACCACGCATACCAACTAATTGAGATACTTGTGATAAGTTACCACGGGCTCCAGAGAAAGCCATCATATAAACTGGGTTTAATTTATTAAAGCCTTCAACAACTTTTTCTGTTAATTTTGCGGTAGTTTCGCTCCAAGTGTCGATAACTTTTGTATATCTTTCTACTTCTGTGATTTCGCCTTTTAGGTATCTTCTTGTAGAACGAGCGATTTCATCTTGAGCATCTTGCAAAAGTTGTTGTTTTTCTTTTGGAACTTCTAAGTCATGGATTGAAATAGTTGTACCTGATTTTGTAGCATATTTATAGCCTAAATTTTTCAAATTGTTAGCTAATTCTGCCGTTTTAGCCCCGCCCCATTCAAGATAGACTTGAGATAAAAGTTGGTTTAGAGCTTTTTTATTCATAACTTTATTGATAAACTCAACATGTTTTTTCTTTTTTGAGTTTTCAGTTAATGTTGTCATTTATTCTTACCTCTTTGTTTAAGTTTTAACCAAATTATTTGTCTTTTTATAAGGCACTTACTATGCCAAAACAGATTTTCTAACCGCTTCGTTGAAGATAATTCTTCCTGGAGTAGTTTCAATTCTGTTTCCGTTTTCGTCTCTAACAATGATTTTGTCATGAAGTTCCAAAACACCCATAGAATGCGCTGCGAGTGCGTCTATGAAATCATGATAGTAGCCCTTAACTTTCATATTAGGGTCTTTAATAATTGTTAGGTAATACATACCAAGTACCATATCTTGAGTTGGAGTGATAATTGGTTTACCGGTTGCAGGAGCCAAA
>CAKURL010000044.1 GCA_934675685.1 uncultured Candidatus Melainabacteria bacterium | reverse complement strand
TTTGGGCTCAATGTTGATTTAGATTCTAAGTTTACAGTCACTTTAGAAGAATAAAGTTCGTTTAATTTTTTATCAAAGTCATTTGTAATTTGAAGAGCCATCTTTATTTTCCTTTATGAACTGCTTGCATATATATAAAGTATATAAAAAGTAGCTAATTTCAGTTTTGTTTTATTTTGTTACAAAACTTAATAAAGCCCTTCAAACAAGCTCCAAGATTAAACTAAAGCCATTACGCTATACAAAACTGCAACAGAAATTGCGCTTATAACAAGCCAAAAATGCACAATAGGGTGCAGATTATTCCAAATTTCACAAATATTATCTTTAATCATAAAAAGATTATATTGTTTTTTTGCTTTGGTTCAATCCTATATTTAAACTACTTTAGAACTTATTCTAAGCCGATATAATTTTTCAAATTTACAGAGAGATTTTTATTTCTGCAAAGTTTTTTCAACTTTGCAATTGCTCTTGTTTCAATTTGGCGAATGCGTTCCCTCGAAACGCCATATCTTGTACCTATTTCGTCTAAAGTTTTCTTTTGCCCGTTGTTATCGAGCCCATATCTCATAATCAAAACGTCTTTTTCTTTTTGGTTTAATTGGGCTAACATCTTTTGGACATCTTCTAAAAGGTTTTCTTGAGTCACTTTTGTGTCCGGTGTGATATGGGTTTCGTCCACAATAAAATCCGCGATTTTTGAAGTGTCGTCTTTTTGGTTTGCCGGAGTTTCGATTGAAATCGTGCTTTGCGAACTTTTCATCAATTGCACAAGCTTATTCACAGGCATATCCACCTTCGCCGCGATTTCTTCTTTCGTGGGCACTCTATTTAGCTCTGTCGAAAGCTCGATTGTCGCTTTTTTGATTTTAGATAAAGTTTCTATCATGTGCACAGGAAGCCTTATCATTCTTGATTTATCTGCAATTCCTCTTGTGATTGCTTGTTGAATCCACCAAGTCGCATAAGTCGAAAATTTATAGCCTTTTGAATAGTCGAATTTTTCTGCGGCCTTCATGAGCCCCAAATTTCCTTCTTGGATTAAATCAAGAAAAGAAAGCCCGCGACCGATGTATTTTTTCGCGATTGAAACAACAAGTCTCAAATTTGCTTTAATCAAGATTTCTCTTGCTTTTGTTGAATGATTTTCTTTGATTTGACGCGCAACTTCAAGCTCATCTTCGAAGCTCAAAAGCGGAATTTTTCCTATTTGTTGAAGATAAATTTTAACAGAATCGTCGCAAATAGCCGATTTATAGTCTTCTTTGTTTGTTTTGACTTGGTCTTCTTGTTCAGTTTGCTCTTGTTCTATATTTTGTATGTCTTGGTCAATCTCTAAAAGCGTTTCTTCGTCAATATCGTCATATAGAAAATCATTTTTTAATTTTTTTTCTTCGACTTTTTGTTTCATATTTTACCCCGATAACAAAATTATTATACAATATTTTAGCTTTTTTCACTAATTTTCTTAGTTTTTTTGTTTTTTACTTCGACTTGCCTTCTTGCTTCGTATAAAATCACCGCAGCAGCGTTTGACACATTTAAAGATTCAAAATTAGACTGAAGTTTTACCGTGAAATCAGCTTTGTTTAAAATTGTCTTTGAAATTCCTTTTCCTTCTGAACCCATCACGAGCGCAAAATTCATATCCGTATAATCAATTTCATAATAATTTTGAGCCGCTTCCATCTGGGTTGCAATTACCCAAAAGTCGTGTTTTTTTAAAATATCGATACTATTAGAAAGACTAGTTGTTTTTATGATTGGAATGTGATTAATGGCACCACACGAAGTTTTTTCAACAGTAGAAGTAATAGGAACGCTTCTGTGCGTCGGAATTAAAATCCCATCTAGCCCCACAGCCACAGCGCTTCTTATGATTGCGCCAAAATTATGAGGGTCCAAAACACCATCTAAAACAACTATTCTTTTAAAGCCTTCTTTTTTTGTTTTCAAAAAATCTTCAAGCTCAATATATTCCACAGGAGAAACGCTTGCCACGACGCCTTGGAAATTTGGCTTGTCTTCGAAAAATTCAAAGAATTTTTGCAAAGAAACATGTTGCACAATGATTTTATTTTCTTTTGCCAAGTCGAAGATTTTTTTCAAACGATTGTCAAAAGAATAGCCTTTTTGAAAATAAATTTTGTTAATTCTTTTTGGATTTTTTGTTAACAATTCGTAAATTGGATTTTTTCCGTAAATGTAGTTTATTTGTTGAGTTTCAGACATTTTTTTCTTTCTTTTTGTATATAAATGTTAAGATTTAAGCACGATTATTATAATTATTGTAATATAAAATAGTAAGTAGGATAAGAATAAAGTTAGAATTTATAGAGATGTTAAATTTTTTACCTTTAAATAATCAAGAAAAAGTAGTGGGCATTGCGCTGACACCGGGGATTGGGCTTGAAGCAATAGAGCTCGACAAGACTAATTCTGTTGTCACAAATTATGCGAGAAGAAAAGTAGAATATAATTTTTCTAACCGCGAACCTCAAAATTATGCACAATTAAAATCTGCTTTGGTTGAATTAATGGACGTGATGAAAATCGCTCCCAAGACCTCTGTATATTTTGTTTTGCCGAATGTTTTGTTTGATTTCGTGGACCTTCCCCCAGTTTTATCCACCCCAGAAATTCGAACAAGTATTTTATCCGAAACAGAAAAATTTTATTTATTCAAAAAAGAAGAACCTTTCTTCAGCTGGCAAGAATTGCCCCAACCAAGCGACGACGGGCAAAAAAGACTTGTTTACACAGCTTTTCAAAAAAACACTGTGGAAGCAATTAAAGAAATTGTCTCTGACATAGGTTTGCAGCTAAAAGGGATAGAAAGCGCATATAGTGCGACTTTAAGAGGTCTTATAACTACGGGCGCTGCTGACGATTTAATCATGGAACAAGATTCTTGGACTGTGATGTTGGTGAACACAAATAGCTACACTTTATTCCACTTCGAAGGCGCAAACTTGACAAATTATAACGAAGTGCCTATTGCTATTCGTTCATATTCCGCAGAAGAAGCTTATGACAGCATTGTTTCGACTTCTTCTCAACTTTTGAGCAACAGAATGTCTTCAAGATTATTCATCATTTCGCAAACCGACGACATCAGCGCTGAAATCTTGAAAAAACACATGGATTTCGACAACGAAATCGTTGCGATAAACTCAAACAAACACTCTAAAAAACCAATTTTAGAAGTGATGGCAGCGGAAGATTTTAACCTAATCAATTCTTTGACATATAGCGCAATTGGCGCTGCCTGCACAAATGTCAAAAAGAATGCAAAAATCATTTTAAATGTTTTAATAGACGACCCAGACACTCTGCTTGGGGTGTATTTCAAAATCAAGCCTTTTGGCGAAGAAATCGAAGTCACAAAGACTCTAGTTTTGAACACTTGCATCATAGCTGGCGCTTTGGGTTTGATTATTTTGGGCGGTTTGACTTTGATTTTGTTTGGAATAAACAATAGCCAAACTTCAAAATTGGAAAACCTAGGCCAAGAAATCCAAAATGTCGACAGTCAAATCAGCGCGCTTTCTCAAGTCGAAGGCAAAACAGAAATCGACATCAATTCCGTGATAGACGAAATTGCTCAAGATAACGTTTCTGTTATCAATTTCTATGATTCAATTTCTTCTGACATTCCAAAAAACGTTTGGCTTACAAAATATTATAATAAATCTGGCGACAAAATCGCCGTTCGAGGAATTGCGCAAAGCATAATCGACATTTACGAATATTATAAAAATTTGAGAATTGTTTCTCCGCAATCAAATATAAAATTAAATGAATTGAAAGTTATCACGCAAAACAGCGAAGATAGCGAAGAAGCAAGACAATTGCAGTCTTTAGCAATCAACAAAGACGCAGACAGGCTCTATAGCTTTGAAATTTCAAACGTAGATACTAATTTCGCCAAGGCTTCTCAAGGACAACCTCAAGAAGGACAGCCGGAAGGCCAAAACCAAGGTTCTTCTTCCTCTTTTGAATTGCCAGACGAAATTAACATAATCAAGCGCCCAGAAGCGCAAGGCGACGGAAATAAAGTTGACCAACCTTCTAGCCAAATGGTTCCCACAAAATAGGAAAGAATAATGGAAAAATTACTTAAAGAAAATTTGCAATATATTTTATTAGTAGTCATTGTCCTAATTGGTGGCATATATGGAGTTTTTGTGAATGGCTCGGCTTTAGCGACGAACTTAAGCGACGTCAGCGCAAAGCAACAAGAGCTTGAAACAAAGCAACAAAACCTTGACACCTTAAAAGCAAAAGCGCAATCGTCTTCAAAGAAAAAAGAATCCAATAGCGGAAAAGTAATCTATGAAGTTTTGGGCCAACAATTCAGCTCAGAAGCGTCTTTCGGGATAATGTTTGAAAATGTTTTATCTAACATCACAAATAGCGGAGTTAGAATTCGCTCGATTGATTATAACTATCAACCTCAAGATGACAAAATTTTAATGACAAATATCCAAGGATACAATTCTTGCGAACTTTCATTTGTGACTGTTGGAAATTATTCTCAACTTCAAAATTTCTTCAAAAACATTACAAAAGAAAAATATCTAAGCTCTATTCAAGAGATTTATATCGAACCATACGACCTTGATAGGTCTATCTTGATTGCAAGATTTAAGATTAGATTATACACAAAAACTATATAAAAGGCGGTAGCCGAGGCTCAAAAGCGACTTGTGAAGAACAAGGCGCATTTGAGCTGAACGATGGCGACGTTTCAAATCTTCGCGAAGCAGGAGCGTTGACGAAGTCAAAAGCTCATTTCGCAGATTTGACAGGAGCGCGAAACCAGAGCAAATTAGCCCTCGTCGGATTAGTAAATCCGACCTACATTTAATAAAACAACACGTCATTTTGAACTTGTTTCAGAATCTTTATTTAATGTTGAATTTACACATTTCATATTTTAGAGATTCTGAACAAATTGAAAAATTTCACTTTCGTTCATTTTTCTAATTTTTCAGAATGACGAAATATTTTTCTTCTCAATGATAAAAATTAAAAAACAAATGGCCTACGAAAAGAAAAACCGGAGAGCAAGCCGTCACGTCTTGTTGCGTTAAATGTTTAGCTTGTATTTCGGGAGATGTTTCTTTGGCGCGCTTGACTGTTTTTCTTCAGACATTTGTTTTTTAATTGTGGGGTGTTGTAAAAGCCTTAGATTTTTCTCTTTCGGTTCACTTTCTCTTTTGCACTTTTTCGGCGCCTGAGAAATGGTAAAAGAGAAAGTGAACAAAATGCAAAATAACGTTGAATACTTACATATCATGTTTTAGAGATTCTGAACAAATTGAAAAATTTTCATTTATTCAATTTTTCTAATTTTTCAGAATGACATATTGCTAATTCCTGTGGTGCCCGGCTTTACCTGCGCTCCTACGTCGCCATGGTACGGACTACACAAAAGCCAAACTCATCGTTTGTCTTTTGTTTCACACACCTATGCCCTCATTTTGCTCAGCAAGTCCGTCGGACTAAGCTTCGCTTCATTCGGGTTAAAAAAAGGGAGAGCAAGCTCTCCCACACATCAAACACAAAAACCTATTCGCTCAGCTCCTTCACACACCTTACGGAAATTGCAGCTGCCTTTGACGTATTCCAAAATGACAACGTTTGATAAGCATATAATCCAATCCATTGATCATATGCGTTACATTCTTCACTTGTCCAATTCTTATCTGGACTGCAATAACTACTTGCCCCATAACAACCTCCCCAATAAATCCCGCAACGTGTTATTTTTCCATCAAAATATGTACCTTCGCCACCACATATCTGCATACCTTCATTTCCCAAACCAACTGTTGCTGTTTTCAAGGCAACTTCTATTTCATCTCTAGTGGGCAAACGCCAACCACCCCCATCAAGGGAAAAATTCTTGCAAATTTCTTGCGCGGCAGACAAATTACAAACAGTTCTTGTGCAACCGGAATAGTCCCCGTTTGTATCACTACAACTTGGAGAAGTATTTCCTTTATAACAACATTTTTGAGATTTTGAATAGCAATATTCTTTATTTGCCTCTACTATTACCACAGAAGAAGGAATGGGAAGCATTGCACTATCTCCCATGTTTTTTCTTGTAAAACATAAATTTCCTATTTTCATAAAATTTGAATCCGAACATTTAAATTGATTAGTGTCATTTTTTTCACATTGGTTTGAAGAATTTAAATTATAACCTTGTTTGCAAGATGTGCATTCGTTAGCATTACAAGAAACACATTCTGAACCATATTCAGAAGAGCAAGTTTGACATTTTCCGTTTGAATTTACAAAATATCCACCATAGCAATATTCACATTTTTGGTCTTCTGCCTTTTCATTATTTTTGCATTTGTAACAATTACTTAAAGTACAACTTGAACAACTTCCGCTTGTAGTTGTAAATTTTCCATTTTGACAATTACTGCACCAATTTGATGAATAGCATAAATTGCAACCGCTTATTATGCTTTCGCAACTTCTGTCGCACTTTCCATTTTCAAGCAAATGATCTTCTGCACAAGTATAACATTTGTAAGCATTGTCATGACAGTTTCTACAATGTGATATTTGGCAAGCTATGCATTTCCCGTTTGAAAAACCATATCTGTCAAAACAGCTTGTGCACTTATTTTTCGTGCAAGTCGCGCAATTTTCAAATTTGTCAAAACACAAATGCCTTCCTTTTTCATCGCAATAATATCCGTAAGGGCATTCACCAGACATGGATTCGCCATTACAAAATTTTCCTTCTTCACATTTTTCGCATTTATTATCTTTGATATAATAATCGGAAGCGCATTTCGTGCATTTTTCGCTTGTGCAATTTTCGCAATTTGAAAATTTCAAAGAACAACTTTTACAAGAACAGGTTTTTGTTTCTGAAAATGTAGTGTTATCACAAGATTTTGAACATTGAACACAATAGCTTTTGGTACAAAGTTTGCAATCAGAGCCAAATTTTTCTTCACATTGGTCTGAAATTTCAGAAGCCATGCCGCCTGCAATTATTGAAGAAGCCTTTAATTTTTTTGTAATCACAGGCGCAAACGCCGCAGCCACAAGCGAAATCACGATTAAAGAAATCATGAGCTCCACCAAAGAAAAGCCGAGATAATTTTTATTTTTCATATTTATCCTTTTGTTATTTTGTGTTCAAAAAAAGTTTAACATATCTTAGTGTAAAATGCACGTATTTTTTTATGTGCACAATTAGAGTATATAAAAATTCCTGCTTTTGCACTAAAAATTTTAGTGGAGAGAGGTAATTTATGTTTAAAATCGAAAAACCCGAAATGGTAAACAAAACTTTCAGGCTTCCTTTGGAATTGGTCGAGCGCATGCAAAAATTAGCCCAAAACGAAGGAATTTCCCTCAATAATTTGGTCATGCAATGTTGCGAATATGCACTTAAAAATTTATCTAAATAATTAAAGTGTATTATAAAATTCTTTTAAAATTTTCGTGTCGATTTCGATATTTGGGCTTTCGCAAGTGAGCGCCCCTTTGACATCAAAGCTTTTCAAAGCTTTCAATAAATCTTTATAATTAAAATCGCTTTCTTCAAAAATCAAATGATTTTTTTCGCCTTTATCTGTATATTTTATCCCCGCAACGTGGCCGTGGAAGTTGTTTAGAGCGATTTCACCGAGTTCTTGCCCTATGTATTCTAAAATGGAACAAAATTCGTCGTATGTGTTAAATTTTCCATTTTCTCTTGCGTGAATATGCGCAAAATCTACACAAGGCAAAACCTTTGAAAAATGCTTCGATAATTCTACGATTTCTTCTAACGTGCCCCATTGAGAGCGTTTTCCTGTAGTTTCAGGGCGAACCCAAACAGAGATATTTTCTTCTTCAAGCGTTTTTGTTATGATTTCGTGCCTTTCAATCATTTTTTTTGTAACGTCAGAGGACGAATTTCCCAAATAAAAAGCGGCATGATACGTAATAGAATAGGCGCCAAGGTCATTTGCAGCCCTTGCAGTATCTAAGACTCTTTTTATGCTCGCTTGGATTTTTTCTTCTTCTTTTGCGTTTAAGTTGATGTAATATGGGCCGTGGTGCGTGATTAACTTGTTTTTTCTGTTTAAAATATTTTCTCTTGTTTTTTCGCTATATCTCACGCCATGGACAAATTCGACTTCGAGCCCGTCGAGCCCTAATTCTTCCAATTTTTCAAACGCGTCGCCATAATCTTTTGCGACACTAGGAATTCCAGCTGTTAGAAAATATAATTTGTCCATATTTCTCCTTTAATTCAACACTTCATCTTCTTGTGGTTTAAAAATCTTATAAAATTCAAGAGGCGAAAAGAAGCCCCAAGAGCCAACTTGGAAAAAATCAAGATACAAAAATCCGCCCCGAGAAGCGATTTTTAAGACTTTTTCATTTGCTTGAGCTATTTTTCCAAATTCAAAATTGTGTTTTTTCTTTTCAAAATGTGCTTTGAGCACTTGAAAGCGCACTCCCCTAAACAAGCAATATGCTTGGTAAAACGGGTTGCAAGCGCGAATTAGGCGCTCGAGCGCCTCTCCTTCTTCATTTTTAAAATCTATTCTAAAAACGCTTGAAACAACGCTCGCCCTTTTAAAATCGCCATTTTGCTCTTGAGGGATTAATTCAATAGGCTCTTCATTTTCAATTTTTCCCAAGATTTCAATTAGACCATCAGAAATCATGTAATTTGTTTGGTTAAAAATTGTCCCCATCGTATCATAAGGGCTTATTTCAAAGCTTTTTTGATAGATTATATCTCCACAATCAAATTTTTCGTTCATGAAATGAAGAGTGATTCCTGTTCTTTTTTCTCCATTATTGATAACGTGAAAATATGGCATAGCGCCTCTATATTGGGGCAACAAGGAAGGGTGAGAATTTATATAGCCCAAACGCGTCGTTTTTAAAAAGTCGTTTGATAATTTGTTATTATAAGAGCAAACGACCCCGATATCGGCATTTAGGACTTTTATTTTGTTAATATAGCTCAAGTCGTTTGGAGAATTTTCAAATTCGATTAAATTTAAACCTTTATTTAAAACGAAATTTTTAAAAAAAGAATATGTTTCGTTGTTTTTTAAAGGAGGAACAACACCCACAATATTAAACCCAAAAGCCAACAAGTTTGATAAGCAAACAAGAGCCATATCGGGAATTCCAACAAAAACGATTTTTAATTTTCCTTCGCTTCTTTTTTTCATATTAATTTTTCCACATATCTTTGTTTAAAATCGCCAAAAAAGGAATGATTTCAAGACGACCGATTAGCATAAGCAAAACGGAAATCCATTTTGTGGAATTAGCTAAAACGTCATAATTATCAAAAGGGCCGACTATCCCAAAAGCAGGGCCGATGTTCCCGATGCTCGTGGCGCTCACAGACAAAGCCAAGGTTGTGTTGTTTTCAATCAAAAGAATAACAAAAGCGCCAAGCGCAAAAATTACAAAATAGAAAGCTAAAAAGGCAAGCAATTGCGAAATTACGTCGTTTGCAATGCAACTTTTGTCTAATTTTATCGGATAAACCCCTTGAGGGTGAATGATTTTATTTAATTCTCTTTTTAAATATTTGCCCAAGAATATCCAACGCACGATTTTAATTCCGCCAGAAGTTGACATCGCGCAGCCTCCTGTGAAAAAGGCTATAAAAAGAATGGTCTTGCTTGTTGCGTCCCAAGTGATGTAATTATCTATTGCAAAGCCTGTTGAGGTCATTGTGGAAATCACTTCGAAAAATGAACACAAAAAAGAATCAAAAATCGGCTTATGAGAATTTAAAAATAAGCTAATTGCAAGAGTGAGAGCAATTATACAAGTAATTATAAAATACCAAATAAATTCTTCCGACTTAAAAAAGTGGGTGATTTTTTTGTTTTTCATCGCGCGATAAATCAGAATATAATTTAGCCCTGCGATATACATAAAAGCTAAAACGCATAAAGTAGCGCCCAAATTAGAAAAGCCCAAAACACTATCAGAAGCAGGAGAAAAGCCCCCAGAAGAAAGAGTAGAAAGGCTGGTTAAGATTGCTTCATAAGTCCCAAGCCCACAAATTTTTAAAATTATAGTTTCAACTACAGTAAGCGCAAAATATATCCCCCAAAGCCAAGAAGCAGTGTATCTTATTCTTGGGGTAGCTTTGTCTTGAGTGGGTGTGGGCGCTTCTGAATAGAACATTTCTCGCC
>CAKURL010000043.1 GCA_934675685.1 uncultured Candidatus Melainabacteria bacterium | reverse complement strand
TTTTTTAATTGTGGGGTGTTGTAAAAGCCTTAGATTTTTCTCTTTCGGTTCACTTTCTCTTTTGCATTTATCTGGCGTTTGAAGAATGGTAAAAGAGAAAGTGAACAAAGTGAAATTAATGCTCAATAAAATATGTAATTTGCAATACGTCATTCTGAATTAACTAGAAAATTGTTTGAACTTCGCGAAAACTAATTTTCTGTACCTACTTGGTGTTTCAGAATTTTAATTCAATGTTGAATTCCTATATTTCATATTTTAGAGATTCTGAATAAATTGAAAAATTTTCATTTCATTCAATTTTTCTAATTTTTCAGAATGACGAATTGTGTAATTAAAAGTAATTATTCAGCATTTCCTTAATTCTTATTTTGAATATTTTTCTCCAACCACTCATTTGCTCTTTTTCCAAGTAAAATCTTTCCATCGGCCCTAATTCCATACCCAAAAGGATCCTCGCCCTTTCCTATTCCATCGACATCTATACAAAAAATTTTATATATATTGTCGAAAGGTTCTGATTTATCTACAGGAAAGCAAGCGCTCCCGTCTGGCTTGAAACAACCAAATAATCTGTAACCCATTGAATTCCAATATGTTTCGTCTTCTGGGCTATCTGGGAAAACAATGTTCCAAGGTATGCCAAAAGTGTGGCCAGGGCTTGTTTGATACATGATTAAATCATTATTTAATTGTATTTCTGCTCCTGCTTGCGTGTATGTTTTGCATTCGTAGTCTAAATTTTGGCCTATTTCTTCTTGAGTTTTGTTTAAAACATCAAGCCTTGAAGGCGAATATTCTGATTGGTCAACGACGCCATTTTTAATTTTTGAGCAATTTTTGTTTTTAAAGTTTATTAAATTTGCTATTGTTTCGCAAAAATATGTGACGTCGTCATCGTGGCTTCCGTCGATAAGCTCTCCATTTGCCTTAATTCCCAAATCTCCTTCTCTATAATATTTGCCGCTAGTCACAAGTTCATTTATGACCTTTGCAAGTGTTGCATTTCCTTTTTTAAATTTCATCACATTTTCATCTGGAACAGAATTAAATGCAACAGGAAGTAAAATAGAAGTGATTACTCCAATTACCACAAGGGCTATCATAATTTCTGCTAATGTAAAAGCCCTTTTATATTTTAAACTTAATATTTGATATATATTTTCGTACATTGTACAAACATGTATATCATTGTTTTATATATTTGTCAATTAAAGCTAAATAAAATAAAGTCATAATATGATTGATATTAAGCAAGAAATTCAAATTTTGTTGTTAAAAAATTGCCTTTCAATGAGAAAAATAGCCCAAATTTTAAGAGAAAAAGGGCATGATATCCCAAAAGCAAGCGGGCTATCATATCGTTTTTCTCAAAAAAGAGTGCTATTTGAAACGGTGCAAGAAATTTTGGATTATCTTGGCTATGAATTAAAAATCGTCAAAAAAGAGGAAAAATAATTTATAAATTATCTAAGGCATTTCTTTATAATATTCTTCAAAAAGTTTGTTATGCGCTTCAAGGAAGATGTTGTAGATTTTCTCCAATTCTTCTTTTGTCATGCCGTTTTCTGAATATGCGCTAAAATAGCCATCTTCAGCCGACATGTTCGCAACAAAAACTTTATTTTTTTCCCCTCTTATAAACATTTTTACGCCATTTTTCAAAGTATATTCTTCGTTTATCGGATAATTTTCGTATATACCAGAAATGTCGTCTCGGCCTTGGATTTTTGTTGGAGTTTCTGCTTTTCTTAAAATGATTGTTCTATTATTATCTATTTTATATTGCGCTTCTATTATGCCTTTCGCCGCTCTATATTTGACATTTTCTAATTGCAAAGGAAAATCAAAACCAGCTTTTTTAGAGGCTTCTTTTGAAGTTTGAAATTCTTCCCAAGGATTTGGCATGCCGATTTGTTGGCGGTTTGCGCAGCCGGAAGTCAAAAAAACTAAAGACAAAAACAATAAATTTAAAATAATTTTTTTCATTTTTCTCTTTCTAATCAAAATAACGTATATAATTTTTTAAAAGCTTATTTTATAATGATACCATGAAGCGCTCGATTATAATTGAAATTTGTGTTTGGACTATTATATTAGGGATAATTTTTTCTCTTTTGATTTTTGGCTATTCTAAGATTTTTGTTGAGCCAAATGTTTATAATATCCAATTTAAAGACATAGATGGAATTACTGTGGGCTCTCCTGTGCGCTTTATGGGGCTCAATGTCGGATATGTTCGCCAATTGAAATCAAAAGATAAACACATAAATGTGCAAATTTTGGTCACACAAAAGAATATGAAAATCCCAAACGGAACGATTGCGAGGGTGGAATTCTATGGCCTTGGCGGGTCGAAGTCTGTGGAATTAATGCCTCCTGATGGCTCTTGTAATGTCGGGATTTTGACTGACGATACGATTAGGATAATTGATGTTGTAAAAAGTGCCGTAAATTTTGTGGAAATTTTGGAGCAAATTGAAAAATATGTCGATGGGCTAGATAAAGCCGGCCTTGAGAAGTTCTTGGATATGATAGGCGACTTTGAAGCAGGAAAAATCCAAGATACTCAAACAAACATCAAAAATATCAGCTCTCAAACAGGGAAAAAATTCCAAGAAATCCAAGAAAAAGAAAAATCTTTCACAGATTCGATTAAAAATATTAATGAAAATGTCGAAAAAATTAATAATTTTATAAAAAGATAATTTTTATGATATGATTTTCTTGAAGGGAAATCATAAATGGCAAAAGAAGTAGAAGTTGTAATAGATGTTGAAACCACTGGGTTGGATTATACAAAAGAAAGAATTATTGAGTTTGCAGGCGTAAAGCTCGTGAACGGAAAAGTCAAAGACAAATTTGAAACTTTGATTAACCCTCATCAACACATCAGAAAATCTTCTCAAGCTATCCATGGAATTTCTCAAGAAGACTTGGAAGGCGCTCCTGAAGAAGAAGAAATTTATCCAAAGATTTTTGAATTTATAGGCGACGCCACAATCGTTGCGCACAATGCCGTTTTCGACTATTCCTTCTTAAACCGTGCTTCAAAAAGGCTTTATAATAAACCTATCGAAAACAATTATGTTGACACTCAAATGATGTTTAAAGAAGTCTATCCGCAATATGAATCTTGTGGGCTAGATTGTCTTGTAAATGTCTTTAAAGCCAGCAACGAACAGCGCCACAGAGCCATGGGCGACGCGATGGCTTTAGCTTTATGTTATCCAAAATTGAAAAAATTATATTTCCAAAAATACAAGTGGCAATTGTCCCAAATCGAAAATGTTGAATATTTATTTGAAAGATATTTGAGACTTCAATCCGCGATTAACACTATGCAATCTGAAATCCAAGATTTGCGCTCGATTTTTAAGATTTATTTTGAAAAAGGCGGAGAAGAAATAATCTCTAATACAGGCGAATGTTTGACTTATAACCACAAAAAAAGCTTTTCTTATGATTTTTCTCAAATTAAAGAGACTTTAGAAGAAATAGGCGCACTTCCAAAAGCAATCAAATTGAACAATTCTTTTATCGACAGGTTGGTTATGGGAAATGCTCTTTCAGAGGACGTTAAGGATAAAATTAAGTCTGCAAGGATAGAAATCAGCGAAAGCAAGTCTTTTAGTGTTTCTAAGGCTGAAAAGAGAAAAGCAGAGTAGTTTTTGCGCTGTTCAGAATCTCTAAAACAAGGAATATGAGAATTCAACATTAAATAAAGATTCTGAAACACCGAGTAGGTACAGAAAATTAGCACTCGCATAGCTCGAGCAATTTTCTAGTAACTTCAGAATGACGTGCTGTTTTATCAAATGTAGGTCGGATTTACTAATCCGACAAAGGCTCCTGACAAATCAAAGATTTGAAACGTCGCCATCGTTCAGCTCCAGCGCTTTGCTCTACGCAAATCGCTTGGGAGCCTCGGCTTGCGCTTTCTTCACACACCTTTGTCCTCAACTTCGTTCGCCAAGCAAAGCATTGCTAGGCTTGCTTGTTTCCAGTTTCCGCCTGTGGGTATTTCGCAAGACTCACTTACGCTTTCGCTATCGTTCGCTTGCTCAATTATCCTACGGCGGTCATCTAAGGTCTACGTGCTTGCTGCCTGCTCTTCGCAGCCAGCAGCGCACTTCGCACAAATCTGCCCTCAACTTCGTTCGCCAAGCAAAGCATTGCTAGGCTCACTTGTTTCGGGTTATTTTATCCTAAAAGACACATTAGCCACTGCTGTGACTTTTTTGTCTATAGTTGAAGTATCGTTTATCCCGTTATCTGAAACATCTGTTGAATCCACTGGGGTGATTTGATATACTCCCATGCGGACATTTTTGATTTTTCCTGCGCTATTTCTTGTAGGCTTCAACATGGAATTTGCTCTTTCTTTTGCGTCTTTTGAAGCTTTTTCTAATAATTCCACTTTCAAATCTGCAAGTTTTGAATAGTTGTAAGTTGGGTCATAAGCGCTCACGTCAATTCCTTTGTCAATTAAATTTGTGACATCTGTTGAAATCTCTTTAATTAATTCGACATTGTTTGATTTTGCAATAATCGATTGGTTGATAACGTGGTAATCGATGGCTTGCGTGTCATAGCCTCTTGAATCTTTTTTATAAACAGCATAAGAATAGCTTGGTTTGATTTCGATATCTGTTATTTTTTTGTCTTGTAAATATTTTTTCACAACTTCTGCTTGCTTTTTCAAATTTGACAAAGCAACTTGTTTAGAAGAATTTTGAATATTTATTTTAAGCTCCACTCTGCCAGAATCTGACTTAACTACTTGAGAAGCTGAACCTGTCACAGTGATTACATTTTGAGACATCGAAGAAGATATAATCTTTGCTCCGATTAAAATCGCCAAAACTACAATAGCGCCTACGATTAAAGTTTGCAATTTTTCAATTTTTTCTAGCATAAAAGCTCCTTTTTTAAAATAAATTATAAAGTAATTTTACCATATTTTTCTAAAAATATAAAAACAAAAATATTTATGTTAAAATATACAATGATACTTAACACTAGGAGATAAAATAAATGGAAGCTTTATTAGAAAAAACAGCTAATTCTGCCCATGCTGATTTCGTTGGCGGAAAATGGCAAAGCGAAATTGATGTTCGCGACTTTATCCAAAAAAACTATACGCCTTATGACGGCAATAGCGACTTTTTGGCAGACGCAACAGAAAACACAAAAACTTTATGGCAAAATTGCTTAGACTTATTCAAAGAAGAAAGAGCAAAAGGCGGAACTCTTGATATGGATACAAAAATCGTATCTACTATCACTTCCCATGGCGCAGGCTACATCAATAAAGACCTTGAAACAATCGTAGGCCTTCAAACAGACGCGCCTTTGAAACGTTCTTTGCAACCATTTGGCGGTATCAGAATGGCTCAAACTTCTTGCAAAGCTTATGGATACGAAGTTGATCCGGAAGTTACTGAAATCTTCACAAAATATAGAAAAACACACAACCAAGGTGTTTTTGATTGCTATACTCCTGAAATGAAAAAAGCTCGCCACGCAGCTATTTTAACAGGGCTTCCTGATGCATACGGGAGAGGAAGAATTATAGGCGACTATAGAAGAGTTGCGCTTTATGGTATCGATAGATTAATCGAAGACAAAAAAGAACAACACGCTTCACTTGATGGCGAAATGACTCCAGAAAAAATTCAACTTAAAGAAGAATTAATGGAACAAATAAGAGCTCTAGACGAAATGGCTCAATTGGGCGACACTTACGGTTTTGATATTAGAAAACCTGCAAAGAGCGCAAAAGAAGCTATCCAATGGTTATATTTCGGCTATCTTTCTGCTGTTAAAGAACAAAATGGCGCAGCGATGTCTATCGGAAGAACTTCTACTTTCCTAGATATCTATATTGAAAGAGATTTGAAAAATGGAGTAATCACAGAAGAACAAGCTCAAGAAATGATTGACCATTTCATCATGAAATTAAGACTTGTTAAATTCGCAAGAACTCCTGAATACAACGCATTGTTCTCAGGAGACCCTACTTGGGTAACAGAATCAATCGCAGGTATGGGTATTGATGGACGTCACTTGGTTACTAAAAACTCTTTCAGATATCTTCACACTTTAGTAAACTTAGGTACTTCTCCAGAACCAAACATGACAGTTCTTTGGTCTACTAGATTGCCTAAAGCTTTCAAAGAATTTGCTGCTGAAATTTCAATCAAAACTTCATCAATCCAATATGAAAATGATGACCTTATGAGAGTGACCCACGGCGACGATTACGCTATCGCATGCTGCGTTTCTTCTATGAGAGTTGGAAAAGAAATGCAATTCTTCGGCGCTCGTGCTAACCTTGCTAAATGCTTGCTTTATGCAATCAATGGCGGTGTGGACGAAAGATTAAAAGAACAAGTTGGCCCAAAATATCGCCCAATCACTTCTGAATATTTAAATTATGATGAAGTTATGGAAAGATATGAAGACATGATGGAATGGCTTGCCGGTCTATATGTAAATACATTAAACGTAATCCATTACATGCACGATAAATATTGCTATGAACGCTCTCAAATGGCTCTTCACGACAGAGACGTAAAAAGATATTTTGCGACTGGTATCGCAGGGCTTTCTGTTGTGGCTGATAGCTTGTCTGCTATTAAATATGCAAAAGTTAAAGCAATCAGAGACGAAGACGGCGTAGTTGTTGACTATGAAGTTGAAGGCGATTACCCAAAATACGGAAACAACGACGACAGAGTTGACACAATCGCAGTTGATCTTGTTAAAAAATTCATGGGCATGATAAGAAAGCACTACACTTACCGCAACAGTATTCCTACAATGTCTATTTTGACTATTACTTCTAACGTTGTATATGGCAAAAAGACAGGTAACACTCCAGACGGCAGAAAACAAGGTGTTCCTTTGGCTCCTGGCGCAAACCCAATGCACGGAAGAGATTCAAACGGCGCAGTAGCTTCTTTGGCTTCAGTTGCTAAGCTTCCATTCAACGATGCGCAAGACGGCATTTCAAATACTTTCTCTATCATTCCAAATGCACTAGGAAAAGATGAAGTATTTATGGGCGACCTTGATATCCAATTGGACGCTGGCTGCTGCGAAGGAACTATAGAATAATTAAAAGGAGAAATAAAAATGGCAACTGCACAAGTTGATAATTTAATAAACTTATTAGATGGTTACGTTGAAAAAGGCGGACACCATCTAAATGTGAATGTTTTCAACAAAGAAACATTATTAGATGCACAAGCGCACCCTGAAAAATATCCTCAATTGACAATCAGAGTTTCAGGTTACGCAGTAAACTTCATCAAGTTGACAAAAGAACAACAAGATGACGTTATTTCAAGAACTTTCCACGGTTCTATGTAAGAAAAGAATTCAGGGAAAATGATTGGAAATATCCACTCGATAGAAACATTTGGCACGTTGGACGGCCCAGGGATTAGAATGGTAGTGTTCATCCAAGGCTGTCCTATGCGCTGCCTTTATTGCCACAACCCTGATACATGGAATTTAGATATTAATAAACAAATTTCATCTGATGAAATTATAGAAAAATATCTATCAGTCAAAGAATTTTGCAAAGGCGGAATTACCCTCACAGGGGGCGAACCGCTTTTGCAGATTGACTTTGTAATTGACCTATTTAAAAAAGCCAGAGCAAAAAATATCCACACGACTTTGGATACTTCAGGAATTACATTTACTCCAAACAACAAAGAAAAATTTGAAGAATTAATAAAATATACTTCTCTTGTAATGCTTGATATTAAACATATTGACGAAAAAGAACACATTAAATTAACAGGAAAATCAAACAAAAATATTTTAGAATTTGCAAAATTTTTGTCTGAAAACGGTGTTACGACTTGGATCAGGCATGTTGTAGTCCCTACTATTACAGACAAAGAAGAATATCTTTCTCGTTTAGGAAAATTTTTGGCAACTTTAAAAAACGTGAAAGCGCTTGATGTTTTGCCTTATCATGACATGGCAAAAACAAAATATGAAAAATTAAATATTGATTATAAATTAAAAGATATAGAGCCCCTAGACAAAAAAGAAGCGCTGAGAGCTAGAAATATAATAATTAAAGCCATGAAAAGTGCGAAGCCAGAGCAAACGAACTTGTGTTGAACAAGGACGTTTGCAGTTGATAGCCACCGTTGCGAATGAAGCGAAAGCGAAATGAGCGAAGCAATCTTTGATTGCACAGGTGGAATAGCGAAGCCAGAGCAAACGGACTTGCAATAATTTTTTTAAAAAACATCTTTAAATTAGCAAAAAAAATAATTTTCTGTTTTATTTTATTTTCTTTTAATGTATTATAAAGATGTGTTGTATATACTAGGGATTTAAGAATAATGAAAATTAACGCAATTAATGGAAAGACCGCCTTCGGTCGCGCTTTGACGAGCAAAGAAGCAAAGGAATGCGAAAAACTGACTAAAGAAGCAAAAGCTCAATTAGGTTTAGACAAGACTTTAGCCACAGTTTTTGATACGACTATCCCCACTAACGAAAGAGATACAGGAATTGGAACAAGCTTTTCTTATGAAGCTGTTGATTTGGCAAATCGCCTCAAAGCTTTGGGCTTTTCTGGCATACAATATGGCCCTCAAGGAGAAATTTCAAACGACAACCGCTCTCCATATTCCTGCACAAGCTTTTCTTTAGGTCACCATTTAATTGACTTAAAAAAATTAGAAACAAAAGAATATGGTTCGCTTTTGACTGAAAAAGAAGCAAATGTTCCATATTTTACAAGAGTCCAAGACCATCATAACGTAGATTATAACAACGTTTTTGCAAGAGATGGACAAGAAGCAATGCTTAAAAAAGCATATTCTCGCTTTGAAATGCTAGACGAAACAAGCCCATTAAAACAAGACTTTGAACAATTTAAAAAAGACAATTCATATTGGTTAGAGCGCGACGCTTTGTATCAAACGCTTGTTACGATATATGGAAGCGCAGATATAACAAAATGGTCGTTTGAGGACCAGAACTTGTTTGCAACAAAAGAAGGAAATCAACCTAGAATTGAACAATTAAGAGAAGTTCGAGACGACGCAGGAAATAACGTCGTAGAATACGAAGAATTTGTTCAATTCATCGCAGACAAGCAACAAAAAGAATCAAAAGCAAAAATGAATTTGATGGGGCTTGAAACTTATGGCGATTGCCAAATCGGCTTTTCTCAAAAAGACTTTTGGGCACATAGAAGCGCATTTTCTAAAAATTATGAATTCGGCTGCGACATCGGGGGCGGAAAATATTCTTGCTGGTCTCAAGCTTTAGACTTCAACAAATTAGATGGCGAAGCTGGTGAATTATTATATAACAAATTTGATACATATTTTAAACGCTATGACGGCGTGAGAATAGATGCAGCTTGGCAATTAATCAAACCTTTGATTTGCGAACCTGTTTTGACAAACGGAAACTTTACTTATGACCAAAGTGGAAACAAATTGGGCTATAAATTGAATTTCCAACCTCAAATCAAAGATAATGGCAAATATATCATGAAAGATATTGTCTTGAAAGCTGCTGAAAATAATGGTGTTTCTCCTGATAAAATCTTACTTGAATTGTTGGGCGGAAATTCTTGGGATTCTTTAGACGCTGTAAAAGACTTAGGCATGACTTTAATTCACATCACAAGATATGGAAAAGACGACTGGGGCAGAGTAAAATATTATGAATCTAAAGGCGAAAACAAATATCAAAATATGCGCCCAGGGGACTATATCATTGGCTCCGGCACCCACGACGACGATTCTGTTTTAAAACAAGCGCAAAGCGCAGGCTCAAGAATAGATTACCTTGCAAAAGATCTCCATGAAAACACACATGAATTAAGAAGAAATCCTTTAAACCTTGCGCAAGCGATTATTGCAGAATTGTTCACAACAAAAAATCAATTTATGACTTTGCCTGATATTTTAGGTTCAATCAGGAGAATAAACACTCCAAACACAAAAGAAGGCAACTGGACATATCGCGCTCCTCAAGATTTTGAAAGATATCATAATCAAAATCTTTCGCAAAACAAGGGTCTTAACATGCCAGATATGTTAAGTAGAGCCCTAAAAGCAAAATCCCACGGCCAAGCAAGCGAACTTACAGAAAAGCTTGATAGATATGCTGGAATTTTGAAAGAAGATGGCCCAATGACGACTGAAGAAGCAGATAGATACTTGGGAGATGCATAAGAAAAAAGCTATTTATTATAAACATTTTAAAAGACGAGCTAATGCTCGTCTTTTAAATTTGAAAACAAAAAGATATAAAAAATAATAAAAAATTAAAAAATAAATGGCTGAAAAAGCTAAAATTCAAAAATAAACATCACAAAAGAGATGCGAAGCCAGAGCAAAGCGAGCTCGCGATGAGCGAGAG
>CAKURL010000042.1 GCA_934675685.1 uncultured Candidatus Melainabacteria bacterium | reverse complement strand
TTTTTTAATTGTGGGGTGTTGTAAAAGCCTTAGATTTTTCTCTTTCGGTTCACTTTCTCTTTTGCATTTATCTGGCGCTTGAAGAATGGTAAAAGAGAAAGTGAACAAAGTGAATTTAATGTTGAATAAAATATGTAATTTGCAGTACGTCATTCTGAATTTATTTCAGAATCTCTAAAGCATGAAGTGTTTTTATTCAATAACCTCGATTTGTTCATTTTTCTTCTTTTGAGCGATACAAAAGAAGAAAAAAGGAACCAAAAAGAAGAAAATATCGCCATTCGGATATCCTTCAATTCAAAAATAAACATCTGAAAACCTCCAGTGCGGACTCCCAAAAAGCCAATTCCAGTTATACATGTTCTCATTTCAAATTACATGTTGGGCGGTCGTCCACCAATGTCGGTTTTCTTTTGTGATGTTTATTTTTGATTTTCTGCTAAATGTCGTGACATAGATAAAAATTCCGCAACCAAAATAATTATTTTTTAATTTTTCCTAAAAATGCTATAATAAAATCATAAAATTAATAAGGATAGAAAAATGAAATATGATTACGGCTTAAGCTTAGAAGAACTCGAAAAAAGAACAAATAAAGATTACCTTTTGACTAAAAAAATGCTTGATGTAGGAGCAAAAGAATTCGAAAACCTCCACGAAAAAGACCAAACTGCGCTTTGCTATTTAGTCAAAGCAGGAAGAATCATAGAAAAAATAAATAAACAACTAGATTCCCATCACAACCTTCCTTTTGAAAAATTTTTAGAAGAAGGCGTGAAGAAAAATGACAAAAAAGCAATCTTAACAAAAAAACTCTATGATGCGCAAAAAGGGATTTTTGCCCTCGACTGCGAATCAAATATGGTGATTTTAGCGCGCGGCTTGGAATTTAGAAAAGGCAGAGGCTTCTACCCACTAGACCTTGAAAAAGAAGAATTCCACAAAATCTTAATCAACATGATTAAAGAAGGAAAAATAGAAGAAGTTAAAAAAATCTTAAACCAAAGAACAGTAGTAAAAAGAGAAGGCAAAGAGCTTAAAGCTATTGATTACGTTGACGAATTTCAAGAAGACTTTAAAGCAATTGCAGAGCTTCTTTTAAGGGCAAGCTGCGTTTCTTCTAACCTTGATTTCAATGAATATTTGAGGCTCCAAGCGCAAGCATTTTTAAAAGCAGACCCAATGCTAGACGCCTATGCAGACAAAAAATGGGCAACTTTGCAAGACACACCTTTGGAATTCACCATAACAAGAGAAAACTATTCAGACGAAATGACTGAAACTGTAATAGAAAACGAAGAATTAAAAGAACTTTTAGAAAAAAACAATATTGAAGTGATTTCTAAAGATTATCTAGGCGCGAGAGTTGGAATCGTAAACAAAGAAGGAACAGATTATATTTTAAAAGTAAAACATTATCTTCCTTTGATGGCGCAACACATGCCATATTGTGACCAATATAAACAAGTCATTTCAGAAGAAAAAGAAATAAGCCAAACTATGGTGGACGTTGATTTAATCGATGTCGCAGGAGACGTTGGCGCGTTTAGGGCGGGTATCACCTTAGCCGAAAACCTTCCAAACAACGACAAACTTTCTTTGACCATTGGGGGCGGAAGAAGAAACGTCTACCACAGGCAAATCCGCTTTGCGACTTCAAAAGACGCAAAAGAAAAAATTCAAGAAAGATTGGATAACATCTTAGATAAAAAATTCCATAAGTTCTACGACGACAAAATGGACCACCCTTTCACAATAGGCCACGAAAACGGCCACTCTTTGGGCCCAAAAGAAGGTACAGAAGCGCTAGGAAAATATAAATCTATCATCGAAGAAAACAAAGCCGATATGGTTTCTTTATCTATGCTTAATTTGCTTATGGACGAAGGGCTTTACACAAAAGAAGAAAGAGACAAAATCATCGTGACTTTTGCAGCCGACAGCATGCTAAAATCCAAGCCAACTCTTTCTCAAGCCCACAGGGTCCGCACTGTTATGCAAAACCATTATTTTATTGAAAAAGGTGCTTTAAAAATTGACGAAAACGGTCTTTTGAGCGTTGACATTGATAAGATGGTCGATGTCGCTTTTCAAATGCTTTGCGAAATCATAGAAGTCCAAATGTCTGAAGACTTTTCAAAAGGCGAAAAATATGTCTTAGATAATTTTGTTTGGGACGACAAAATGGAGCTTGTGGCTTCAAAAATAAGAAAAATCTCAAAAAGATTGAACGGGACAACTGAACAAAATCTCGCAGAGAAGCTTTTGAAAGAAAAGATTTAATCAATTTTGAAAAAATTAAACATCAAAACACAAAATTCCCATCAAAGCTGTTTTATGGTTTTGATGGGATATTTGTTTTAGCTTTAGTTTTTTCTCAAGGATAGAAATTAAAAAACAACCAAAGCCAAAAAATAAAATAGTACGTCATTCTGAAAGCTTTAAAAAACAAGCTGCGCAAAGCGAAGCGTAGTTTTTAAGCTGTTCAGAATCTCTAAAACATGAAATGCAAGAATTCAACATTGAATAAAGACCCTGAAACAAGTTCAGGGTGACGATTTGCGGAATTTTTATCTATGTCACGACGTTTGGTTAAAATTCAAAAATAAACATCACAAAAGAAATGCGAAGCCAGAGCAAAGCGAGCTCGCGATGAGCGAGAGAGCTTGCGATTGATGGGCGACGTAGGAGCGCAGGCAAAGCCGAGCACCACAGGAGCAGAAGAAAAATGAACAAATCGAGGTTATTAAATGAAAATATTCCATATTAAATAAAGACCCCGAAATAAATTCAGGGTCTTAAAGCCATATTTATTTTACTTCTTCCTAATAAAATCCAAAACCGCATTAATAAATGTCAATGGGTGAGTTGGGCAACCTGGGATATAAAGGTCAATTTTATATTTATCCAAAAATTCTCTATTCAATTCTGTTGAATCTTGGAAAATGCCACCAGAAATAGCGCAAGCGCCCACCAAAACAACCACTCTAGGCTCAGGCGTGCATTTATAGCAATCTTCTAAAGCATAAGCCATGTTTTTTGTGATTGGCCCAGTCACGACGATGCCATCAGCATGGCGAGGAGAAGCGACAAAATCAATCCCATATCGACCCATGTCGAAGTTCGCGTTTGAAGATGCATTCAATTCCATTTCGCAACCGTTGCAACCTCCTGCGGACACTTGGCGAAATTTAATCGAACGGTTAAAAATAGAATAAATTTCTTTTTTAACGTCGATTGCGCGTTTATGATAAACTTCCGGAGTCACTTCTTCGGTGATTATCAACTTGTCTTTTGAATCTGCGCCCAATTTATAATAGTTTGTAAATTCAATTGCGCCTTGGCCGCATTTTTGAGCACATTTTCCACACAAAGTGCATTTTCCTAAATCGATTTTCAAAGGATTTACACTCAAAGCGTTTGTAGGGCAAATTCCAGAAGCGTCTGAAATTTCACATTTTGAATTATTTAAAAGAGGCAAACCTCTGAATTGGTCTCTCATTTTGGCATTTTTGATATCAGGAATGAACTGATTTTTTTGCCATAATTTCATTTTTAAAGTATCAAACATTTTATATACGTCCTTTTAATTAATTTCTACAAGTCAAAACCGCAATATGAAAGGTCGAAACCTTTGTTGCACAAAGGAAAATCGGAAATTCCATTTCCTCTTAAAGCCATAGATAGACCATACCAATTGTTGAAAGATGGGTCTTTAATCTTATATCTTGTCAATTTCCCTTGTTCATTTGTAGTCGCAACGTGCACCAATTCGCCTCTCCAACCTTCCACGATTGAAACAACAAAGCTGTTTGGAGCAAGCTCATTTTTAACTTCTACTTTAAGAGGTTCTGATTCAAATTTTTCCAACATTTTCAAGAATTTTTTAATATAAGAAATTGATTCCATGGTTTCTTTGTATCTAATTCTAAATCTTGAATATGCGTCGTTTGTTGCGCTGAATTGCTTGCGAGACAAATCTTTATACCATTCGTCTTTAAAATCGAACCTTGTGTCTAAGGTAGAACCACAAGAGCGAGCAATCATGCCAACTAGGTTCAATTCGCGAGCTGTGTCTCTTGAAACGCTACCTGTTTTTTCAAACCTAGACATTACAGTGGAGCTTTTTAGAGTTGCTCTTGTCATTTTTTCTACTGTCTTTTTAACATATTCTAGAGTTTCTATCATTTTTTTAGACATATTTTTATCGATGTCAAAATTTACACCGCCCACTTCAATCAATCCTCTTGCAAATCTGCTTCCAGAGATTTCAAGCATAGTGTTGATGATTAAAGTACGAGTTACGGCATAGACTTCTTTTCCCATTAAATATGCGATGTCGCCTAAAATTCCGCCCATATCTCCTATATTGATTGCAGCGCGTTCCATTTCAAGAGCAATTCTTCTTATAATTTGAGCTTTAGAAGAAATTTTTGTATCAGACAAAGCTTCCATGATTTGAGAATATGCCATGTTATATGCCACAACGCTATCGCCACAGATAGATTCTGCCAATTGGTTCGATGGGTTTTTAACCATCAAAGCTTCAGCGCCTCTATGTTGATATCCTAACATGATTTCAAGGTTATAGACTTTTTCGCCTTGGCATAAAAATCTAAAGTGTCCAGGTTCGATGACCCCTGCGTGAATTGGGCCTACGGCCACTTCGTGGGTTTCTTCGCCATCAAATTTAAAGAATTCATAGCTGTCATGGTTTTTTCTCACAGGTTTCAACCAAGGGTGCCCTAAAGGCATTATTCCAAATTGTTCATATAATTCGCGCTCGAACATGTGATATTGTGGGTTGTCTTTTGTGATTGATTCATATTGTGGGTTTGATTTTGGAATTAAAGTCGAAGAAATCAATACTTCGCCTTTTTCGTCGTCCGCCAAAAGAGCAAATACTTTCACATTTTCGCCCCAGTCAGAGCCAAAATATGACAATGGGCGCATGTTTGTTGCCGCCAATTGCCCTCTAAATACTTCAACGTCGAGCGTTGGAATATCTAAAAGATTAATTCTTTCATTATTTTTTGCTGTATAATAATTCATTTTCCTATTTCCTCTAGCCAATCAATGTATTTTTAATAATAATATCTAAGAAATTCGGCATATATACACCCAAAGTGAAAGCTATTAAAAGCATTACGATTTGAGGAGCATACATCGAAGCTGAAATTTTTGAAATATTATTTTTAGCTTTTTCAAATTTTTCTTGAGATTTTTCGCCATAAACCATCTTGATTACTACTCTGCCCATTCCGAACAACACAATTGTTAACAAGAACAAGAACAAAGCACATAGTACAAAGTGGTGTTGGATAATAAATGCTTTTACGATTAAAAATTCGCTTATGAACAACATGCTAGGTGGGAAAGCGCAAATTCCAAGGAAGCTTGCAATCCAAAGCCAAGCTGTCTTTTTGTCCAACAAGCCTAAAGCCTTAATTGACTTGATTTTTTTAGATTCAAACAATTCTAAAACGTTTCCGGAAGTCAAGAAATAGCTTGCTTTAATCAAAGAGTGACCAATTAAATGGATAAATAAAGCATAATATGCAACTCCGCCTAAAGCAGTCGCAATCGCCAAAATGCCCATATTTTCGATTGAAGAATATGCAAGCATTCTTTTGTAGTTTGAAGTGTGATATAAAAATACGCTTGTGATAAACAAAGAAACAAAGCCCATTAAAAGAAGCATTATTCTTGAATATGCAACGCAATTTGCCGCAATCATTACTCTATATACATTTAAAATTACCAAAAATGCACAGTTTAATAATGTCGCAGATAGCAAAGCGGATATTGGGCTTGGAGCTTCTGCGTGTGCGTCTGGCAACCAAAAATGCACAGGAGCAAGACCCATTTTTGTGCCGATACCAAACAAAATAAATACAAAAGAAATATTTAACCAGAAGTGGTTAAAGTTTGCTGCATTTTCAATTAAATCTTTATAATTTAAGCTGTTTAAGTTGCCTGTCGCAATTGTCATAAGGATAATCCCAACAAACGCAAGGGCAATCCCGATTGAGCAGATGAAAACGTATTTCCAAGCAGCTTCTATTGAATGTTTTGTTTTGTTGAAATAAATCAAATAAGCGCTTGCTAAAGTCGTACCTTCGATGAAAATCCAAGCAAGACCTAAGTTATTCGACAAAATGCCACCTGTCATACAAAAAACAAATGACAAAAGCATTGTTGAATAATGCATCATTTTTCTATTATCAAATTCTTTATTGAGATTTTTTGAATAACCGTTGTTGTAGATTGCAACTGCCAAAAAGACAATTGACAACACCAAATAAAAGATTAAATTGCTGGAATTCAAGCTAAAATGTTCGCCATTTTTAAGCCAATCCAAATTTACAAAATAGCTAACCCCCAAAGACGCATGCACCAAAGCATACAAGGTGATTAAGATATTATTTAATGTTTTGTTTTTTGCAATAAATAGAACAAGACAAAAAACTATTGGTAATATTAAAACTAAATTAATCATTATATTCACAGTCCTTTAAGTCTGATAAATGTGCCACTTCCATATCGCCCAATTCTTTATTAATTTGAGAAACAAACAGTCCCAAAATATAAATCGCGATAAATACATCTAACAAAACGCCGATGTTAACAAGCATAGGCATTTCTTTTGCAACAGACAACGACAACAAGAAAATGCCGTTTTCCATTGTGATAAATTCAATTACATTTGAAAGAATTTTATGTTTAATTGTGATTAGCCATAAGCTGATGATTATAGTGGAAAGCGCTATTCCGAAGCACAATGGGTTAATCATCGACAAGCTTGGAAGATCAAATACGCTGATTAAAAAACCTCCAAATAAAATCACGCTTGAAAACAATAAGCAATAAAAATGGGCGATATTTGCGTCTGTGTCGCGGTTTGAGTGAGTTTTTCTCAAAACTTTATTCAAAAACCAAGGAATAAGCCCAGCTTTTACGACCAAAGTTTCAATTGTCAAAAACGCAGCTACTGCCAAAGGAATGTGCGAAAAATTCATCGCGCAAATCAAAAATAGCAATACGCCTTGAATAAAAACAACGTTAACGTGCGCTTTCAATCTACTTGTTGTAGAAAGATAAAGCATTGTTAAACCAAATAAAATTATTAAACCGTTTATCATTTCTATACCCCATACATCTTAACTGCAACTAATGACGCAACTACAAGCGCAAAAGTTGACATTACGAAAACAAATTCGAAAACGTGTGTCATTCTGAGTCTTGCTATTCCTGATTCGATTACGCCAATCAAGATTGAAATTATAAACAAGCTTAATAAAATCAAGCCCAAACTTTCTAATATTCCAAAGCCTGTTGGCAAAATCAAATTTGAAATCAAAGCAGACAACAAGAACATTTTCATATATGCGCTCCAAGAAATCATAGCGAGCTCTTGAGAACAGTTGTCCAATATCATTACTTCGTGAATCATTGTTAATTCCAAGTGAGTCGTAGGGTCGTCTACCGGAACTCTGCAGCCTTCAGTCAAAAGCATAATTCCTAATGCCAAAATAGCAAAAAGAACGATTAAATAGCCGATTGGGCCGCTTGCTTGGATAACATTTGTTAAGCTATCAAATGTGTAGATTTTGCAAATTGCCATAATAGAAGCAATTGTGATGAAGAAAGCCGGTTCTATGATTGTGGTAAAACATGCTTCTCTGCTTGAGCCCATACCTTCAAAGCTGCTTGCGATTTCCATCGCAGAAAGCAAAGATAAGAATTTTGTTAAGCCCAAAGCATAAGCAAAAATAATCAAACCGCCTTGAATAGGCAAAATAGCAGTCCCTTTAACAATTGGAATAAAAAGACAAGCAAAAATTGTACCCGCCAAAGTAACAATTGGAGCAACTCTAAAAATCCAAGTTGTTGTGTCTGCGTAGATTGATTTTTTCTTCATCAATTTGAAAAAGTCGTAAATTGGTTGGAAAACGCTTGCGCCTTTTCTTCCGCCAAAAAACGCTTTAGTCTTTCGAATTACCCCTGTCATCAAGAAAGGAACAACAAGAAGCAAAACGATATTTAATATTTTAATTAATATTTGTTCATTCATTTTCTCACCTGTTTTCTTCTACTAGCCCAAAATCACCGCAATCACCAAAGCAACAATCAAAAACGCCATGCCAAAGCGGATATATTGTTGAATATCGCCGTTTTGAATTGCTTCAAATTTAGACAAGAATTTTTCGTCCAAACGAACCAAAGGCTTGATTACATAAGCTTCTTCGATATCGTCGACTTTCGTTTGATAATGTGCGTCAGATGGGAATAAGCCTTTTGCTTTTTTTACGTCTCTTGTTCTTTTGAACAATGGTTTCACGATGTTCACAAATGGGTGAACATAGCTTGCTGCGCTATATTGAACTTTAGAAGTCAATCTGTTATATCCGCAGCCCCATGCTGTGTGGATTTCGCTTCCTTTTGAAATCATTTTTCTGATTAGTGCAAGAACTAAAATCAAGCCAACTAAAATCAAGATATATTTTGAAATGTTTTCTAAGAAAGCAAATTGAACGCTTGCTTGGGCAGTATCTACTAATAAGCTTGCTGCATTTAATACATATTTAAATACATATTGAGGAATAAGCCCAAGAACAAAACAAGCTATAGCCAACAAGCTCATTGGGATAGTCATTGATTTTGGGCTATCAGATTGAACTTTTGTAGCATATTCTGTTTTTGGTGCAGCTAAAAAAGTGATAGAGATTGTTTTTGTGAAACAAACTATAGCCATTGTGCCCACAAGCGCAAGGCCTGCAAAAGCAAACAAAATAGCGATGAAAGCAACGATGTTTGTGATTGCTAAAGATTTGATGAAAGATAAATAAATCAAAAATTCGCTCACAAAACCGTTAAATGGAGGCAAAGCACAGATTGCAATACCGCCCACAATAAAGCAAGTTGCCGTGATAGGCATTTTTTTGATTAAACCGCCCAAAAGCTCCATGTCTTTTGTGTGAGTTTTAACATAAACGCTACCTGCGCTCAAGAACAAAAGATTTTTGAAAATAGAGTGGTTTAAAATGTGCGCCAAAGAACCGCATAAAGCAAGCATTGCGATTGTCGTTTGGCCGTAATATGTCGCAAGCATATAGATTGAAATACCGATTCCGATTATCCCAATGTTTTCGATTGAAGAATATGCAAGCATTTTTTTAATGTCTTTTTGGACAGTCGCATAAGCAATGCCATACAAAGCAGTTATAACTGTTACAAACAAGATTGTATAAATAACGGCGATTTTAGGAATAGAGCAGAAGCTCAAAGCTCTCAAAATCCCATAAATCCCAGTTTTAATCATAACGCCTGACATCATAGCGCTCACATGCGAAGGCGCTACCGGGTGCGCATCAGGAAGCCAATTGTGGAAAGGAACAAAACCAGCTTTGATTCCAAAGCCGATAAAGCCAAACACGAAAATTAAGTTTGCTAAATCTCTATTTTGAGCAAGCGCTTGTTGGAATTGTGAAAAATCCAAGCTTCCAGAAGCAATAGTCAAAAGGGCGAAGAACAAAATAATGAATATCACAGAAATGTGCATATAAACTAAATATTTAACGCCCGAATTTAAAACTTCTTTTTTGTCGTGTTCGAAGATTACAAGGAAGAAAGAAGATAATGACATCAATTCCCAGATAATCAAGAACATGATTGCGTTTTGGCAAGTCACAACGCCCAACATAGAAGCCATAAGCATTGGCAAAAATACGCTGTGCGCGCTCACGTCTTTTCCTTTTTCGATGTAGCCTTTTAAATATCCGTTCGAATAAATAATGGCTAAAGTTGACATAATTGAGATGAAAATTACGAAAAATGCACTCAAATTGTCAATTGCAAAACTTACATTTTGGAAGATTGACCCAAAATGAAAAGTGTGGCTCAAAGGTCCTTGTAAAAGGGCTTTGACCCCTGCGCTTACAGTAAAGCAAGAAGCTACAAAAGCGCAAAAAGAAATAAATTTTAATTTTAAGCTTTGGTTTTTAAGCAATAATGTGAAAATTGCACCAAAAAATAAGATTACAATTCCTATAAAATAAGTTTCCATAGTTCCTCTTTGTTATTATACTCGACTACTCAATAATTTTGTATCAAACACGCATAGCAATCAAGAAGAAAAACAAGCTTAATATAATTATTTTTTTGAAGATATGGAACAAACCTAAAACGAGTGAATTTAGCGCAGCTGCGCTTAATGAACGAAGTTTTAGGTTTGCTGTGCGAAGTGCGCTGCTGGCCGTGATGAACGGGCAGCAAGCACGTAGACCTTAGAACCCAAGTCGAGTGAGCCTAGCAATGCTTTGCTTGGCGAATGATGACGAGGGCAAATTTGTGCGAAGCTTGAAGGCGGTTGCGATGAGCAAGCGCCAAGAGCGTAGACCTTTAATGGGCGACGTAAGAATTTTCGAAGAAAATTCCACAGGAGCAACCCGAAACAAGTAAATTAATATGCAGCACGTCATTCTGAACTTGTTTCAGGGTCTCTAAAGCATGAGGTGTTTTCATTCAACAATCTGGATTTGTTCATTTTTCTTCTGCTCCTGTGGTGCTCGGCTTTGCCTGCGCTCCTACGTCGCCCATCAATCGCAAGCTCTCTCGCTCATCGCGAGCTCGCTTTGCTCTGGCTTCGCATCTCTTTTGAGCGATACAAAAGAAGA
>CAKURL010000041.1 GCA_934675685.1 uncultured Candidatus Melainabacteria bacterium | reverse complement strand
GGGCAGATTTGTGCGAAGCTCGTGACGGCGGACTGATGAAGTCCGACGGACAGAACGTAGACCTTTAATGACCGCCGTTGCGAATGTAGCAAAAGCGAAATGAGCGAAGCAATCTCTGATTGCACAGGCGGAATGCGAGAGCCGAGGCTCCCAAACGAGCTTTCGTTGAGAAAGCGAGTTGGAGCTGAACGATGGCGACGTAGAAGCACAGGCAAAGCCGAGCACCACAGGAGCCCCGTCGGGTTAGTAAACCCGACCTACATTTGATAAAACAATACGTCATTCTGAAAAATTAGAAAAATTGAATGAAATGAAAATTTTTCAATTTGTTCAGAATCTTTAAAATATGAAATGCAAGAATTCAACATTAAATAAAGACCCTGAAACAAGTTCAGGGTGACGTATTGCAGAATTAAATATTTTATTCAATGTTTCTTTCACCTTATTCAACCGAAAAAAGTTAAAAACACATAACACAAAATCTCCCTTATTCTATTGATTGTTTTTTAAATAAAATCATTATAATAAAAGTATGAAAAAAATTTCCCTAATTTTCATATTTTTCTCATTATGCGCTTTTGGTTTCCTCATGCAAAAGGGCTTTGCCAGCGAATTTGGAAAATATCAATATACAAAATATTATGCAATTTCTCAAAGCCTAAATAACCAAAGGGCGCTAAACCAAGCAAGAGCAAGAAGATACAATCAAAACGCCCTAAGAAACATTAAATATCCAACCGCTTCAAATCCTTACCCAAATATCCAAAGGTCGCAGCCTACGCGCACTTTAAGCGCTCGAGAAAGATATTCTTCAAAATATTATCAAAGCTTATAGTTTAATGGCGCCTTGCCTCAAGACTTTATAGCCATCTTTTTCGCATAAAATCACAGTTGAAGGCAGATTTTCATTTTCAAAATCATCTAAAGGCTCAAGCACGGTGGCTAAAGAAGAAAATTTTTCTTTTGCTTCTTTGTAATTTTTCACAGGCTCTTCGTTTGACAAATTGCAAGATGTGGTCGCCAAAACTTTTCCATCAATTTTTTCTACCAAAGAAGAAAAATCTTTGCTATCTGGAATTCTAATCCCGACTGTATTTTTGCCTGACGTGATTAAACTTGAGCACAAATCAGACTTTTCAAAGATCAAAGTAAGCCCTCCTGGGAGAAATTTTTCTATTAAATCTTTCGCATATTCCGGGATAAATTTAACATATTTTTTCAAAGGCTCCAAAGAATTGCTCATCAAGATAAGAGGTTTTGAAAAATCTCTTTTTTTAATTTTATAAATGTTTAAAATTGCTTCTTCGTCCAAAGGGTGAGCACCAAAGCCCCAAACAGTGTCCGTTTTAAAAGCAAAAACTTCGCCTTTTTTCATTTTTTTTAACTTTTTATTCTGACTTCAATTTCCTGTTCATCAATTTGTCCAAAATTTCTTTTGGAGTGATGTCCGTATAGACTGCTTCATAAATTGCACTTGAAACAGGAACATCAATATTTAATTTTTTCGCTAATTCGCAAAGCGCTTTTGAGGTTTTGACCCCTTCTGCGACTGAACCCAATTCTTTTAAAATGTCGTCTATTTTTTTGCCTTTTGCAATCATAGAGCCCACTGTATAGTTTCTTGAATATGGACTTGAAGCGGTCGCAATTAAATCGCCCATGCCAGAAAGGCCATATAAAGTCGAAGGCTTCGCACCTAAAGCAACCCCTACTCGCACCATTTCGGCCATGCCTCGAGTAAGCAAAGAACCTCTTAAATTGTCTCCAAGCCCCATTGCGCTTGCAAAACCAGAAGCAATCGCGATAACATTTTTCAAGCTTCCGCCTAATTCAACCCCGATAAGGTCGTCGTTTGTGTAAAGGCGAAATTTAGATGGAACATTTAAAAGTTCTTGAGCACGTTTTGAAATTTCCGGTTTCAAAGAAGACACAGTCGCCAAAGTCGGGTGTCCTTCTATGATTTCTCGAGCCAAAGTAGGGCCGGATAAAACTGCCAAATTTGCGTCTGGAAGCACTTCTTGGATTACTTCCGACATTCTTTTTAAGCTTGGGATTTCAATCCCTTTTGCTAAATTAACCAAAATTTGGTTATCTTTTAAACCGATTTTCTTGATTTGTTCACAAACAGGCCTAATTCCTCCAGTCGCCACAACAAGAAGAATAATCTCTGCGTCTTTAAGGGCCAAAGCCAAGTCAGACGTGATTTCCACCTTTTTATCAAGCTGAATTTGAAGAGGTTTTTCGAGCCTTTTTTCGTTCACCAAAGTAGGAGTGAGGTCTTGTTCTCTTCCCCAGACTGTTATTTTTTCAAAATTATTGTTCAACAATTTTGCAATTGTAAGCCCCCAACACCCAGGGCCCAAAACCGTAAGCTTCATTATTCCCCTCCTACCGCTTGATTTGCTTCATTTTCGCTTTCTTGGACTTTTTCGCTGTCCACAAAAGGCGTTTTCTTTTGCATTAAAATCCTTTGAATTTTAATGCCATCAAGCTCTAAAATCTTATATGTAATATTTTTATCTTCAACGACATCGTTGAGCTCGGGCTCTCTTCCCAACAAGCCAAAGACATAGCCCCCTATAGTTTGGAAGTCTTCGTTTGGGATATCTTGGTCAAAACGCTCATTTATGTCATCAATGCTTGTTTTAGAAGAAACATTCAAAGTATATTCGTCCACAGCAACGATTTCAGGCGTTTCTACCTTATCAAATTCGTCATAAATTTCGCCCACGATTTCTTCTATAATATCTTCAATAGTCACAATCCCGACTATTCCGCCGTGTTCGTCTAAAACTGCTGCTATTTGGTTTTTAGAAGAAGTTAAATCCGACAACAAGTCAGAGATGAATTTGTTCTCTGGAACAATCAATAAATCGCGAGCAAGAGACTTAATTTCAAAGTCCTCTTTGATATTGTTGTTTTTAATAACTTTTAAAACGTCTTTTGCATTTATGACGCCGACAATGTTATCTATATTTTCTTCGTAAATTGGAATTCTTGTGTGGCCAGAAGATATGATGATATCCGCTAATTCCTCAATAGAACTTTGCGCATTCACAAAAACGATTTCCGTTCTTGGAATCATAATTTCTTTTACAACAGCATTTGCAAAAGCTAAAAAATTAGAAAGCATTTTTGCTTCGTGGTTATCTATTGCGCCAATTTTTTCGCCTTCATTGATTAATTTGTCTAATTTTTCTTCCCAATTGTCCTCGACGTCGTGCGCCACAAGCTCAATTGTGACATCGTTTACGTTTCTTACGTATTTTTTTATTTTTCGCTCCAACATTTGCGCGATGTCGTCTGCGTCTTTCATTTGAGTATCGGGTGCAACTTCGATTGTCATATTAATCACAAGCCCAGAAGTCCCTAAATCCATAGTTTTTAATTCTAAAACTTGTGTAATCCCATGGATAGAAGCGGCTGTGTTTCTGATTATTTCTTCCACTTTTGGCTGAGCCGATTGCACAGTCAAGCTATTTACGTTGTTTTTGATTAAATAAATAGCCAAAAACAAAAGCAAAGCACCGATTATGATAGAAGCCACCGCGTCTGGAATATAGGCATATTTTGCGCTTACCAAGTATTTTGCAATTGTTAAAGAACAAAATGCAATCAAAACGCCCAAAAACGCGAACGTATCTTCATACCAAACAAACTTAGTAGTTGGAGATTGAATTTTTCTAATATATTTTAAAGATGTGAAAAATGTCATAAAGCGATTTTTTGGGCAAATTTGAGCCTCCGCCAAAACCGCATTGGCTGCGCTCATAACCGCCCAGCCTTCAAAAAGCAAGCTTATAAATAAAGTGATTGCTATGTAATTATAGTTTTTTAAAAGCTCAGAGATGTCGTGTTGATTTATTAATTTATCAAACCCATGGAAAATCGCAACAAAAGTACCAATCAACATTAAAAGAGAAGCAAACATTGCCCAAACATTCGCTTCAAGCCCATAGCCAAATGGGTGGTTATTGTCCGCAGGGCGCGCCCCTCTTTGAATTCCGACCATCAAGCAAATGCTATTAAAAGAATCAACAGAGCTATGAATTGCTTCTGCGAGCATTGCAGAACTTTTTGAAAAGAAAAAGCAAATAAATTTAACAGCCGCAATCCCAATGTTTGCGATAAACGCACGAATTACAGCTTTCAGTTTTGTGTTATCTACCCCTTCTTTAGTTTCTTGTGGATTTTCCACCAAATTGTTATCGTCTATAATATTTGTTTCCTGTCGAGAAGATGACATTATATATCCTTACTTAATCAATTGATGTAATTATTTTATACTCAAAATCGTTTTTTTGCAATTTCTATTAAAAAAGATAAGGAGGGTAATTCTCCTTATCTTTAAAGCTAAAATTGTTTTATTTTGCTATTGAGCTTCTTGTTGACGTTTCAAGAAACATTCTTTGCAAAATACTTCTTTTCCTTCTGTAGGTTTAAAAGGAACTTTTGTTTCTGCGCCGCAAGCAGAGCAAACTGCGTCATACATTTTTCTTCTTGATTTTTGTCTTCTTGCTTTTCTGCATTCGTGGCATCTTTTTGGAACATTAACCAAGCCTTTTTGGGCGTAAAATTCTTGTTCGCCTGCGCTGAAAACAAATTCTTTTCCACAATCTTCACAGATTAGTGTTTGATCTTCGTACATTTTTGGTCTCCTTATTGTTATTCTTAATCTGACCACCGGCGCAAGAAATTATTAAATTTTATGCACAAATAGCTGATTTTATTTAATAATATAACTTTTTTTCTCGATTTGCAAGCAAAACAAATTACTTAGCTTGTTGTTTCATTAAAAAACAAAGAGGAATCATCAAAAAACATAAAAGCGCAAAAATAGAAAAAACGTCAACAAAACTCATCAATTTCGCTTGTTGTAGCATACTTTTATATATTAAACCGTTCGCTTTTATTTGAGCTGTGAAATCGGGCAAATATTTTGTCCATTTCATAAACAAAGCAGAAGTTTTAATCAAAAATGGCATATTGTGGATAGATAAATTTTTCACTAAATATGTTTGATGCACTTGAGATAGCGCTATTACAAGGGCATTTGTGATGGAAATCGTGAAAGCAGTTACGACACATTTTGACAAAGAATGAAGCCCTGCTGCGATTGCGAGTTTTTCTTTTGGAATTGTGGCAAGCGCCATTTTTGTGATTGGAATAAAAGCAAACATAATCCCTGCGCCCAAGATAATATTTGGAATTATAAAATATGAAAAAGAAACTTGCATGTTTAATTGCGTGAACATAAAAGTCGAAAACGCAAGCAAAATATAGCCAATACCAGCGATTAATCTATTATCCACGAATTCACATAATTTTGAAACAATAATCATAAAAATTATGCAAGATATCGCACGAGAAGAAAGGCTAAGCCCAGAAAGCTGGGCATTATAGCCCATCAAACTTTGCAAGAAAGATGGAATTGCAGATAAAGTCATATATGCAATGATATTCACACCAGAGCCCAAAATTGTCCCTATTAAAAAATTCCAGTCTTTAAAAACTCGAAAATCTGTGATTGATTTTTTATATTCCAATTCCCAAACTATAAAAAATACCATAGAAGAAATGGCAAAAAGCGCGCACCACCTAATCCAAGAGCAATCAAACCAGCCATATTGTGCACCTTTATCTAAAACAGTTTGCATTGGAAGAAGCCACAAAACCAAAGCCACAAAACCAACAATATCAAAGCCTTCCGCTTTTAAGCCATTTTTGTCGTCCATGACGTTACAATGTATCATCACGACAGAAGCCACAATCACAGGAATATTTATTATAAAAATCCACTGCCAATTAAGGTGCTCCACCAAAACTCCGCCTAAAGCAGGGCCCACTATAGCAGACACCATCATGCCAAGCCCAAAAATCCCCATCGCAGTCGCTTGAAGGTGTTTTGGAAAAGTCTGCATTAAAATTGCTTGAGACAAAGGCATAAAAGGGCCGCCTCCTATCCCTTGGATAATTCTTCCGACAATTAAAACATTTAAATTTGGAGCCATAAAGCAAACTACTGACCCCAAAGCAAAAATTATAGAGATGACTTTTAAAAGCTTTCTTCTTGTGAATTTAATTTCAAGCCAGCCTGAAATAGGCAACATCATCGCATGCGCTATCATATAGCTTGTGACTACCCAGTTTGCTTCGTCTCTTGTAGAGCCAAATTGCCCAGCCATATATGGAATAGCGACGTTTACAGAAGAAGTCGCTAACATCGAAAACACAGTAGGGAGCATAACGCTTATTGTAATAAGCCAAAGAGGAATATTTAATTTTTCGTATAAAGTCTTTGTTTGCATTTTGTGTTAACGCTTCTTTTGAATTTTAAATTATTTTCCTCTTACTTTTACCCTTGGCACAACGCTCATTCCGGGGATTATATTGTATTTAGAAATATCTTCATCGAACACGATTTTCACAGGAATTCTTTGAACAACTTTTACATAAGAGCCAACAGCGTTTTCCGGAGGAAACAAGCTTGCTTTTGCGCCAGAAGCTTTTTGGATAGAATCCACGTGGCCTTTGAACTTTTTAGAGCCATAAGTATCTATTTTTATCACAACTTTTTGCCCTTTTTTCATATTGGCAACTTGCGTTTCTTTAAAATTAGCAACTATATAAACATCTTCTGGAACTATTGTCATTATTGATTTTGCGGCATTTACATAATTTCCTATTTCGACATTTTTGTTTGTCACAAGCCCGTCTATTGGGGCGATTAGGGTTGTGTATGACAAGTTCAACTTTGCTTGTTCGACTTCCGCTAAAAGCCTTTTGATTTCTGCATTTTGAGAGCTTTTTTTAGAAATCGCTGATTTTAGGGCATTTGTAGTCGCCCTTAAATCGTCTTGAGAAGCGTTATATTGCGCTTTTGCGACATCAAGGTTTTTGATTGCGTTGTCTAAATCTTGTTTTGTGACTGAGCCATCTTGATAAGCATTTTTATAGCGAATATAGTCAGAATTTGCGTATTCTAGCTTTGATTTTGCGCTTTGGATATCATTTTTGTCACTTGAAGTCATAGATTGGATTTTATCTATGTCACTCATTGAAACATTTAAATCTGATTTTGCTTTTTCTAGGCGAGCTTGCGCATTATCAAGCGCAGTTTGATAGTCTTTTGGGTCAATTTGGGCGATTATTGTCCCTTTTTTCACTTCTGTGTTGTCGTCCACATTTAATTCTATGATTTGCCCAGAAACTCTTGGGGAAAAATAAACCATGTGCGCTTCCACAAAAGCGTCGTCTGTGGATTGATAGAAGCTCGAATAAATAATTCCATAAATCCCCAAAAACACAAAAACAAGAGCCGTAATCACAGGGATTATCACTCTTTTTTTCTGATATGGTTTTCTTTTTTCTAAAACTTTTTTTCTTGCGTCTTTATAATATTTAGAATCTTTGTTCATAATCTTCCCTTTATTAATCGTTTTTAAATATTATATATGTAATTTTATGTTTTTGCCTATATTATTTTTGATTTTATTTAAAACTTCATAACATTTTTCAATGTCTTCTTCACTGATATCATCTAAGTAGCTTTTTCTTATTTCTTTTATATGTGGTTCGATTTTTGTTCTTAAATTTTCACCTTCCAAAGTGAGCTCGAGGCGATTTATTGCTCTTCCGTTTGAAGCTTGGTTTTTTTTGATTAAACCTTTTTTTTCTAAGATATTTAAAATCCTTGCGACGTTTGCCCTGTCTTTTCCGATGAGCTCGCTTATTTGTCTTTGATATAGCCCGTTGTTTTTTGAAATTGTGTCCAAGATAACAAATTGCTCCGGAGTAATCTCAAAGCCTTTTGCCGCAAAAAATCTCAAGGTCAAAACCTTAATCATTATTGCGCTAGAAACTATTTCGTTTGATATTAATTTTTTTTCAATTTGCTTTGGCATAGTTCTTGTGTTATTATAATAACACAAAGAAAAATTAAAACAAGAAGCATTAACCATTATGAAAAAAATTTTAACTGTCACATTATTTATATTGTTTTTCGTCTCTTCTTTTTCTTTTGCATTAGCCAAAAAGCAACAAAAAGAAGAAGAAATAAACGTTGATTTCTTTAGAAAATTTCAAGACGAAATTCTTTTAGAAAACATTTTAAGTGCATATTCAAACAACCTTGATTTAAAAATCGCATATTCTAAAGTCAAAGAAAGCGAAAGAATTGTGAAAATGTCTTTGGCGTCTGAACTTCCTCAAGTGGACTTCGCGCCTTTGATATCAAAGACTTTTTCTTCTGGCGACCTTATTCGCGGAAAAAACAACTACATGGTTAGAAGCTACAATCAATCAAGGTTTTATTTACCTGTTTATGTTAGCTATGACATTGATGTTTGGGGCAAAAACAGGCTAAAAACAAAAAGCAAAGAACAAAGCCTGAAAATGATTGAACAAGACAAAAAGACAAGTGAAATCTTGCTTTCGAGCTCTGTTGCGATTGATTATTATAATTTAATCAAAATTGATAAGTTGCTTGAATTAAATCAAGAGCTTTTAAAATTGAATAAAAATGCTCTTTTGCTTTCAAAAAACAAACAAAAATTCGGGCTTTTAAGCGAAGACGACATTTTAAGCCAAAAAGAAAACTTAATAAAAGTCCAAAAAACAATTAATAATTTAGAAAATCAAAAAGAAATTTTAAAAAACCAAATCGGCTATTTAACAGCAGACAAGCTATTTTCAGACGTCAAAAGAAAAAGTTTTGAAGACATAAATGAACTTTTTGACACTCCAAATACTTTAGAATCAAACATAATTCTAAATCGCCCCGACGTCAAAAGCGCACAAGAAAACATAAAAAGAGCTTCTTATGACGCAAGAGTGGCAAAGCGCGAGCTTTTACCGACGTTCACCATCATGGGCACTTTTGGCTTTAACGGCTATAACAACTTAAAAGGGATTTTCAAAAACCATACAGGCCTAGCAGACATCTCCGTTATGCCAAATTGGAACATATTTGACGCAGGAAAAAGGTTTCAATTGATAAAATTGAAAAAGCTCGAATATGAAAGAGCTCAAAAAGAATATGAACAGGCGGTTTTAGCGTCTTTACAAGAAGTGAACGACACGCTTGCGACTTTAAAAGCCGACAAAAAAGACTATAGCTTATCAAAAGATATTTTTGAAATTCAAAATAAAAAGTTAAAATTAAAATCAAGCAACAAAGCTTTTGGGCTTTCAAACGAACTCGATTATATTTTATATCAAGAAGCTCAAAACCTAAGCGCACAAAGCATTGTGGACAATAAAATAAATCAAATAATTTCTGCTATAAATCTATATCGTGCGACAGGCGGTGTGGACTTTACAAAAGAAAATTTGTAATTGTGCATTTGGTGATTTTTGCTTATAATTAAAGAAAAATTATAAGGAATTAATAAGTGGAAATTTTATCTAAATTTGTAGGCATTGTTGGGATTTTGATTATTTTAGGCATTTGCTTTTTGATGTCCAACAACAGAAAAAAAATCAACTACAAAACAGTGGGCGTTGGGCTCGCGCTCCAATTTTTACTCGCTCTTTTTATCATGAAAATCCCTCTCGGGGTGAAGATTTTTAGCTTTTTAGCAAAAATTGTAGATAAAATTTTAGAAGCTTCCATAGAAGGCTCAAACTTCGCTTTTGGCTGGCTCACAAACTCTCCTGAAGTCATCTCTGGGCTTTTTCCAAACAAAGATTTCATCTTTGCTTTAGTTTTAATTTCGACTATGATTTTGATTTTGGTTTTGGTAAACATTTTATATTATTATGGCATAATGCAGCGCGTTATCTTGATTTTAGGAAAAATCATGAATAAAATCATGGGTGTATCAGGAGCAGAAGCTCTATCTAACTGCGCAAGCCCTTTTGTGGGAAACGTTGCAGCGCAATCTATGATTAAACACTACCTTCCAAACTTAACAAAAAGCGAACTTTTAGCTTCCATGACGGGTTCAACCGCTTGTATTTCAGCAAGCTGTATCGCTATGTATACAGGCTTTGGCATAAGCCCAGAGTATATTCTAGCTGCTTCTGTGATGGCGATTCCTGGGTCTTTTGTTGTTTCAAAAATAATTTATCCGGAAGATAGAGAACCTGAAACAAAAAACGATTTTAAAATTTCAGACAAAAAAAATGATGTAAATTTGCTCGCCGCAATTTCAAAAGGTGCAATTGAAGGTATGAAGGTTTCAATTAATGTCATAGCTGTGGTTTTGGGGCTTGTTGCATTAATTGCTTTTGCAAATACAATTATCGCAAAATTTGGCTTATTTTTGTATGATGTTTGCCATTTGCATTTTGCATTTTTGACCCATCTATCTATCCAATTAATCGTAGGCAAAATTTTTGCAATTTTTGCAGCGCTAATTGGGGCAACCTGGGGAAACATCGAAACAGTGGGCAGATTGATTGGAGAAAAATTTATCTTAAACGAAACAATTGCTTATGTTGATTTAATCCAATTAATGCATCAAAATTTAATCACACAAAAGAGCATGGTGATTGCGACATTTGCTTGTTGCGGCTTTGCTAACCTTTCGACTGTCGCTATTCAAATCGGAGGTATCGGGGAACTCGCTCCAAACCAAAGAAAAAATTTAGCAAGATTAGGAATTAAAGCACTCATCGCAGGGACTTTTGTAAGCTATATTTCAGCTGCGATGGCAGGAATATTGTTGTAATGCCAATCGTTTCAAAAACAATAAAGATAAAAATCTCGTCCTTTCCTCCAAAGGTGGATTTTATTGAAGAAGAAATAAAAAAACAGGGCCTTGAACCCTTGAGATGGGCTATTGTAGACGTTGATTTAAAAAATAATGAACTTGTTTTATCTGTTAGTGGAAAACCCGAATAAAGTGAGCCTAGCAATGCCTTGCTTGGCGAACGCAGTTGAGGGCACGCTGTGCGGAATATTTGACGGCTGCGTAGAGCAGGCGACAAATATGAAGACCTTAGATGGGCGACGTAAGAATTTTCGAAGAAAATTCCACAGGAGCAACCCCGAATAAAGTGAGCCTAGCAATGCCTTGCTTGGCGAACGCAGTTGAGGGCACGCTGTGCGGAATATTTGACGGCT
>CAKURL010000040.1 GCA_934675685.1 uncultured Candidatus Melainabacteria bacterium | reverse complement strand
GCGCTATCCACCCCACAAGACAACAATGCTTTTGACAAGTCGATATTTCTTTTGTTTTCATCTTCTTTTTGAGAGTATGTTTTTCCTAATACTCGAGCGACGTCTTTTTGTTCCATGCCAGAATTCAATAATTCCCTTGCAAAAGAAATTTGGTTTTCTTGCACTCCTACATTATCTGAAATAGTAAAAGACAAAATTCTACCTGCAACATCTGGAGCAACTTCATTTCTTAAAAGTTCCCTTGCAAACATTCTTTGCTTAATATTTGTATTTTCGTCATCAGAATTTGAAAAGAAAATAATATCGTGGATATCTTTTGGCGCTATTTCTTTTTCTAAAAGTTCTTTAAGGAACTTCGCGTTCACTGGCTTTTCTAAAGATAAATCAAAATCAATCAAAGGAGTGGCTTCATAGAATTTTCCTTCTTGAGCTAAATCTAAAATAAAAGGCTCAAATGCGCTTGTTAAAGTGGCATTTGTTTCTTTATCTGCGCTCAACAAAATTTGAGAAAGCTTCACAGTTAAATATTCTTTTGTAAGTTCATCAGGCAACCCCGCCAAAAAAGCCATAGTGTTAGAAAAAACTTCCTTAGGAGCATTATTTACATCATTAAAAATGCGAACTAAATAATCTTTTCTTGAGCCTTTTTGAAGCATTGCTCTTATTAATTCAATTTGCCTATTTGCAGTCTCGCTATCGCTTTTATCAATATATTTTGTGATATCTTCATAGCCATCTTTTCTAAAATAATCATCGTTCACCAAGATTTCTTGAAGCAAGGTAATATAATTTAAATAAGTTTTGTCGTCTAGGTTTCCTTTTGTTGCGCCGTTTAAGAAATATTGCGCTTGAAGAGGAATAAAAGAATTATCCATAAAAGTTTTTACTATTCCAAGCTTTCTTTCTTTTATGTCGTCTTCGCCTAAGAATTCATCAAGAGCTTTCTTGTCGCCATCAAAAAGTTCCAATAATTCGCCTTCAATTTCGCCTTTTTCTTCTTGGCTTAATGGCTCAAATTCCCTTTGCCAATTTGAAGGCGCATTTGTTTTAGCATGTTGCACCAAATTCACCATAGCCCTTCCATAAGAATTCAAAGCTTCAGAAGAATTCGCGTCAATTTGCCTTTTTTCATATTCTAAAGGCTCATTTTTCAAAGGTTCATTTTTTGTTTGATATGCTAAATTAATTTCGCTTGGGTTTCTTTCAATTTTCATATTTATACCTCAACTATGATCATGCTATTTTCCAAAAAGAATCATTGGGATATTGTGCTCAAGTGCGTATTTTTTCAAAAATTCATCTTGAGCTCGCACAAAATCGAGAGTGTTACCTATTTCGTTATCAATATCCATAGGATATGCAAAAACTGCCATAACTTCGGGGTTTGAAATATACATCTCGTTATATTCTCTCTCACCCCTTCTTGTCGAAGAATTTATTTTTGCAAAAGCTTTGATGAGCTTTTGACTTGCTTCTTTTGGCTCAATCTTACTAAAAGGCTTATTTTTATTTTTTCTAACAAATTCAAGATATTCTTCATCATTCAAAGAAAGCTCTTTTTTGATTAAATCAGAGATATAGTTTCTGTCTTTTTGGCGATGTGCACCAAAGATATATTCATTTTTGAAGTTTTCAATACTTTTTCCACAGCCTGAGCCGGAATCCGTATTTCCTCCGCCATAGACATATTTAGAATCAGCATTTAAAATAACACCTTTTGTTCTAAAGAAGCGGAATTTGGACTCTGGGCGCTCTACATAAGACACAGACAACATCGCGTCTGAATCAGGCAAATTAAAGACGTCAAAATTCCTAAGCTGGAATTCGTAATCTAACCCATGGGCAAAGAAATGAATATTTCCTGTGTCGATTTTGTCACCGTATACAGTTTGGGTTTCAATTCCACTAGAAATTGTACCTTTGTCGAAGCCTATTTTTTCCCAAGTTTCGTTTTCGACTTCGTTAAATCTTATTATGATAAGCCCATTTTCGTCTTGATAAATTCCTTTTAAATCAGTAGAACCATCAGAATTCACTCGCGTTATAGCGCTTTTTATTCTTGAGGCACTAGGGATTTTGGTTACTGGTAACAATGGTTGTGTTTTTTTCAATTCTTCAATCAAGCCTTGGATTATGTCGCAATTTGTGAAGTAATCATCTTCAAAGTGTTTGTAGAAACTATTTTCTCCTTTTGTGACTGCTTTTAAATCTGCCATGGTAAAAATTTTAGACATATCAAAAAGGTTATCATATTGCAAATCGAAAGCGACAGACTGCCTTCTTTTTTGTTTTTCAAAGTCATTTATTTTTGGATTATTCACATATCCAAGCCACTCATGGTTTTTTATCAAAGAAAATAATTTTATTTCTTCATCTTTTGAAAGATTGAATTTCTTTGAAATATAAAAGCCGTCAAAAGCCGAGTTGTCTTGGTGGACTTTGTCTCTTACCCCTTCTCTTTTTGAGATATCATGGAGCAAACTTGCTAAAAGCATAAGCTTTTTATCTGACTCATTCAATTTTTCAAAGTCTGGGTTTTGGATAATTTTTTGCATAACTTTTAAGCTATGTTTTAAAATATCAAAGCTATGCATACCATGTTGGCTTCTTCCCGCTGTCGTTTGAAGCTCAGGCAGTGCACTTAAAATTTCAGACAATTCTTTTGATAATTCTTGATCAAAAGAAGAGCCAAAAACAGAAATATTGTTTCCTTCAGAAAACTTTATAACATAAGGCCTCAAAGTTTCAAGCACTTCTTTTGTTTTTGGGCTTTGGATTTTAGAGAGCTTTTTGCCATTATTTAAATTTACAGGATAGCCGATTATAGAAAAAGCAAGGTCAGATTTTTCGTCTATTTTTGTGCCTTTTTCGTTTTGATAAAGCTCAAAGCCAAAGTAATCAAAGACTTTTTGCCTTTCTTCCTTAGATAAATCTTTTAAAATATTATAAGCGTCTTTTATAAAATCTTTTTTAGAACAATCTTGTTCAATTTTTAAATCGTCAAATTCGCTATCGGGAATGTTTTTTAAAGTGGTCGCCAAAGAAGATAGATGAGAGAAAAATTCTTCTATTTTTTTATCATCTAATTTATTTGTCTCGATTCCAAGAGACTTCACCAAGGAAGGCAAAAGAGAGCAATATTCTTCTTGAGTCTTTGGAATTAAAGGAAACATCTTTTTTAATTTATCTGAAATGCAAAACATGTTTGCATTAAAAAAGACCATTTTTCGAATTATTTCTTTTTTGTCTTCGAGCTTGATTTGATTAACGTCATCAACGCCAAACAATTCAGAAAAACTTGCCGCTAAAGCATTTTCTTCAGGAGACAATTTTTTTACTTCTTCAAGCCCCAAACTTTTATTTAAAGCTAAAATATTTTCTAAAGAAATAGGACATTCATTACTTATCAAGACAGGAATTTGAGAAAATGAAATCTCGCCACTTTTCACTAATTCTAATAATTCTTTTGCTTTTTTAATTTGAGAAGAATTCTCTTCTTCGTCAAATTGGGCTAGTATTGACATAATGAGACTAATTACAGAAATATCTGCTCCATAATCTAAAAGCTCTTGTGCAAAATCTAATTGTTTTTGAGCAATCGTGCCATTATAAGATTTTATTGAAATAAGAAGAGCTCTAATTTCATCAACACTTTTATTTTGCTCTATTAGCCTTTTTGCTAAAGCGAGCTGTTTAGAGTTCAAATCTTTATTTAACCTATCAACAGAAAACATAATCTCGACTAAATCTTCGATTTTTCCGACCTTTTTAAAAGTATCTTTAACAAAAGAAATATTCTCTAAATGAGTATTGTCATCAAAAGACCTCATAGCGTTAAAAATCTTATAAATCGCTTCAAAATCCACTTTTTCTTTTAAAAGTTCTCGAGTGAGCTCGATTTTTTTAACATTACTTTCTTTTGAGCCAAATTTCGTTTGAGCAGAAATTGAAATAACATCATCTATGTCGACTCCAAAATCAAGCATTTCTTTTACAAAAGCAATTTGATTTTGGTTTATGTCGTCGTCTTTTGAATATGTATTAGAAAGCACATCAACTATATCGTAAGTAGAGAATTTTCTTCTAAGCAAATCGTAAGCAAATTCCATCTGAGAAGCGTTCATATTGTTTGATTTTTTTGAAATTGCACTAACAAATTTGATTATGTCATCTGGCTTTTGGTTTTCTTCTAAGGCAGAATTTAAAATAAGACATTGAAGAGAATCTAAATTGTCGTCATTAAACCAATGGATTTTATCAAAAATTCTATCAATATCAAAAGAATCAACGCCTTTATTTAGCATTGAATTTGACAATTGTGCTTTTAAAAGTTGAGTGTTTTTGTTAACAATTCTGCCGTCATATAAAATCGAAGGAAGCTGAAAAGGAAACATGTTATCTGGGTTTTCTTTGCATTTTGAAGCAAAATTAGAAACAAGAGCTATTTTTTCTTTCAAAACATCTTGATCGTCACAAGACAAAAGCTCTTCTAATACTTGAGACATTGTTTTTAAATCAAAACTATATTGAGAAATCTCTGATATAGAATTGTTAATCATCTTAATCGTATCTTTTGAAGATTTTTTTGAAAAAAGGAGTAATTCTTTCGCGCTTGAAGAATCTAGCCCTATTTTTAACATATTTCTTGAAAAATCGATTTCTGAATTCAATCTATCAGAGTCATCTGTTTCTAAATTAAAATCATCTAAAAAATTTTGAACTTCTCCTAAGGAAATTCCTTTTTCGTTTAAAAGCAATTCATAAGCAAAAGAAGTAAAATTCAACCTTGCGCCTTTGTCTTGAATTCTCCAATCCCCAAGCCCAAGAATAAAATTAAAGGAAGAATAGCGAGCATTATCTTCAAGCAATTTCACAATTGAAAGCTTTCTTGAAGATAAATCGTCGTCGTTTACGTTATAATGTTTATCCAAGATTTCATCTAATAGGGGGCCTTGAACCCTATAGGGCTCAACAGAAAGCTTAATTAAAGCACTTTTTTCTTCTTCGGAAAAAGAAAAAGGTTCTTGAAGCCAAGAATTTTCAAAAGAAGTTTTAGAAGCATTTTTACTTAAATTCACGAATGCTCGCCCATAAGAACCAAGCGCTTCAATAGACTTTGCGCCAGTTTCTTTTATTTCAAATTTTTCAATATTTGCTTTTTCGAGCTTTTTTGAGCTTACACCCAAATCGAGCTTCGAATAACCTTTTTCGACCTTCATAAATTTAACCTAAAATTAAACCTTTATATCAGATTTATCGGAAAAAAGTGTCTTTTCTTTATGAAAATTTTAAAAATTTTACATTACTTAACAAAAAGCGCTCTTTAAAAGAGCACTTTTTTATAATATTTTATTTTTTATTTTTTATTTAAATTTATCCAATCACAGGTTGAACAAATGTCCTTTGAGCAAGGTCCTTATCCAACATCAAAAGTGCTTTTTTGTCGTCTCCGATTAATCTTAAAGTAGCTAAAACACCATTCACATTTGATTCTTCTTCCACTTGTTCTTTAACATACCACTCAAGATATGATAGCGCGGCTCTGTCTTTCGTTTCTTCCGCCACGTCCATTAAAGAATTAATCAAAGAAGTCACAAATTCTTCATGTCTCAAGACTTGTTCAAAAATTGTCAAAGGACAAGACCCTTCAACAACCGGTTTTTCAATCGCTTTAAGTTCGATTTTTCCACCGCGCTCATTTAAATAGTTAAATAAACCCATAGCGTGTGCGTGTTCTTCTTGCACTTGGACATCAAACCAATTTACAAAACCTTGAAGATTTTGTTCTTGGAAATAGATTTTCATTGCAAGATATAAATATTCTGAAAACAATTCTTTATTTATTTGCTCGTTTATCGCATTTTGAAGTTTTTCGTTTATCATATTTTTCTCCTTTTTTCGCCATTATAGCATAAATGCTTGAAAGATTATTTAAATCCTCCAAGCATTTAGTCTTTTGTTTTAAATTTTTAAACTATTTATTTTGTTGAGAAGTAAGAGCTCCAAAGTATTGAGCATATTTTGAATCAATTGTATGACCAAAGATTGTAGTAGAGCCATCGCCGATTGCTTTATCGATATAAACACCTGACTTAGAAGCTTCATATCTGATTCTTGCTTGAGTTAGAGCACTTGGATTTTCAACTTTTGTCCCATTTTCATACCAAGTAGTTTTGTTGCCATTTGTTTTGATTCCAGTGAATTTATCACCATCAGTATAAACTCCTTTTTCAGAATAAGTTGTTTTACCTTCAACTTTTGTAGATTCAGAAGAATAAGTTTTATTATCTACATAAGATTCACTTCTTTTTGTTGTAGTTTTAGCATCGATGCTAGTTTCAGTCGTTTTAGAAGTTGCTTTGTCTTTTTTATATGTTGTGGTTTCTGTTTTAGTATCAGTTTTTGAAGTTGATTTAGTAATTTCGCCTTTTGCGTTATAAGTTTCTACCGTGCCATCAGCTAAAGTTTGAGATTGCAATTGACCATTTTTAGAATATTTCATAACTGTGCCATCTTGATATTTAACTTCAAAAGTGCCGTTTTTATTTGCAGTTACTTCAGCACCATCGACTGTAGCTTGATCTTTTATCGCTTGCGCTTCACCTGCTTTTGACTTAGCTTGAGCTTCTTTGAGTTCCTTCGCTTGTGCTTTTGCTTCAGGGTCTCTTTTAGCATTAAATTCGTCGACTTTTTTCTTAGCCCCGTCCACTTTTTCTTGGACTTTGTTTCCTGCATTTTCCGCAAATTCACTCACGTCTTGTTTTAATTTATTTCCTAAATTTCCTTCTTGTGCTTCTTTTGCATATTCTTTGCCTTTTTCTAATGCTTTTTGGCCTTTTTTAACAACACCTTGAACAAGATTTCCAACGTTTGTTGCTGTTTCTTTTATGCCTTCTGTAACTGCAGTTTTTGCAACTTCTCCTGCGGTCGCTTTATTTGAAACAGCATCTTTTACAGCATTCACAGTTGAAGAGCCGCCATTTAATTGTCCTTTTAGGGCACCTGCGCTTGCTTTTAAACCTACTGCGCTCACGCCTACGGTGACTGCGCCTGAGCCGATATTTTCAAAAGCGGCTTTTGCTTCCGCGTCAGTTGTAGCGTTATTTGCAACATTAATAGCATTTAAAACTTGTTTTCCTCCTGAATATAAGCCATAAGCAGCAAGGCCGCCACCCACGATAGGCCCAACCACAGGGATACAGCAAACACCCACCATAGCAGCTGTTTTAAAAGGGTGTTGAATAGCAGATTTTGCCATATTCAAAACGCCTTTTGCGCTACCTTCTACAACGTTTGCGACTTTTGAAAAGAAACTGATTTTGCCATCATCTTTTCCATCAGTACATTTATTGTCTTCAATTCCTAAAATTGTTGAAGTTGTATAAACAGAAGAATTTGCTTTTGAACTGTTGCTATTTGCACTTTGTGCAGCTAATTTTTTCCATTTTGCTTGTTTCGAAGCGAAATTTCCAGTTGTGCTTGCGTAATTAATTCCAAGTGTAGATGTATTTATACCCATCTTTATCTCCTCTTTTGTGTGTAGTAAATCCAAATTATGTATTAATAAAGTATTTTTGAAGAGAAAAATTGACTTTATTGTTTTAAAAATGTTAAAAAATGTAAAACTTTTATGTTAAAATCGTTTTATGTTGTTCGACATTTTAAAAAATAGAAAATGTTTTAAATTAATCTGTGCCGCAGGAAACGAAGACGAAAAAGAAATCGAAAAATTGTGCACAGTCTATTCTTTGGCGGGCGCTTCTTTTTTCGACGTGGCAGCAAAAAAAGAGGTCATTTTAGCTGCTAAAAAAGGTTTAAAAAGAGCACAAGAACTAGGACAAAAAGAAGAAAGATTTTTGTGCGCTTCTTTAGCTACAAATGGAGACAAGCACATAAACAAAGCCTTTATCGAAGAAAAAAATTGCATAAATTGCAAAAAATGTATCTCGAGTTGCCCAAGCTTCGCCATAGAAGAAAAAGAAAACAAAATTTTAATAAACAAAGCACGCTGTATAGGCTGCGAAAAATGTCTTGAAATTTGCCCAAAAAAAGCAATAAAAATGCTTGATGGCGCGCAAGACTTTAGCGCAATTTTGCCAGAAATTGCACCATTATTGGATTGCATAGAATTTCACACATTAAGCAAAGACGAAAAAGAAATAGACGAAAAATGGACTTTAATTAATTCAAATTTTAAAGGAATGTTGAGCATTTGCTTGGATAGGTCCAAAATCGGAAACGAGGATACCATAAAAAGAATTTCTCGCATGATAAAAGACAGAAGCCCATATTCCACAATTATTCAAGCAGATGGTGCGCCTATGTCCGGAGGAAAAGACGACTTCAAGACCACTCTTCAAGCAGTCGCCATGGGGGAAATTATCCAAAGAGCAAATTTGCCGGTTTTTATTTTGCTTTCGGGTGGAACAAATTCAAAAACAACAGAGCTTGCAAAGCTTTGCGAAATAAAAGCAAACGGGGTTTCTATTGGTTCTTATGCTCGAAAAATTGTTTTTGAATATATAAAAGACGAAGACTTTTTTGAAAACAAAGAAAAGTTTTTAAAAGCTGTAGACATCGCAAGGAATTTAGTCGAAACATCACTTAAAAATTTAGTCTAAATTTCATGTTTATGATAAAATTGACCTAAGTTTGCTTTTTAAAGCATGCTTTTAGAGGAATTTAAAGTGTGTAAAATCAAGAAAATATATTGCGATTTTGATGGAACAATTACCCAAAAAGATGTCGTAAACGCTTTTTATGAAGAATACGCAGACCCATCTTGGACAAAATCAGAAGATTTATGGACAGAAGGAAAAATCACTTCAAAAGAAAACACTTCTATCCAAGTAAAATTGTTAAAAGAAGTCACAAACGAGCAATTAGAAAGCTTTTTAAAAGCTATCGAGCTAACAGATGGCTTTATTGAATTTTATAACTTTTTAAAAGAAAACAATATTGAGCTTGTCATCTTGAGCGATGGATTTGACTATTTTATAAAAAGAACTCTAGAATTAAATGGAATTAAGGACATTAAAATCTTTGCAAACCATTTAATCTACAAAGACAACAAATTCGATATTGAATTTCCAAACGAAAACAAAAATTGCAAAATTGGCGCTGGCATGTGCAAATGCAAAAAAATCAAAGAAAAGGAATATTGCTATATAGGGGACGGCACAAGCGATTTATGTGTCGCAAAAGGCGCAAAACACTTATTTGCAACAAAGTCATTATATAAATATTGTGTTAAGAACGATATACAAAATATTTATTTTGAAAACTTTGGTGCTATAATCAAAACTATAAAAAAGATTAATGGGGTATAAAATATGGAAGTCATTAACGCTAAACACGTTGAAATCACTGATGAAGAACTATTAAATATTGATAAAGAATACTGTTCTTTTGGAGACACAGTACACTATGACGAAGTTCCTAAAATCTTTCACGATTGCGAAGGAACTTTTATGTTTGACAAAGACAAAACAAGATATTTAGACTTGCAAATGTGGTTTGCTTCTTGCAACTTAGGCTACAAAAACAAAAGAATTTCAGAAGCTGTAATCGAGCAAATAAATGCAATGCCGCAAATTTCATCAAGGTTTTTATATGACTACAAAGCTTTATTATCTCAAAAAATCGCAAAAGCTTGTATTGAAAGATTTCAAACAAAAGGTAGAGTACAATTTAACGTAGGCGGTTCTCAAGCAGTCGAAGACGCTATTAAACTTATCCGCAACTACACAAAGAAAAACAGAATGTTTTCTTTCTTTGGCGCATACCACGGAAGAACTCTAGGCTCTGCTTGCATGACCGCAGGATATCGCTACCGCGAACCATTTGGCCACTTTGGCGACCAAGCGCACTTCGTTCCATACCCATATTGCTTCAGATGTCCTTATGGCCAAAAATGCGACTCTTGCAACTATTATTGCGTTAAACAATTAAGAAGAGAATTTGAAGACGGCTGCTCTGGCCTTTATAATCATTCTACAAAACACTCTGAATGCGGCGCATTCTTCGTAGAACCTGTTCAAGGCTCAGGCGGCTATATTGTTCCTCCAAAAGGATATTTCAAAGAATTAAAGAAAGTTTTAGACGATTTTGGCGTATTATTTGTTGCAGACGAAATCCAAATGGGCATGTATAGAACAGGCAAACTCTGGTCTATAGAACACTTTGGAGTAAAACCGGACGTAATTACATTCAGCAAATCTTTAACAAACGGCATGAACCCATTGGGCGGCATGTGGGCAAAAGAAGAATTAATCAACCCAACAGTTTGGCCTGCAGGAAGAACGCACTCCACATTCTGCAACAACCCAATCGGCATGAGGGCAGGATACGAAGTTATGAGCTACTTCGAAGAAAATTCTGAAAAAATCGAAAAAGAAGTGCAAGAAAAAGGAAAATATTTCTTAGACGGCTTAAAAACTTTAGAAAAACGCCACAAAACAATTGGTACGGTAGATGGCTTAGGCTTAGCTTTAAGAATTGAATGTACCCTAGAAGATGGCTACACACCTGATCCTAAACTTTGCCATGATATCTTAACTGAAGGCTACAAAGGAAACTTGAGCTATAGAGGCGAAAAATGCGGTATCATCTTGAATACAGGAAGCCACTACAAAAACTCTTTGACTTTAGTTCCTCCAATCACTATTACTTATGAAGAAATCGATATGGCGATTGAATTAATCGACCAATTATTCACGAGGTTTGCAAATTGCTAGGAAGCATAGACTTCGAACTACTTCATGAAGAAAAAGAAGGCTTGAAATCCAAAAAAGCCGTATTATTGTTCCATGGGCTCACAGGAAGCCCCTTTGAGATGAAAAAATACGGTCTTTTTTGCTTTAAGCTTGGGTTTGACGTCTTTTGCTATTCTTTTCCGGGGCACGGAGACAGGCTAAACGAAATCGAAGAAGTCTCTTGGAGGGATTGGGTAGATTTTGCGCAAGAAAAATATTCAACTTTAAGAAAAAATTATGACCAGTTTTTCTTGTCAGGGCTTTGCTTGGGCGCTGTAGTTAGCTTATATTTAGCAGAGCAAAACCAAGACATCACAGGAATAATCCCACTATCCACCACATTATTTTTAGATGGTTTTTGCATGCCAAAAAGAAAAGTGCTTTTGCCTTTGGGGCTTTCCACGATTTTCAGATTTTATTATACATTTCCGGAAGATAATTCCCTAGGAATTAAAAATGAGGACACGAGAAGAAAATTAGCAAAAATCATGTCAAGAACAACAGTAGGTATGGATAATTACCCTCTAAATTGCGTTTATGAACTTTTAGAATTATCAAAAGCAACAAGAAAAAATTTATCTAAAATCACAACCCCTGCTCTTATTATTCATTCAAAATTTGACAACTTAACAAGCCCAAAAGGAGCAAAGCTCGTTTATAAGAATATAAATTCTAAAAAGAAAGAATATATAGAACTAAAAGACAGTTATCACATGGTCTTATATGATTCAGAAAAAGCTTATGTGATGGATTGCGCAAAAAAATTCTTGGAAGAATTTGAAGAAAAAAGCGAGGAAAAAGCAATAGTATGATGAATTTAGTTAAAACAATGCAAGCAATTAACATTTTTCAAATTATTTTATTTGCTTTTGGGTCATATATGCTTTTTAAAAAAAATATCCACCCGAAAACAAGAGCAGATATAGCAACATATAATGTGGCACTTTTACTTTTATATTGCTTAGGTTTCTTGGTGCTTTTTGCTTTAGGCTTTTTAAAAGATGAAAAAATATATTATCTTTCAGGCTTTTTTGTGTTTGCTCCTTTTTTAATTGGAAAGATGGTGAAATTTAAAACCTTAAAGGTATATTCTCTTGCGCAATTTGCAATTTTTTGCTTAAGTTTAATATATTTATTGAATTTGCATTAATAAAAAATTTTGATGTAAAATTATTCTGTAATAAATTCTATATGAAGGTAAAAAATGAAAAAATTGAAAAATTTGAAAAATTCGATAGTTATAATATTTTGTTCGCTTTTAATGACAACATCAATTTCATATTCAGCCCCAAAACAACAAGTTAAAAAAGCTCCTCAAGTTGTTCCTGTGGTTGAAAACAAAATCCAAGAAGAACAGGTAGTACAAAGCTTTGAAGCGCCTAAAAAAAATTGGAGCGTCGAAACAAAAAACGACCTTCAAAGAAAAATGAACGAAGTCGGGTTTATCTTATTAAACACAAATAGAATTACAGAAAGATTTATCTTCCTTGCCGTAAATAGAGTCTACACAAGAG
>CAKURL010000039.1 GCA_934675685.1 uncultured Candidatus Melainabacteria bacterium | reverse complement strand
TTGAAAAAATTGGATATTTTTTCAGTTTGGAATTTTATAAAAATCTTGGTTTGAAGTTGTGGAAAAAGTTGAGAAAAGATAGTTAAGCAGAATTTGAAAAGTATCGAAATCAAAATTTTTTAAACATTTTTTCGATTTTGAACTCATACCCATTTGGTTTAGTTTTTATGATTGTTGTAATGCTAGATATAATCAAGCATGTGAATGAAAATATGAAGCATATTGCTATGATTTTTTCTTTTTTGTTCATTGGTTTGTCCTTTTTGTTAAATTAATGATTATAAATTTTCTATTTTTCTTTGGCTTTAGTTACTTTTCCAAGGTAGAAATTAAAAAACAAATGGCATACGAAAAGAAAAACCGGAGAGCAAGCCGTCACGTCTTGTTGCGTTAAATGTTTAGCTTGTACTTCGTGAGATGACTTTATGGCGTGCTTGACTGTTTTTCTTCAGACATTTGTTTTTTAATTGTGGGGTGTTGTAAAAGCCTTAGATTTTTCTCTTTCGGTTCACTTTCTCTTTTGCATTTTTTCGGCGCCTGAGAAATGGTAAAAGAGAAAGTGAACAAAATCAATTTGTTTTGAATTCAATGCTTTTGACTTGTTCATTTTTCTTCTTTTGAGCGATACAAAAGAAGAAAAAAGGAACCAAAAAGAAGAAAATATCGCTTTTGCGTTTACCCTTCAATTCAAAAATAAACATCTGAAAACCTCCAGTGCGGACTCCCAAGAAAGTCAATTCTAATATACATGTTTTCAATGTAAATTACATGTTGGATGGTCGTCCACCAATGTCGGTTTTCTTTAGTGATGTTTATTTTTGAATTTTTGCTAAATGTCGTGACAAAAAACAAGTAAGATGTTACTGAAATAGTTAACATATACAAGAATGACGTGCTCTAATTAAAAATAATCGTTCAGCATTTCCCTAATCCTTATCTTGAATACTCTTACTTAGCCACTCTTGCGCCCTTGCGCCCAGCAAAATCTTTCCATCGACACGAATGCCATATCCAAAAGGGTCCTCGCCTTTCCCTATTCCATCAATGTCCATGCAAAATGGTTTATAAAATTCTCTTAGAGATAAACTGCCGAGTTTGTCGCTTTGTGACAACCGGTTTTGAGGAAGAAATAATTTATCATTTTTATTGCAAGTGCTCCAAATAATTCCAAAGGTCCCGTTTGGATCTGTTTGATAAAAACTTATATCATCTGTTGTAACAATTTCAGCTCCTACTTTATTTGCATTTTCTTTGCAAGCTTTATCTAACTCTCCCTTTGTTTGGTCTTTATCAACATACCAATTATCGCTATCATCGTTGTTTTTCATTTCTTCGAAACTATAAGTATGTACAAAAGTATAATAGTTATTGCCGCCGGCAACTGCGTTGGAACAATTAACTTCTTTTGTGTTTAATATTTGGGCAAATGATAAACAAAAATATTTTACTGTATGATCGTCGCCAAGAGTTTCTTCTCCGCAGCCAAAATAGCTTGCTTTAGAATTTAATTCAATACCGTTTGCCGTTGTTGATAAATCTCCTTCTTTATAATATTCGCCTGAACTTACAAGTTCATTTATGACCTTAGCTAAAGTCGCATTTCCTTTTTTAAATTTCATCACATTTTCATCTGGAACAGAATTAAATGCAACGGGTAATAAAATAGAAGTAATTACTCCAATTACCACTAACGCAATCATGATTTCCGCAAGCGTAAAAGCTAAGGTAAAAGATTTTTGCTTCATAAACTCCTTTCTTTTTTTAAAGCATGCTCATTTTTTAAGAAAAAAATGATTTTTATTCCTAATTTTCATAATATATGAATTGTTCTCATTTTTTATCAATTATATGATTTAAATTCTATTAATTTTATTTAATTTAAAAATTATTGTTATTAATAGATGAGAAATTTAGGAATAAAAATGAGTTTAAATAAACAAGAAAAAACTAATAAAAAAGCTCTTTTGGGAAAAAGGTTGAGAGATTTAAGAAAGCAAAAAGGATATAACCAAGAAGAGCTCGCAGAAATCATAAACGTCGACCCTACGACCATTAGCAATATCGAAAATGGCAAAAATTATCCTTCTTTATCAAACCTTGAAAATATTTTAGAAGCCTTGGACAGTAGCTTCATTGAAGCGTTTGACTTTGAGCACAAAAAAGACAACAAAGATTTGATTTTAGAAATAAACAAAAAAATGAGCGAAAACCCCCAAAAAATCGAAGATTTTTATAAAATCATCGTGGCGCTTACGAAATAAATTTAAAAAAATAAATATAAAAAATAAATAAAGAAAAAAAGAGTTTTAAAATTTTGCCTATATAATTGAAAAGTTAAAAAGCATTAGACGAGGCAAAAATGAGAATTAAAGTATCGGATTATTTAGTAAAAAAACTGGCTGAATTTGGGATTGAAGAAGTTTTTGGGCTCCCTGGGGATTATAATTTTGATATCGTAGAAGCGATAGAAAAAAGCGAAAAAATAAATTGGATAGGTTCAACTAACGAATTAAATGCGGGCTACGCGGCGGACGGATACGCAAGAATTAAGGGCTATGGCGCAATTGTGACCACTTTTGGCGTGGGCGAGTTGTCTGCAATTAATGCCGTTGCAGGGTGTTTTTCTGAAAATGTTCCTGTGGTAAAAATTGTTGGTGTGCCTTCCATAAAGCACATCAAAAACAAAACTCTTTTGCACCACAACCTAGTGAGCGCAAATTATAAAGCTTTTTATGAAGCATATAAAAATGTTGTTCAAGAAGCTTCTTTTTTGACTTTAGAAAACCCGAAAGAAGAAATAGATAGGCTTTTTGAAACAATGAAAAAGACAAAAATGCCAGTCTATTTGGCAATTCCTATGGACGTTTCAACAAGCCTTGTGGAAGTGGAAGAAATAAACAAAGAAGAAGAAAAAGAAAAATCCAGCGAAGAAAATTTGAAAAAAGCAGCTGGTTTAATCTTGGGAAAAATCAAAAAATCAACTGCTCCAATTCTTGTGGCGGATATTTTGGCTCAAAGGTTTGGCGCAAAAGAAGAAATAAATGAATTTTTAAAAACATCAAAAATCCCATCAACCTCTTTTATTCGAGGAATGGATATCATTGAAACCGGAACAAAAAACTATTTTGGCCCATTTTCTGGAAAAATCGCAAACTTAGATTGCAGCAAATATTTAAATACGTCTGATTGTGTTATTTTGGCGGGCGCCGTGGTTTCAGACTTAAACACCATGAATTTTGCTTTTGATTTTGATATTGAAAAAGCAATCGATATTCAAGCAGATTTTGTCATAATTGATGGCGAAAAAATCGAAAATGTTTTGATTAAAGATTTGTTTTTAGAATTAAACAAAGAAATTTTAAAAGAAAAATATGAGTTTAAAGAAGAATATAAAAGGACTTTTAGATATGAAGCTTTAAAAGAAACTCCAAAAGGGAATTTGGCTCTTGACTATTTCTATCGAAAAATGGAATCTTTTATAAAAGAAAACGACATTTTAATCACAGAAGTGGGGCTCGTGCCTTTTGGCGTTTTGCCTTATGAGTTGCCTAAAAATATCTCTATTCAAAACCAAATCCTTTGGGGCTCGATTGGCTGGGCGACTCCTTGCACTTTAGGTTGTTCCATCGCAGACAGGTCGAGAAGAACAATTTTAATCACGGGAGACGGCGCACATCAATTGACTGCACAAGAAATCTCAACCATGATGAGAAATAAATTAAAACCAATCGTTTTTGTTGTAAATAACTCTGGCTATACAGTTGAAAGAATTCTTTGCGACGATGTTAATTATAAATATAATGACATTGCTTCTTGGAAATATTCTTTGCTTCCAAAAGCCTTTAAGGGGGAATGTTTTAGCGCGAAAGTCGAAAAAAACGAAGAATTAGACACTGTTTTAGAAAAAATTAAAGAGGAACAAAAAGAAAAAATGTGTTATATAGAATTATGTTGCGATTATCTTGATTTTCCTCCTTTGGCTAAAGCGATTGCGAAGCACCCTGAGCAATTAAAATAATATATTTCTACATAAAATCTCGCTTTTACAAAAAACTTCGTTTATAGTACAATGTTGTTATAGAAATAAAAGGGGAGTATATGGTAGATACCAGTGTTAATAATCATTATGATGCGAGTAACATCAGAGTTTTAGAAGGGCTTGAAGCGGTTAGGGTGCGCCCTGGCATGTATATCGGTTCAACTTCTCAAAGAGGGCTTCATCATTGTATTTATGAAATCGTAGATAACTCAATCGACGAAAGCTTGGCTGGATATTGTGACACAATCCATGTCACAGTCCACAAAGACGATTCTGTAACCGTACAAGATAATGGGCGCGGAATCCCTTGCGACATCAAGCCTGATAGTGGTAAATCTGCCTTAGAAATCGTTCACACAGTGCTCCACGCAGGCGGAAAATTTGGAGACGGCGGATATAAAGTGTCCGGTGGGCTCCATGGCGTAGGCGCTTCTGTTGTAAATGCGTTATCTGAAAAATATATCGTTGAAGTTTCAAGAGATGGCTTTGTCCACAGGCAAGAATACCTAAGAGGCGAACCTACAACACCTGTAGAAAAAATCAGAGAAACACAAGAACACGGCACAAAAACTCATTTTTGGCCCGACCCTGAGATTTTCACAGAAACAACTGAAATCGATTGTGACGTCATCGCAAACAGGCTTCGCGAAATGGCCTTCTTGAATAAAGGCTTAAAAATCGTGTTCCATGATGAAAAAGCTGAAAAAGAAATAACATACCACTTTGAAGGCGGTATTGCTTCTTATGTTGAACACTTAAACAAAAACAAGAATGTTTTATTTGAAAAACCGGTGTATATTGAAAAAATGGTCGATGGAATCAATGTTGAAATCGCAATGCAATATACTGATTCTTATGCTGAAAATGTGCTTTCTTTTGCAAACAACATCAACACCCATTCGGGCGGAACGCACTTAACAGGTTTTAGAAATGGTATCACTCGTGTAATTAATGATTACGCAAGAAAAAATAATATTTTAAAAGACAAAGATTCAAACCTAGCTGGCGAAGACGTGAGAGAAGGTTTGACTGCGATTGTTTCTGTTAAAATCGGAAACCCTGAATTTGAAGGCCAAACAAAAGAAAAACTTGGAAACGCGGAAGTGACTCCTGCAGTAAATGATGTAATCAGGGATAAATTCCAAGAATGGCTTGAATTTAACCCAAAAGTAGCTAAAACAATCATTGAAAAAACCATGCAAGCGCAAAGAGCAAGAGAAGCTGCAAGAAAAGCGCGCGAATTAACAAGAAGAAAAACAGCCCTAGAAAGCTCTTCTCTTCCTGGAAAATTGGCAGATTGCTCTTGTAGGGAAGCTGAAAAATGCGAACTATATATAGTCGAAGGAGATTCTGCTGGGGGCTCTGCTAAACAAGGCAGAAACAGAATGTTCCAAGCGATTTTGCCTTTGAGAGGTAAGATTTTAAACGTAGAAAAAGCGCGTTTGGATAAAATCTATAATTCAGATTCAATCAAAACAATGATTCAAGCTTTAGGGATTAATATTTCTAAAAACCATGAAGAAGTAGACGTTGCAAAGCTTCGCTATCACAAAGTCGTAATTATGACAGATGCTGATGTCGATGGTGCGCACATTAGAACCTTGATGCTCACTTTCTTCTTCAGATACGCAAGACCATTGTTGGATAATGGCTATGTTTATATTGCACAACCTCCTTTGTACAAAATCACAGCAGGAAAACAAACGCAATATCTATATGACGACAGAGCCCTAGACAAAATGGTTCGCGAACGCGGTGTCAAAGGTGCGCAATTGTTTAACAAAAACAAAGATAAATCAATCTCGGAAGACGAGCTTGAACCTTTAATGTATGAAATGGGCAAATATTATAGAGCTTTCTATAATCCAATTATCAACCAAATGCCTTCTGTAATTGTGCGCGGCTTGATTAGATCGGGAATTCAAGTAGATGATTTTCTTTCTGAAGAAAAAATGAAAGAACATTATGAATATTTGTCTCATTACATTAAAGACCACGCTCAAAATTATGGAATCGAAGAAGCAAAAGATTATAGAGTATTCTTAACTGCAAACGCAGACAATACTAAATTTAGTTTCAAGATTGAACTAGGAGAAGGAATAGACCCAGTTTCAATCACTCAAAGCATGATTAAATCTCAAGAATATATGAGATTAAAAGACGCTTATCCTAAGATTAGAGAATTCTTAATCGAAGAAGAAAAAGTCTTGAAATTAGAAACAGAAACAGGGGTCACAGACATCACTTCATTCACTCAATTGTCAAAAATGATTGAAGACAGGGGTCAAAAAGGCTTGCAAATCCAACGTTTCAAAGGTTTAGGTGAAATGATGCCTCAACAACTTTGGGAAACAACAATGGACCCTGCAAATAGAACTTTAAAAAGAGTGTCTGTAGAAGATGCACAGCTTTGCGATGAATTGTTTGATATCTTGATGGGCGACAATGTTGCTCCTCGCCGCGATTTCATCGAGCAAAACGCAGTTTATGCTACAAACATTGACGCATAGAGCTGAAACATAAAATATAAAAAACTACAATAATAGCGCGAGAAATTAATATTCTTGCGCTATTTTGTTATAAAATTCTTGCATTTCCTTTCTGTACGCGCTAAAATATGAAGAAATATAAATTTTTGGTGGATATCAAAAATATTTTAAAGAAAAATAGCAAAAAAAATTTTGTACATGTTTTGTATATAAGAAGATTGTTAGGAAAATAAACCAAAAAGCACGTTTATGCTTAGGAGAGTAAGAATGAACAACGACATAGCTTGCGATATGAATAACTATGTAAATCCAAGAAGACAAGAAATCCCTTCTGTGGCTGCGCAATGCCAAAAAGCGCCTCAAAGCGCACAGATGGAAGAAAAGGATTTGGGCGTGGATATGTCTTGTTCTATGGAAATGTTGGGTGCAATCAACAAAGCAAAAGTTGGTGCGTCTAATCCTAGCGTAATCAATTCTTGCAAAAGCTTCTTGGAAGATCCTCAAAAAGTAGAATCTTATAACGAAATATGTGATTTTTTTGTTTCAAGGGGTTATAATTTAGAAAAAGCCATTGAAATGACAGATGAGTTCTTTCAAGCTTTATCAAACCAAAAAACATACCAATAGAAATAGAGGAATATGATGGAAACATTGGCAACAAAAAACGTAACTATTTTAAATCACCCGCTTGTAAATCATAATTTGGCTATAATCAGAGACAAAAACTCCGATTGTGAAAGATTTAAAAATGCTCTTAAAAGAATTACGTATTTTCTGATTTGGGAAGCGACAAAAAATATCCAAATGACAGAAAAGAAAGTCCAAACTCCTTTGATGGAAACGACTTGCCAAGTTTTTGACGAAACGGCTCAGTTGATAATTGCCCCTATTTTAAGAGCTGGCATGATTTTTTGCGAAATCGCACAAGAGCTTCTTCCTTTTGCAAATGTGCACCACATTGGAATGTATAGAGACGAAGAGACGCTTGAGCCTGTTTGGTATTATGACAAAAGAAAAGAATTAATAAAAGATAAAACAAAAATTAAAACAATCATTCTAGACCCAATGTTGGCAACGGGCAACAGCGCCAAAGATGCTATTGAAAACTTCATTTCAAAAGGTGTTTTAGAAGAAAATATCGTGTTTATGAGCCTTATTTCTTCTCCTGAAGGAATTGAAAAAATCACTTCTAATTTCCCAAAAGTCCAAATTGTGACAGCAGCAAAAGACGAAAAGCTTAATTCAAAAGGCTATATTCTTCCTGGGCTTGGAGACGCTGGGGATAGAATTTATAACACAGTTGACTAATAATTAAAAAAATATTAAAAACTAAAACTTTTTTCGATTTTCATATTAATATAATAGTATGAAATACAAAGATTATTATGAAATATTGGGCGTCAAAAAAGACGCAACAAACGCTGAAATAAAAAGCGCATATAGAAAATTAGCAAGAAAATATCACCCTGACGTGAACAAAGCTCCTGACGCACAGGCAAAATTCAAAGACATCAATGAAGCCTATGAAGTCTTGGGAGATAAAGAAAAGCGCCAAAGATATGACACTTTGGGCTCTTCTTGGTCTCAAGGTGCAGATTTTACGCCTCCTCCTGGGTTTGAAGGGTTTAATTTTTCAAACTTTTCTTCAACAGGCGCTAATACTGGCGGATTTTCTGATTTCTTCTCGGCAATTTTTGGCGACATCATGAACCAACAAGGAGGATTTTCAAGAACTTCTTCTCGCTCTTCTAATTTTGGCGGTGGCTTTGGGGGAGATTTTTCGAATTTCTCTAATTTCTCTTCTGGGGCAAGAGGGGGTTTTTCAAATTTTTCTCAAAGACAAAGCCAAGCTTCAAAACCACAAGCTAAAGAAGAAAGCCTTGATATAATTCAAAATGTGTTTTTGAATGTCGAAGATTTAATTAAATGCCCTAAAAAAACTGTGACTATTTCTTCTTACCAACAATGCAGCCAATGCCACGGCTCAAAACAAGGCTTCTGCTCAAATTGCATGGGTACAGGGCTAGAAAAAGTAACTAAAAATATCACCTTTAAAGTTCCAAAATTCGTCAAAGAAGGTCAAAAAATAAGACTAAAAGGCGAAGGAAAAAGAGGGCTAGATGGCTCAATGGGCGATGTTTATTTAATCGTTAAAATCAAAGATGACGATTTTGAAATCGACGGCTTTGATGTTTTAAAAGAAGTGGATTTATTGCCTTATGAAGCAGTGTTGGGCGCGGAAAAAACAATAAAGACACCGAAAGACGGAAATATTAAAATAAAAATTCCAAAAAACACTTCGTCTGGGAAAAAATTGCGCTTGAAAAACTTGGGCCTTGAAAAGAAAGATGGCTCAAAGGGCGATTTTGTAGCTAAAATCAAGATTGTTTTAAAAGAAGATTTGAGCCCTGAAGCTATAAAATTATACGAAGAATTGAAAAAATTAAATTCTTAAATATTATCTTTTCTTTTATTATACTTTAGTCTATTATAAAGGAGGTAGTCCGGTTGTATAATAGATATTAGCCAGTTGACTGCCGTAAAATAGAGGGAAAGATAATGGAAGAAAATAATACAAAAGTATCAAGTTTTTCAAAAAGAGCCTTTTGGCTAATATTGATTTTGGCGCTTGTTGCCCTTGGAATAAGCGCGGAGCTTAGTGTCATTTTTTATAAGACAAATTTTTTGCCTGAATTTCAAAAAAGCTTCTGCACAATTTCAGAGCTCATCGACTGCGACGGCGTAGCGCTCACGAAATATAGCTTGTCTTTTGGGGTGCCTAATGCCTTGTGGGGCATTTTTGTATATTCGATTTTGATTTTCTTGCTTTTTGTAGAAAAAATTCAAGAAAAATTCAAAAACACTATTTTTGATGTTTTCAAAAACCCAAGAAGCTATGTCGCAACAATTTCTTTGTTGACTTTTGCGCTATCGATGATTTTAGCTTTTATTTCAATTTTTAAAATTCATAAAATCTGCGCATTATGTTTTTGCACATATTTTCTTGATTTACTTATCGCCCTTGTTGCTCAAAAAGGCATAATTTCAGACATTAAAACAACAATAAAAGATTTCATCGCAGGCGCAAAGCAATATTTTGTTTTGTTTATTGTGCTTTTAGTTGCTTTTATTTCGACTTTAGTATATTTAGATACAACCACAATTCTTTCTCCAAAGCTTAAGAAAGAGCGTTTGCAAAAAGAATTTTTTGAAGCAAAAACAAATAAATATGCTGTAAAAGGTAATATTTTAGGAAAAGAAGATGCTCTTGTCAAAGTTAAAATTTACACAGATTTTAACTGTCCATTTTGCAAAATTTTTAATATCATGATTCATAAAATTGCAAAAAAAGAAAATATTTTGGTGGAAGAATATAATTTCCCTCTTGATAATTCTTGTAATTATAGGATTTCAAACACTTTAGGCGGTCACGAAACTTCTTGTTTTGAAGCAAAAGTTGGGCTTGCTGCAAAAAAACAAAATAAATTTTATGATGTTGCAAATATTCTTTATTACAACAATTTCTTCGATTCTTCTGAAATTTTTGACAAAATCGAAAATTCTCATATTGGAATAGATATTTCAAAATTAAAAAGCGACACATATAGCCCTGAAATCTTAGAAGAGCTTCAAAAAGAAATAGATGAAGCCTATGGCCTTGGGATTTTAGGAACTCCTGCAATTGACATTGATGGCGTTTTGTATATTGGCGGAATGCCTTATGACGAATTGGAACAAAAAATAAAACTAGCAATAAAAAGAAAAGAAAATAACTAAGTTATGAAAAAGATTGTACTACACGCTTGTTGCGCTCCTTGTGCGAGCTATCCTATTCAAAAGCTTGCGCAAGATGGCTTCGAGCCTGTAGTCTTTTTTTATAATCCAAATATTTTTCCATTTAAAGAATATGAAATAAGAAAATTGGAGCTTCAAAAATATTCTGAAAAATTAGGGCTTGAGTTTTTTTCTTGTGATTATGAAATTAGAAAGTTTTATGAAACAATCTCTGGCTTGGAGCTTCAACCAGAAAAAGGTTTGCGCTGCGAAAAATGTTTTCATTTAAGGCTTCAAAAAGCAGCAGAATTCGCAAAAGAAAAAGGGATTGATTGTTTCACCACAACTTTAACCGTGAGCCCTCATAAAAATTCTAGCCAGATTTTTGAAGTCGGAAAAACTATTCAAAAAGAAACAGGGGTTGAATTTTTAGAATATAATTTCAAAAAGCAAAACGGCTTTTTAATTTCAAGACAAATCGCAAAAGAAAACAACATGTATGCTCAAAGCTATTGTGGCTGCGAGTTTTCAATCAGAAAAGATTAACTATTAATTTCTAAAGAAGCGCTTGCCATGGCTTTTGAAATAGTCATAACCCCTAAGGAAGCTTCATAAGCTCTTTGCGCCATAACCGCATCTGCCATATCGACCATGGGGTTTGTGTTTGAAGTTCTTATATATCCATTTTCGTCTGCGTCTGGGTGACCTGGTTTATATATCTTTGCCCCAGGGGTAGGGTCTTCCACTATCCCGTCATAATTCACGCCACCAAGCCCATTTTGAAAGCCCCCTACGTTCATTGAAGATAAAACTGTAGCGAAGCTATTATCTTCGTTTGATGAAATCAAAGGGATTTTTCTTGTGTAGTTTGGAGTGTCTAGGTTTGCGATGTTTTTTGCTGCAATTTCGACACGTTTTGAGTGCACATTTAGACCTTCAAGACCTATATTAAAAGCGTTAAATAAACCCATAATCTACTCCTTAGCCGTTGGCTGATACGTTTAGTGCTGTTTTGATTTGCGTGATAGTGCTTTTTAGTTGCTTTGTTGCAACGTTATATAAGATATAATTTTTCTGCATTAAAGCAAGTTCGTCTTCAGCAGGCAAGTTCTTGCCCCCAGAGGCCGAAGCAATCGGCGCTGCGCCAAATTTATCTGTTAATTTTCTTTCTAAATTTGAAGCGCTATCTTGATTTAAATATTGAGAAAAATCCACATCTTTTCTTCTGTAGTTTGGGGTGTGAACATTTGCTATGTTGTCTGCGAGCGCTTCTTGGCGAGCAGAGATTAAATCAAGCATATTTTGCGAAGAATTCATTAAATGTGTTGGTAAAAGTCCCATTTTTTCTCCTTAATCTATTCTGCGATGTTCATCGCTTGAGAATACATGTCGTTCACAGCCTTCATCAAAGACGTGCTCGCTGTGATTGAAGCATTTATTCTTGAAATTGTATAAATTTCGTTTGCCATATCAACATTTGTTGTTTCGACCCCGTATTGCTTAACTAATTGGTGGTCAACTACGAGCTTCATAGAGCCAGCTTCTTCTGTAGCCATATAGTTGCTTTGGCCCATGTCTTTTAAGCCTTCTGGGTTTTTAAATTGCACAACTGGGATTGTTCCGGAGTATTCAGGCTCGTCTATTAATCTTTTATATGTATAAACGTCGCCGTTTGGGCGGATTTCGATTTTTTCTGCTGCTGTGTCTATAGGAATTCCAGAGCCCACAAGGTCGCCATTTTTGGTCACTAAAAGCCCTTCTTTGTTTGTCATAAAAGAGCCATCTCTTGTGTATCTGATTTCTCCAGATAACGTGGTGACTGGGATAAACCCTGCGCCATCAAGAGCCACGTCTAGCGGGTTTTTAGTGTTTAAAAATGCGCCTTTTGAAAAATCTTTGCGCTCAACCCCATAAACAGAGCCATCTGCGTCTATCACATCTTCAAACCTAATTCCTTTGTAGGCGTTTGTGTTCGTGTTTGCGATGTTTTGAGTGATATAAGCCAGTCTATCAAATTCTGTTGTCAAATTTGTAGAGGCTTTTCTTACTATTCCTTGTAAATTATACGACATTTAACCTCCTATACCTGACTTAGCCTTGAAATCGCGCTTGAAAGCTTGTTGTTTTGAAGTTTGAACATTTGAACGTTCGCTTGGAAAGTTCTTTTGTAGTTTGCCATTTCAATAT
>CAKURL010000038.1 GCA_934675685.1 uncultured Candidatus Melainabacteria bacterium | reverse complement strand
GTGTGGAAAATGATTTCTTCGGAAAGATTTAAAACATTTTCTAAAGATTCATTTAATTCAAGATTGTCATACAACCTATTTAAAATCAAAATCCCATCTTCTTTTTGCAAACCTTCGAGCCCAAGTTCGTCTTGAGAACACAACATGCCTTGAGACTCAACCCCTCTTATTGTGGCAGGTGTGAGCTCAAATTGTTCTCCTGTTTTTCTATTTAAAACTTTAGACCCAACAGAAGCATAAGGGATAATTTGCCCCACTTCTATGTTTTGCGCCCCACAAACGACTTGCTTTGTAGAATTTCCAAGGTCTAAAGTAACCAAGTGCAATTTGTCTGCGTTTGGGTGATTGTCGATTTTTATGATTTTTGCTGTTCGTATATTTGAAAACTGAGGCTTTTTATGTTCGATTTCTTCAACTTCTAAACCAGACATAGTAAGATTATGCGCGATTTCTTCCGGAGTAATCCCGGATAAATCTACAAATTCATTTAACCATTCATACGAAACTTGCATTTTTATTTCCTTATTCTTAATTATTTCTCTTAAAATTTGTTTATTAACTCAAACATTATACAACAAACCATTTTAAAAAAGACAGTTTTTAGCTGCCTTTTTTAAAATATGTTTAATTATTTATTTTTTAGCTTGAAGTTTTTCTTGAGCTTTTTTTGAAACAATTTTTATTTTTTCTTTTTGATTTTCAAAATATTGAAAAGCTCTTTTGTTTTTTCTTGTCGGGTGAAATTGCGCCATTTGCCTTTTTGCTGTGGCTACAACAGAACCTTCCCAGATAGCTCTATCCAAAAGCCCAAGAGTCTTATTTACATCTTCTTTTGGAATAACGTTTGCGTTTTTTGAAATTCCTTTCGCATTTACAAAAGCATCATTTGAAATTTGAGAAGCAATTTTTTGCACTTCTTTTCCTTCGAGATTATCTTGATTAATATCTTCTCTCATTTTTTGAAGCTGCGCTTTTATGAGCTTTTTTTCTGCTTTTGTGTGGTTTTTTGTGGCGTTATTTTTAACATTTTCAAAGCTTTCACCTTTTAAATAAGCAGTTTTTGCTTTTTGAATATTTTCGTCTAATTTTTCAAAAGAATCTCTTGAAGAAACAAAAGTCACTTTTTGAGTCTTATGATGAAAATTGTCTTTAAAAACTTGCGCTTTTGAAGAAATAGCGCTTTTTGCACTTGTTATAGCTTTAGAAAAAAAATTAAGCGCTCCTATTGGCTTTATATTCATTAATTATCCTCTTTTCTTTGAGATTTCATACCTTAATAGCTAAGATACAAAATCTCTCAAAAAAATTTTTTGCTATTGAACTTTTAAATTTCATCTAAACTTTGAGCTAATCTTTTAACGCCTTCTTTGATTGTTTCATTGTCGGCATTTGTGTAGTTCAACCTTAAAGTATTTACGTCTTTATTTTGTTCAACATAAAAAGGGTTTCCGGGGACAAAAGCGACGTTTTTCTTAATCGCTTTGTTGAACAATTCCAAAGAAGATTTTCCTTCTTCTAGAGTCACCCAAGAGAACATGCCGCCTTTTGGACGAGTGAAAGAAACGGTTTTTGGAAAATATTCTTCCATCGCTTGAACCATTGCTTGAGCTTGAGATTTATATAATTTTTTGATTTTTTCAATGTGTTTATCAAGATCGTTATGGTATAAATAATCTGAAATTAAATATTGCCCAAAGATATTTGAATGCAAGTCAGAAGCTTGTTTTGCAGTTTCTAGCATTTTAATTATTTCTTTGTTTGCAATGATATAACCAAGCCTCATTCCAGGGGTAACGATTTTTGAAAAAGAGCCAAGATAGATATTTTTTTCGCTTTTGTTTAGCCCGATGTATGGAATTCTTTCGTCGTCCGTGAAGCGCAATTCGCCATAAGGGTCATCTTGAATTAAAATCATGTCTTTATCTTTTATGACATCAAAAATTTGTTCTCTTTTTTCTTTTGTATAAGTCAAACCTGTTGGGTTTTGGAAATTTGGAATTAAATATGCAACTTTTGGATTATATTTTTCCATCGTCCTTTGAAGGTCTTCGATATTTAAGCCGTCAGGATCTAATTGAACAGCAACAAAATTCGCGCAATACATACAAAAACTTTGCAAAAGCCCAAGATAAGAAGGTTTTTCAACCAAAACATTTTCGCCTTCGTTTACAAAAACTTTACCTATTAAATCAAGCGCTTGTTGAGAGCCTGTTGTGATTATAACGTTATCAATAGTTATATCCATATTCCAGATTTTTTTATATCTATCTACAATATATTGCCTCAAGCTATCAAGCCCAAGAGTAGTTGAATATTGGTAGATTTTCGCTCCAAATTCTTCTGCAATTCTGTTCATGGAAATTTTTAATTCTTCTTGTGGAAAAGAAATAGGGTTCGGCAAGCCGCCTGCAAAAGAAATAATTTCCGGCTTTTGTGTAACTTTTAAGATTTCTCTGATGAACGATGATGGTGTGTTGTTAATCCTTTTTGAAAAAAATTTTTCAAACATAATTTCCCTCTTTTTCTTTTTAATTCCAATTTGTAAATTTATTCTACTATATTGCCTGAAATATTTAAAGTGATAATATTAAATTTTAGAAAGAGAGAAAAAATGTATAACGAACAAACTCATAAATTAAAATGGATAATCTTTACAGTGAGCGCGATTGGCGGCTTTTTGGCAATGATGGATTCTAATACCGTAAATGTTGCGCTTTATGAAATTGCAAAGAATTTTAACGTAAATATTTCAACTGCACAATGGGCAGTCACTGCTTATATTTTAATATTATCCACTTTTTTGACCCTTTTTGGAAAATTAAACGACTTAATTTCAAGAAAAAATTTATACGCTTTAGGCTATTTAATCTTTGCTCTTGGCGCATTATTTAATATTTTATCTTTTAATTTAATAAGCTTAATAATATCAAGAATAATCCAAGCCACAGGGGCAAGCATTTTACTTTCAAACAACTATGCAATTATTTCTTCAATATTCAAAGGAAACAAAAGAGCAAAAGCTTTGGGCTTTTCGACTGCTTTGATGGCGTTAGCCGGCATGTCAGGGCCCATGATAGGCGGATTTTTAATGCATTATGTTTCTTGGAGAGCAATTTTTGTTCCGAGCATTATAATAGGGCTTTTAGGCGCATATTATTCCATGAAATTTATCCCTGAAATCGTCCACAAATCAGAATTCAAATTTGACTATTTTGGCATGGTTTATCAATTAATCGCAACTTTATCTATGCTTTTAATCATTGCAAAAGGCCATGCTTGGGGCTGGGGAAGCCAAAGAGTCATCTCGCTTTTTGTGATTTTTGTTGTTTTTGCACTAATTTTCTATATTCAAGAAAAACACATCTCCTACCCTGTCATCAACTTTGAATTGTTTAAATCAAAAGTGTTTTCTTATGGAAACTTTGCGCTTTTAGTTGCTTATTTTGCGCTTTTTACAAATGCACTTTTATTCCCGTTTTACACTCAAGAAGTCTTAAAACAGACTCCTTTTATGACGGCTGTTTTGATTTTGCCATTTTCAATAATGTTTATGGTGATGGCTTTGTTAAATGGAAAAATGACAAAAAAACTCCATAGCTCAATCCTTATGACGACAGGGACAGTTTTGATTGTTTTAGGGTATATTTTGTTTTTAACTGTTTCAGACCATTTGACATATTGGAACATTTTACTTGGCCAAGCGCTCATCGGAGCGGGCTCCGGCTGTTATCAGCCTTCTGTGAACGCTTTAATTGTGTCTGTAGCGCCTCCTGGGAAAATGGGGATAGCTTCTGGGATTTTAGCTATGTTTCGAAATGTCGGCATGCTTTTAGGAATTACGATTTCTGTTTCGATTTTTGATTTCGTAAAACAAATTTCAATAGAAAAAGGCTTAAATGAAACAATGGCATTTATTTCAGGGTACAAAGGCGCTATTTGGTTTGCTATCATCTTTGGGCTTGTTTGCACATTGTTGTCTTATTTAGCCCACAAAGCTTATAAACACGAAAAGCTATAAAAAATATATAAAAATTAGGCAATTTTTAGATAAAAAATCTCTTTATATAAACAAGAGATTTTTTATTTTATTTATATCAGGGAGAAAACAATGCAAGTTGATGGTATATCAAGCGCAAGCGAAAACGCAAGACATTATTCTTTAAATAACAACAAAAATAAAGAAGAACAATACGAACCTTTATTTGACTACGAAACAGATAAAAAAATTATAAAAGCAAGCACCGACATCATGGATTTTTGCAAAGACACATTTGAGCAAATGAAGCTAGATGAAGAAAAAGAAAATTCTATAAATTCTAAAGAAAATAAAACCCTAAAAGAAGAAGAAAATAATATTTTTAAAACCCTGCTTGAAGCATTTTTAGGGGGCGAAAAAGAAAATTCAACAGAAGAAGAAAATGAAGAAAGCTCTCTTGGGGATAAATTTATGGCCGCAGCTTTTGAAGTGTTGATTGGCAGAATTTTTCCAAATAGCGCAAATTCCAAAACATAATTTTAAAATAAAACTATAATCAATAAATTAATAGTTAATAGTTAGTAGTTAGCAATTAAAAAACCGACTAATTTTACTTTAGTCGGTTTTAAACTTGTTTTATGTTTTATAATTTTCTGAAGAATATTCAAATTAGTATCTGTAGTGAACAAATGCTTTGTTTGCTTCAGCCATTTTATGAGTATCTTCTTTTTTCTTAACTGCAGCGCCCATAGAATTTGAAGCGTCCATGATTTCGTTTGTTAATTTTTCAATCATAGATTTGCCGCCTCTTTTTCTTGCTGATTCAATAATCCATTGAGAAGCAAGAGCAATACCTCTTTCAGGTTTAACATCAATAGGCACTTGGTAAGTAGAACCACCGATACGACGAGCTTTAACTTCGATTAAAGGTGTAGCGTTTGTAAGCGCTTTTTTGAATGTTTCAACTGGTTCTTCTTTAGTTTTACCTTGAACTGCTTCCATTGTAGAATAGAAAATTCTTTGAGCAACAGATTTTTTGCCTTTTTTCATTAATCTGTTGATGAATTTAGCGATATCTACACTGTTATATAATGGATCCGGTGCTGGAATTCTTTTTGCCGGTTTAGATCTTCTTGACATTGAATATTAACCTTTCTTATTTTTTCGCTTTAGCTTTCTTAGTACCATATTTAGATCTTGATTGCATTCTGTTTGCAACACCTTGAGTATCTAAAGTACCTCTGATGATATGATATCTAACACCGGGAAGGTCCTTAACTCTTCCGCCTCTGATCAGCACAACAGAGTGCTCTTGCAAATTGTGGCCAATGCCTGGGATATATGAAGTAACTTCAAATCCGTTTGTCAAGCGAACACGTGCAACTTTTCTCATAGCTGAGTTAGGTTTTTTAGGAGTTGTTGTATAAACTCTTGTGCAAACCCCGCGTCTTTGTGGACAGCTTGTAAGAGCCGGCGATTTAGTTTTATCTTGAATTTTTTGTCTTTCTTTTTTGATTAATTGATTTATAGTAGGCATATTTTCCCCTTAATAGTAGTTACTGTATTTATTATTACATTATAAACAATGTCCAAAGTCAATATTTTTTTGATATTTTAGCGATTTTTAAACATTTTCTTTTAACAAAATTTAACATAATGAATTTTTGTAAAATTATTTCAAATTCTTTATGTAAACTTCTTCAACCAAAACACATACAACAGCCGCAATCGCAGGCGCAAAGAGCGTACCTATAACTCCAAGGTATTTTGTCGCAACAAAGATAAACAAAAATATCACAATCGGGTGAAGATTTAATAATTTTCCAAAAGCATAAGGGCGAACAAAGTTGTTTTCGATAAGTTGCGCCAAAGCAAAAACAAAAATCACAGCTAAAATCGCGCCCATGCCAGCTTCATAAGTAGAAACAAGGCAAACTACAAGAGCAATAGCAGGACCTATTACAGGAATAATATCCAAAACCCCTGTCAAAAGCCCAAGGACAATCGCATAATCTATTCTAAAGATTACAAGCCCCAAAGTCATCACAATAGCGACGCTTAAAATCGCGGCCGCTTGCGCTGCGACATAGCCCCCTATCCTTCTTCCTATGATGTTTATTATGTTTGTAGCATTTTGTCTAAAAGAGCTTGGAAACATCTTCAAAATCGTTTCTTTAATCAAATCTTTGTCGACTAGAAAATAGAAAATAAAAATTACACAAACAAGGATATATATCAAAGCAGAGCCAAAGCTTTTTGTGATTTCAAAAGTATTTTCAATTATTTGAGAAGCAAAGTTTGAAACAGAAGAAAACATCTCGTCCCAGTTTAAATTTGGATTTAAACTGTTTAAAAATGGATATTTTTGAATAAAATTTTCGATATTAGAAATGTATGTAGGAAACTCAGAAGCCAAAGACTTGATTTCATAAGCCCCTATTACAATCAAAGGAACAAATATCAAAGCCAAAAGCAAAAATACTCCCAAAAAGACCAAAGCCACAGCTAAAGGCCTTTTCATTTTTTTATTTAATCTATCCACCAAAGGATTCATAGAACACGCTAAAACAATCGCAGCAAAGAGCATGATTGCAATATCGCTATTTGTAAAAACAAAAACAATTAGCAAAAACACTAAAAAATAAAAAGAAAAGTTTGTAAAATTACAATTTTTTAAAAAATTTTCCAAAATAATTACCTATATTAAATACACAAATTCATTATAACAGTCTTTTTATTTTCTTGCATAAAAAAAATTCCCACAAAACACAAAAAACTGCGTTTTAAAGGGAATTTCTACTTGGTACATAGAAAGGAAGGAAAGGTTAGGAAAAATGTAGGTGTGTAAATCTTTTTTATAACCTCCTTGAAAAAGTCTTTTAATTTCCTCGTTAAATGTTATAACAACCTAATAAAACAAAACTCCTTGTATGCGATTTGATACTTTTATAATTCCCTCTTTTGAAAAATCTCTAACATTTATTTTTAATTTATTTTCTTTGTTACATATCTTAATGGTCGATTTCACACTTTATCTAAATTTTTTTTCAAGAAAGCCTGAAATTTGGGTTTTAAAAATAGTATTTTATACACTAAAAAATTGGCTTAAAAGCTTTGTGCCATAAGGGGTTGAGGGGTTTTTAAAAATGTGATAAAATATAAGTAGAGCATACTAGAAACTACGGTGTTTATGTTAAATTCAAATACGGATTCCTTCAGGCATAACTGCTATGAAGCCTACATTAACGACTATTTAAAAAATAAAACAAGGCAAACTTTCAAGGTCAGAATGATAATAATTTCATTTATAATTTGCCTTATAATTGCCTTGTTAGGGCTCACGAAGCCGCTTTTTGCTTCAAACACTATCAAAAATTTAGACACAGGGCAAACTATAGCATACTCTGAAATTGATTTTAAAAATGACATTTTAGCAAGGTATCCAAATTCTAAAGTCTATTTCCCCACAAAAGGAATAGCTCACATCAAAAAAACAAAATACATAAACTCGAAGCCAATCAAAATAAATATTGTAGAAATAAACACAAAAGCAAATCCAAACTTAAGCATTAAGCCAAAAACAGCAAGTTCGAAATTGAATTCAAAATCAACAGTTAGAAAAATAGCTCAAAATTCAGGAGCAATTGTAGCTTTAAACGGGGGATTTTTCAAACCGCAGACAGGAGTACCGCTAGGCGCCTTAATGATAGATGGGGAAATTTTAACTGGCGCAATTTATAACAGGGTTGGGATTGGAATTTTTGAAGATTATCAAAATGGCATGAAAAATACATATTTCAAAATGGATAACATCGATTTTGACCTCAAAGCCGTGTCTAAATCCGGCATTTTTAAAATCGACAACATAAACCAACCAAGAATGCTATTTTCTCAAAGCATTATCTACACTTCTTCTTGGGGAGAATTTTCTCCAATCGCCAAAAACGACAATTGGAATTTATTAATCAAAGGAAATAAAATAGAAAAAGTGAGTGCAAACCCGATTAAAATCGAACAAGGCGGAGTCGTTTTACAGGCAAATAAAGAATTAATCAAAAAATTAATTAAAGATAGAGAAATTTATATAGAAGCAAATCTTCAAGAAGGTTTTGAAAAAGCAAGCCATATCATTGCCGCAGGGCCATATTTGGTTAAGAATTCTCAAATTTATGTAGATGTAAAAACACAAAAGCTAAACGCAATTTCGGGCAAAAACCCAAGAAGCGCAATAGGCTACAGAGAAGATATGTCTCTTGTTTTAGTCACAATAGATGGAAGAGAAGAAGCTTCTGTAGGTATGACCTTATTTGAACTTGCGAGTTTGATGAAAAGCCTTGGTTGCAAATATGCAATGAATTTCGATGGAGGCTCTTCAAGCACTCTTTTTGTTAAAGGCAACATCGTGAATTCTGCCTTAAACAAAGAAGGTGTCGCTGTTTCAAATGCTCTTATCGTAAAAGAAAACAAAAGCAATATTGAAGTTCAAATTTCAAGCTTAGATAATAAATTAGAAAACAAAGAAAAAAGAATTTAATTTCTTTTTAGTCGTTATTCAAAGGCTGAAACAACATTTTAAAAGCAAAAGGAAGATATTTTAAAATGTCGCTTGCTAAAACGCAATATTGAGTTAAATTTCTTGAAGCGATTTCTGCAGCAAGCCCATGCAAAAATACAGAACAACAAGCGCTGTCTTCAATAGACAACCCTTGAGCGCAAAAGCCGGCTATCATGCCGCACAAAATATCTCCCGTCCCTGCTTTTGCGAGTGCAGAATTACCTGTATGGTTTATAAAAATCTTTCCGCTTGGGACAGATATCACCGTATCGTGCCCTTTCAATAAAACCACGCAATCAAACTCTTTGCTTGCTTCCCAAGCCCATTTTGCCCTGTTTTGTTGAATTTCTTCAACATCAAGCCCCATCAAACGAGCAAGCTCCAATGGGTGCGGAGTGATTATTGAATTTAATGGAAAAGAAAAATTCTTTTGCTGAGCCATGATATTAATCGCATCTGCGTCAATCACAACAGGAAAATAAGCCCCTTTGTTCTTTTTTAAGAAATTTACAACTAAATCAGCTACGCCACCTACTGTATTTAAGCCGCAACCAATTGAAACAACGTCATAATTTGCAATTGAATTTAAGGTTTTAATTGCGTCTTTTGGAATTGTTCCATATTGAGATTGCCCAAGATCCAAATAAGTCAAATCCGGAGAATAGGAAGCTACTAAATTCACAACATCAGAACAACTTGCAAGCATGGAATATCCAGCGCCCACTTTTAAAGCTGCAATTGAGCTTAAATATGCAGCGCCTGAAAAAGAACTTGAGCCTGCGATGTTTAAAACATGCCCAAATGTTCCTTTGTGAGAATTTTGCGCCCTTTGAGGGAGCAATTTTAAAATAATCTCTTTTCCTAAAACTTGAATATTGGCATTTTGCGATGTTGTCATATTTTTTCCTATCTAGGCTAGTTTAAATCCACACCAAACTGGCGCACAACTTCATAAGCGGCAATCGCCACAGAATTCGACAAATTCAAGCTTCTTGTCTCTTTTCTCATAGGAATTGTCGCGCAAGTTTCAATGTTTTTTCTTAAAATTTCTTCCGGAATTCCTCGAGACTCCGGCCCAAAGACCAAAAAATCTCCTTTTTGAAATTCAAAATCAGTGTATTTTTTCTTTGTTTTTGTAGTGAAATAATAAAAGTTTGAATCTTTGTTTTCTGAAATTAAAGTATCCAATTCGTCAACGTGTTCTATTTCCATTTTGTCCCAATAATCAAGCCCAGCGCGCTTTAAATATTTATCAGACAAGATAAAACCAAGCTTTCCCACAAGATATAATTTTGCCCCAATGCAAGCGCACAAGCGGACAATGTTCCCCGTGTTTTGTGGGATTTCCGGTTCATATAAAACAATGTTTAAAAATTCAGATTTCAAATTTCCCTCGTTTTTTGTTTTACACTTCTTCAAAAAATCTTCTTGATTCAAAAATTACAGGCAACCCCCTTAAAACACAAAAAACAACAGAAATTATTGTGCATACGATTGCGATTTTTAAGATTACATCTTGGTTTTGGAATTCTTTTGGAAAATGTCCTAAAATCATAAAAAAGAACGCAACCGCTTTACAAACGGCATAAGTGAAGCGAGAAAAGTTTGAAGCAACGATGAATTTAGCAACTTTTCCTTGCATCATTGTTGTTTTTCCAAAAGCTGTGTAGCCTTTTTCGAAAGCCAAAGTGCGAAGAGAATCCGTGATTATTCCTCTTGAAAGAACAATAATAGGAACAGCAACATTCACCCAACCAAGAGCGCAGAAGCTAATCCAAAAAACATTCTCCACAATTCTATCGCCCATGATGTCGAGCAAAGCGCCAAATTTAGAAGAAACATTAAATTTACGAGCAAAAAAACCATCAAGTCCATCAAACCACATCAAAATCGCGCTTAAAACCAAAGCTACGATATAAGAAACTTCGCATTCTTTTGAAAACAAAAGTGCCACCACGATGAATACAAAAAATATTCTTGATAAGGTTATGATATTTGCTAAATTCTTCTTCATTTTATATTTTCTCCTCTGTTTTAGTTTTTTCCAATTCTTCTTTAATTATTTTTGCGACATTATACACGCAATGGCCGCCTAAAAGCATTTCTTTTGTCTTTTTTAGGCCTTCTATTATATATTCTCTTTTTTTAGGGTTGTCCAAAATTTCTTGAATGCAATTCGAGATGTTTTCAGGCGTTGCTTTATACATCAAAAATTCATCAACGTAGTCTTTATTTGTGATTATATTTACAAGACAAGCTCTTTTAATGTTTCTTACAAGAAGATAAACTAAATAGAAAAATAATGGCCCGCGATAAGCGATTAGCATTGGTGTTTCATAAATCGCAGCTTCCAAGGCAACTGTGCCTGAAGCTAAAACGAGAGCGTCGCTATAAGCTAAAAGCTGGTGGTTTTCGCCTTTTATTGTTTTATATGGAACCTTAAAAGCGTCGTCTTTCAAGCTAAGCGCATGCGAAAACACAAATTGAATATCTTTTCTTTTTTCTTCAATTAGCTTTATAGCTTTTAAAAATATTTTAAGCAAAAATTTAATTTCAAAAATTCTTGACCCAGGAAAAATCCCTATTAATTTTTTGTTCAAGTCGAGATTATGCTTTTTGTAGAATTCTTCTTTATTGTTACATTCAGGCAACTCTGACACAATCGGGTGCCCCACAAAGGTAGTCGGGATTCCTTCTTTTTCATAAAATTCTTTTTCAAAAGGAAAAATCGTCAAAACTCTATCTATATTTTTCTTTATGGTTTTAAGGCGATGTTTTCTTGAAGCCCAAATTTGAGGAGGAATAAAATAAAAAGTTTTAAAGCCAGCTTTTTTAAGAAGCTTTGAAATTTGAAGGTTAAAAGCCCCATAGTCCACAAGCAAAACCAAATCCGGCTTAAATTCTGTTTTTAAATATTTGATTATTTTATAGCCCATAATAAAATGGTTGAAAATAGTCGAAAAACTAAGTCCCATTTTCCCCATTTTTTCATGGTTTAAAAAAAGCTTAACTCCTTCGGCTTCAAGATTAGATTCCCCAACGCCTTCAATTATGACATTTGGATACATCTTTTTTAACTCTCGAACAACCCCAGAAGCATGCTTATCTGCCGAATATTCGCCTGTGATTATAAAAACTTTTTTCATTTTTTTATTTTTTCAACTATACAGCTACAATTATGATATTATGCTTATTTGCATATTCAACCATCTTGTCGCGCTCCACGATGATTGTTTCTCCGCTTTCTAAAGCCAAAACTTTAGCGCCATATTTTCTCATTGTTTTAATCGTTCTAAGCCCGACCGTCGGGATATCAAATCTCTTGTCTTGAAGAGGTTTAGAAACTTTTACAACAATTGCATTTTTTCTTTTTGCAAGCTTGCACCCTCTTTTGATGCATCTATCTGTGCCTTCGATTGCTTCTACTGCCATAATCATTCTATCTTTCATGACAACAGATTGCCCGATGTCAAGCCCGCCTATTTGTTTTGCAATGTTAAAGCCATAATCCACATCAGCCATCTCAAGCTCAGTAGGCGCATTTTTAGTTAAAACTCCTTTTTGAATCATTAAATTTTTGATAAAAATTGTTTGATCCAAAATTGTGACTCCAATATTTTCAAGCTGTTCCACGATTTTGAGCATTATAGCGTCATCATTTAATTTCTTCATTTCTTTCAACAAAGAAATTGCTGTTTTTTCAAGCTTAGGGCGCTTTACAAGCATTGTTTTTGAAACTTTTCCTAAGAAAGTAAGTTGTTTTACGTTTTCTTCGATTAAGAATTTTTTAATTGAATCAATTTGCCCAGGGCCATAAGACACGACTTTTGAGCAATGTTTTTTTAATTCTTTAATGTTGTCGCTGGATAAAGACACGCAAACGACTTCAAACCCGTTTTGCTTTGAGCTTTTTGCCATTTCAACAGGCAATTGCCCGTCGCCTGCTATTAAACATTGTTTTTGTTCTAAAACTAAATTTTCCATTTTTATAAACTGAACTCCATTTTGTCTTGTTTTTTGTTTCCTGTGCCTTGTTCGATATTTGTTTTCACGCGCCCTTCTGCTTCAAAATGTTTCGGAGCAATAATCATTGTGATTTTATCGGCTTCCACAGAATTTACTTTGTTTTCAACTATTTTAGACCTTCCGACAAAAACGATTTTTTCCGGTTTATTTGTCTTTGAATTTATATACATGATTGCTTTAGGCCCGTCTGCAACATAATCTCCATAAACAATATGAACATTTCCGGAAGCCATCATGGAACTTCCTTTTCTGTCATATTGCTGGCTTCTTGCATTTATAATGACTCTATCCCCATTTTCAAAGCTAATATCAGATAGAGTGTTTCCTGAAGCAATGATG
>CAKURL010000037.1 GCA_934675685.1 uncultured Candidatus Melainabacteria bacterium | reverse complement strand
GGACACAAAACCTCGTAAACAACCCTTCTGACGCGCAAAGCTATATTAATTTAGGAGCAATTTACCAAAAACAAGGTAATTTTTCTCAAGCAAAAATCCAATATCAAAAAGCATATCAACTAGACCCCACAGACGACACTGCTTTATTGAACCTCGCTTCTTTATATAATAGCCAAAAAGACTATGCTTCAGAAATAGAAACCTATAACAAACTTTTAGCTAAAAACCCTAAAAACATTGAAGTTTTAAATTATAAAGCCAATGCTTATAAGAGCTTAAACAGGCTAGATGACGCTTTGAGCCAATATGACGCAATTTTAGCGATTGAGCCCAACAACAAGCTCGCAAAAGAAAATAGCGACGACATTATTTTAAACAATTTTTCAGGAGCAAAACTCCAAACTTATTTAATCCAAAAAGCAAAAAACAACCCTCAAAACTACGAAGCGCAATTCAACTGCGCCCTTGAAATGCACAAAAATAAAGACCTCGATAACGCGCTTTTATATTACAAAAAAGCTCAAGAAATCAACCCTTCAAAAGAAGAAACTTATATCAACATAGCTCAAATTTATCTTGACAAAAAAGACTATCAAAATGCTAATTTAATTTGCCAAAAAGGGCTTATGTTAAACCCAAACAGCCAAAAATTGGCTAATATGGTAAAAGACATTAAAGCTTATCAAGATAATGTCCAATATGAAACAGCGACAAAATTATATGAAACAAAACAATACGACAAAGCGATTGCAAAATATCTGGAAATCCCAAACCAAACAAAAGAAGTGAAACTTGCGATTGCAAGCTGCTATTGGGAAATGGAAAAATATCAAGAAGCAAATAACTATTACCTTGAATTATTAAACAAAGAGCCAAATAACCAAGAGCTTTTAGCAAGCTCCGCTTGGGCATATTTTGAACAAAACGACTTTGAAAACGCTAAAAAAATGGCACAAAAGCTTTTAACTATCAAGAAAAATGACCCAGATATGACCAATTTAATCGCCCAAATAGAAGAAAATGCAACAAGCCAGCTTTTAAATGACGCGATTTCTAAATATGAACAAGGTTCAGCCCAAGAAGCGATTAATTTGTTTAATAAAGTCTTAGCTAAAAAGCCAAACGACGAATATAGCCTTTATTACAAAGGGCTCTGCTATGATGAATTGAAAAAACTTCAAGAAGCAACAAAACAATATAAAATGCTTCTTTCTAAAAACCCTAATTTCAAAGAAGCATATTATTCTTTGGCAGTCGACCTTGATAACTTAGAAGACTACCAAGGGGCAATTTCAAACTACGAAAAATTTGTCTCTTTAAACCAAGGCGCAAAAGACGAAATGACGCAATTTGCGACTTCAAGAATTAAAGAATTAAAAGAATACTTGGCTTCCTTGAATAAGAAATAAAAATAATAAAAATAAGTATGAAACAGATTGAAAAAGAGATAAATATCAAAGACATAAAAGTAATCCAAGCGCCCTTGGCTGGGATTTCCGATATTGTTTTTCGAGGGCTCATCAGAAAACATGGCTCAAAATGCCTGATGACAACTGAAATGCTCTCTTCTGAAATGCTTTGCAATAATCCAAACTTAGAAAAACAAAAAATCGTCAAATTTGAAGAATTTGAATATCCTTTAGCTTTTCAGCTCGTGGGCCACAAAATCGACAAAATGACCCAAGCGGCGAAGCTAATCGCCCCTTTTGCTTCTATGATAGATATTAACTGTGGCTGCCCAGTGAAAAAAGTCACAGTCTCAGGGGACGGCTCCGCTATGATGAAAACGCCAAAACTCGCTTGCGACATAATAAAATCTATCAAAGACGAGACAAATCTAAAAGTGAGCGCGAAATTCAGGCTCGGCTGGACAAAAGAAGAAGAAAACTATATTGAATTTGCAAAAGAATTAGAAAAAGCAGGAGTTGATTTTGTGACTCTACATGCCAGAACAAGAAGCCAAATGTACGAAGGCAAGGCCGATTGGGCAAAAATCGGGCTTTTAAAAAAAGAGGTTAATATCCCTGTTTTTGCAAATGGCGACATTAAATCTATCCAAGACGCGGTTGATTGTTTAAATTTAACTAAATGCGATGGAATTTCAATAGGCAGAGGAATCATGGGCGATTTCACTCTTCCTTTTAGAATAGAGCATTATTTTAAAACAAAAGAAATCATAAAAGAGCCTTCTTTAGAAGAAAAAATCATAATGCTAAAAGACCATCTTGCGCAAGAAGTAGAGCTTATGGGAGAAACAAACGGGATTAAATTTATGAGAAAATTTTACCCATATTATATTTCCCAATTAAGAAATGCCTCTAAATATAGACAAGTCTTGGTGAGCTTAAATACACAAAAAGAAATATTAGAGACCTTAGATGAAATCTTACGTTTACATAATTCAAACTGTGGATAACACTCTTTATTGTGGCTTTTGCCTTGATATCAAAAAAAGATATCTAGAACACAGCAACAAAAATTCTAAAAAAGGAGCAAAATACACAAAAGCGCACCCTCCTTCAAAAATCGTTTTTTTAAAAGCTTTTGAAGAAAAATCTTTAGCTTATAAAGAAGAATATAGGATAAAAAAGACCTTATCAAGAGCCCAAAAGCTCCTTTTAATAGAAGAAAACAAAAAAGAAACGGATTTTCTTTTAAAAGAAAATGATTTAACTTTTGAATAAATTTATATTAAGCCTTCAATTAAATCTTTTATCACTTCTCCTGCTATAATAAGCCCCACCACAGGAGGCACAAAAGAATTGCTTGCCGGCGCATGGCGCCCAAATTTCTCTTCGATTTCGCCTTTTGGTTTTTTGGGCAATTCTTTTGAATATACAACTTTCACTTTTTTGATTTTTCTTTTTTTAAGCTCTTGCCTAATTACTTTTGCCAAAGGGCAAACAGAAGTCTTTGAGATGTCTGAGACCATAAAGCCCGTAGGGTCCATTTTGTTCCCCGCTCCCATAGCGCAAATGATTTTTGTGTTCGCTTTTTTTGTTTGCTCGATTAATTCTAGCTTTGCGCTCACTGTGTCAATCGCATCTATCACATAATCATATTTTGAAAAATCAAACAAATTTGAAGTTTCTTTTGTGAAAAACATTTGAAATTTGTTTATTTTAACGTTTGGATTTATGTCTTTTGCCCTTTTAAAAGCAACATCTGTCTTATATTCGCCCACAGTCGAATTTAGAGCGATTATTTGACGGTTTATATTTGTTATATCGACCTTATCAGAATCAACAATATCAATTTCTCCCACTCCTATTCGAACAAGGGCTTCAAGCGCATAACCCCCGACGCCCCCGAGCCCAAAAATCGCCACTTTTGAATTTTTGAGCTTTTCTAAGGCTTTATTGCCTATTAATAATTCCGTTCTTTGAAATTGTTGCATTTATTTTTTCGCTCTCACTACAGTATAGATATATGGTTTTGAAAAATATTTATTTGCGATTTCTATGACGTCACTTTGAGAAACGTCCATAATCATCTTTTTATATTCTTCAAAGCCTTCCAACGAACGCCCCAAAACCCCATACCAGCCGTTTAGGTCAGCTTCTTGCATGTTTGTTTCGAGCCCCATTTCCAATTGACCCATGATTTTATTTTTTGCGTCATTTAGTTCTTTTGTTGTGACCATTTCTTTTTTCAAGATGTTTATTTGGTTCAATATTCCTTCTTTTGCTTTTTGAATACTGTTTTCGTTTGTGCCGATGTAGGCAATATATGCGCCATCTAAAATATTAGAAGACAAGGTCGAACCTACTGTATAAGCGAGCCCCTGTTCTTCTCTTAAATTCACAAATAGCCTAGAGGACATACCTTGACCTAAAATCGAATTGATTACGCTTAAAGTCGCTAAATCTTTTCTATTTTCGTCGCTCAACATCGGGCAAGTCTTAAAGCCTAAAGCGAGCCAAGCTGCTTCAAGCTCGTTTTTATGGAAAGTTTCTTCCAAGTTTTTTTGGGGTTTAAAAGAGTTATATTTAACTTTTTTAAACGAAAAAGCTTGTCCTTTTTCATTTTCTTTTATAATTTGAGTAAATTTTTCTTTTAAAATGTCGTCTGAAACGTCGCCCACGACGCTTATCACCATATTTTCAGGATTAATTATTCTTTTATAATATTCTACGACATCTTCTCTTTTCAAATTTTGAAGAGCTTTAATTAAATACGAAGAATTTTGCCCGTAGACCGTGTTTTGAAAAGCGAGCTTTTTGAATTCATCAAAAACAAACTTAGAAGCGCTATCTTTTGTGGCTTTTAATTCTTGGATTTTTCTTGCTCTAACCTTTTCAAATTCGCTATCTTGGAATAATGCCCTGTTTAAAACCTCGTCAAGCGCTATAAAAGCGTTATCTAGGCTTTCTTTTGTCGTTTGAAGAGAGATTGAAAAGACATCATTGCCGTTTGCAAGCCCTAATTTTATCCCATTTTCGTCTAAAAATTGAGCAAAGTTTGAGCTTGTATAATTTTGAGTTCCATATTGCGCCAAAGCTGCCGCCATGAGCCCTTGAGCAGGCTTTGTTTCAGCCATTTTTGAGCCTAAAATCGAAATATCCATCGCAACGATTGAATTTGTTTTTTTGTTTTTAGTAATTAAAGTAGCTTTATTTGAAAGCTTATATTTTTTCAAATGTTGAGCTTCTTGTTCTTCTAGCAAAATAGCGTCTTTTGAAACATCTTTATTTGAAACAGAAGAAATTTCTTTAATGTTTTCAGATTTTTCTTTCGGGCTCACTATAGAAAGAGCATATTTTTGAGTATTTAAATATTTTCTTGCTGCTTTTATGACGTCTTCTTTTGAAACTTTTTCAATATTTTTTATGTAATTATCATAATAATTTTCGTTTTTTGAAAAAGTGAAGTCGTAGCCTAATTCTTCAGCAATGTTTGAAATAGATTCTCTTGAATAATAGATATCTGTTTTCATTAATTTTTTTGCTTTTTGCAAGGTTGTTTCGTCTAAATTTCCTTTTTGAATATTTTCAATTTCTTTTAAAATTTCCCCTTGAACGATTTTTTCGTTTTTAGGGTTCAATGTTGCATAAATATAAAAAATTCCGCTGTCTTTTTGAGAATAATTTCCGCTCGAAATAGATAAAACTAAGTCTTTTTCTTCTTTTAATTTTTGGTTTAAAATAGAGCTTTTGCCCGAAGTCAAAACACTTGATAAGACGTCAAGCGGATATGTTTCCATTTCGTTTGAAAATTTAGGCGCCAAAAAGCCAATCATCAAGTGGGTTTTATTTATATCCATCGTATCTTCTATTTTTTCGATTTTTGTTAATGGTTTCACTTGAGGATATTTAATTTTTTCTTGAAGAGCTTTTTTCTTTGAAAAAGCAAGCTCTACTTTTTTTAGAGCATCTTGTTTGTCGACATCTCCCACAATCACAGTCGTATAAGCGTCTGGAGTATAGAAACGGTTATAATAATCCAAAATTTCTTCTCTTGTCACGTTTTGGATAACTTCTTTTTTGCCTATAACTGTTCTTTGGTATGGGTGGTTTGATTTTGAATAAATCAAATTATAGAGGTTGTCAAACATTCTATTTTGAGGAGAATCTTTTGTTTTAGAAATTTCTTCTATAACAACGGGTCTTTCTCTTTCCAATTCTTTTCTTGGAATCATTGGGTTTAAAAGCATGTCTGAGTGCAATTCTAAAGCCAAATCGAAGTCTTTAGAAGGGATTTGGATATAATAATGGGTATAATCTTTGCTTGTTGCTGCGTTCACTTCAGCACCTTTTGAATCTAAGATTTTATCAAAAGTGCCTGTTGGATATTTTTGCGTCCCTTTGAAAAATAAATGTTCTAAAAAGTGGCTAATCCCTGTCGTTTTGTCGTCTTCGTTGATTGAGCCCGTGTTTATCCAAGTGTCGATTTTTACGATTTTGTTGTCATGGTTTTCTTTAATCACGACTTTTTGCCCCGAAGGCAAAGTCGAAAATAACATATCTGAACCGAGCCCAAAAGCAGCGCTCAAAGGCAAAATCAAAGACACGCACAAAGATAAAACAAGAAGATTTATTTTTTTCATTGGTTTTTTCTTTCTTTCACTGTTAATTCGCAACATAAATTACAACTCGAAAAAGCTTTTGAATATTTCAAGTTTTTCCTAAAACATTTATATATCGGATTGTTTAAAATTTCTTTTATTGATTGCTCTTTCACGTTTCCCATTTTAACAGATAAACAAGGATAAATATCCCCTTTTGGGTTAATTATCGTGTTTGAATATGGGTATAAGCAAGGTTTATAGATTTCTCTCGGGTGTAAATCTTGATATTCTTCAAAAAATCTTCTGATTAATTCAAATTCTTTTTTAGGGTTTTTGTTTTCGAATTTAGGAGAAAAGCGAACAATAGGGGCTTTCAAGCCATAAGTTTTTTTTATTTTTTGAATTTCAAAATAAATTTCTTTAAATTTTTCTAAATCAAAATATTTTTCTATTTTATATTCCGGAAGATAAAATTTTTCTTCGAAAGTTTCTTCTAAATGGGAATTTTGCTTCAAATTGTTATTTCTCAAAAAAGAAATTGAGAAAAATTCAAACCCCATCTTTGCGCTATATTCATATAATTTCAAAATATCTTCTAAATTGTCTTTTAAAACTATAGTTTTAATGTCAACTAAAAGCTTAGGAGACAGAAAAGATTTTTTTCTTTTTTTGTTTAAAATTTCTAGGTTTTCTTGGATTTTTGAAAAAATCCCTTCTTGACCTCTATTTTGGTCGTGTGTTTTTCCCCAACCGTCCAAAGAAACGCTCACAAGAAGCATTTTCGATTTTATGAAATCGTCAATGATTTTTTCTTCCATCAAAACGCCATTAGTCACGACATTCACTTTTCCAAACACCCTTTTTGAAGCGCAAAATAAGATATCAGAAAAATCTTTTCTGATTAAAGGCTCGCCCCCAACTAGGGTGATGAAGCCAAATCTTGGGATTTGAGAGATTACATTTTTCCAATCTTCAAAAGAAAGCTCTTTTTTTATTCTTTCTTTTTTGTCTTTTGCAACGTAGCAATATGGGCAATTCAAGTTGCACAGGTGTGTGAGCTCGAAAAAATATCTCAAAGGCAAAATCGCGCGCCCTTCTTTTTCTAAAAATCTCATTGTTGAAATTTTAGAATACGCGTTTCTTAAATTATCGAAAAGCACCGATTTATTAAGCATAGATTTATTATATCGCAAAATTATTTCACACAGAATTTGTTATTTCAAAGAAAGTTCTATCATTTCTTTTACTATCGACTCATAATCATTTTTATAATCGGCTCTTTGGGTCAAAAACTCATTCACTTCGTCAATTAAATCAATTGCTTTATCCACATTTGGGTCCGACCCTTTTACATAAGCTCCGATGTTAATCAAATCTTCATTTTTTCTATAGCTTGCTAAAATGTTTCTTATTTTTCCTGCAGCTTCTTTATGTTCTTCAGAAACAATATTATTCATAACACGAGAAATGCTCGCCAAAACGTCGATTGCAGGGTAGTGGTTTTTGTGCGCAAGCGCTCTAGATAACACAATGTGCCCATCTAAAATGCTTCTTGCTGCGTCCGCTACAGGTTCGTTCATATCGTCCCCTTCGACAAGAACCGTATATAACCCCGTGATTGTTCCATATTTATTTGCGCCAGCTCGTTCTAAAAGCTTAGGCAAAAGAGCAAAAACAGAAGGAGTATAGCCCCGAGTAGCCGGAGGCTCGCCCACAGCAAGCCCTACTTCTCTTTGAGCTAACGATACGAGTTACGCTATCTAGCATAAATAAGACATCTTTTCCTTTGTCTCTAAAATATTCTGCAATCGCACAAGCAACAAAAGAAGCTTTAATTTTGACTAATGCAGGTTGCTCTGAAGTCGCGCAGACCACTATAGAGCGCTTCATACCTTCTACCCCCATAGTGTGCTCTATGAATTCTCGAACCTCTCTTCCGCGCTCCCCGATAAGCGCAATTACATTTATATCAGCTGTTGTATTTTTCGCTATCATTGCAAGTGTGGTTGATTTTCCAACACCGGAACCCGCAAAAATCCCCACTCTTTGACCTTTTCCTATGGTGTTTAAGCCATCAATCGCTTTTAAACCTAAAGGCAAGACTTCATCTATCGGCTTTCTTTCCATGGGGTTGATGATTTTCGCGTTTGTCGGATAATAATCGTCCGCTATTATTTCTTCTTTTCCGTCTAATGGGTTTCCAAGCCCATCTAACACTCTTCCTAAAAGGCTCTCTGAAACTTTCACCTTCATAGAAGCTCCCGTGTTTACAACCATCGCCCCTGCTTTTAGGCCTTCCATGGAACCTAATGGCATTAAAAGAATACAATCTTTTCTAAAGCCCACGATTTCAGCTTCTATTTTTTCTTCGTCTTGAAGAATATAACACAAGTCTCCAATGGAGCCCATAGGCCCATCGGCGACTATCGTAAGCCCAATGATTTCTATAATTTTTCCAATTTTTGAAATCGTTTTTGAATTTTCTATGATATTTTTTATTTTTTCTTTATTTATCATATTAATCGCTTAAATATCTTTAGAATTGTTTTCCAAAATATCTCTAATTAAGTTGTCCAGTTGAGTATTTATAGAAGCGTCAAACCTTTCTTTTGGGTTTTCGACAATTATTGTGTCAGGCGCAAAAGATTTATTATAAATGATGTTGAAACCTTGATATTGTTTAAAATCCTCAAATTTTAGCTCTTTTTCGTCCTCATTTAAGGATTTATTTTGCAATTCCAAAAGCAAACGAGCATAATTTTCGCTCAAAATAATGTTTACTTCTTCTTTTTTTTCGAGCATTGAAATCGTCTTTTTGATGATATTTTCTAAAATAGCGCCATCTATTTCTTTCAAAAGAATTTTTTTTGAAATCGCAATTATAATATCCAAGATGTCTTTATCTGCTGACTTTAAAAGCTTTTCTTTTGCTTCTTCTTGAATAAGCAAAAATTTATCAAAATTTTGGATTTTTTCTTCTAATTCTTCTTGGATTTTTCCTAAGCCATCTTGATAACCGTCTTGATAACCGTCATTTGTCGCTTTAATTCTGATATTTTCCAATTCTTCTTTTGAATTTGTCAACAAATCTTGTGCTTCTTTTTTTGCTTCCTCTAATATCTTTTCTTTTTCTTCTTCTAAATCTTGTTTTGTACTCAAAGCCAATTCTTCTATTTCTTCTTTTTCTTTTGAAGAAGTTTCTTTTGCATTTTTCAAGATTTCTTGGGCTTCTTTTTGCGCTTGTTCTATGATTTCTTGTGCTTCTTTTTGCGCACCAAAAAGAATTTCTTGTCTTTGCTCTAAAGAACGATTGTGTTCAAGCTCTTCTTGAGTTAGAGTTTCTTTTTTTGGTTCTTCTTTTTTAGAATTTTTTTTATTTAAATCGAAATCAACAAGAAAATCGTCATCGTCAAAATTTATTTTATTGTTATTTATCTTACTCAATCATTTCGTCCTCTTGCTCATTTCGATAAATCACAACTTCGCCCACAGCTTCGAGCGCTTTAATTACGCCCACAATTTTAGATTGAGCTTTTTGCACTTCCTTAGAGCGAATTGGGCCCATGTATTCCATATCTTCTAAAAGCACTGCTTGAGCACGCTCTGACATATTTTTCAAGATTTTTTGCTTAACTTCTTCTTTGGTTCCCTTCAAAGAAGTCGCTAAATCTTTTGAATCAATTTCTCTTAAAACTCTTTGGATAGAAGAATCATCAAGCTGGATAATATCTTCAAACACAAACATAAGGCTTCTTACGTCCTCTGCGAGCTCTGGCGTTTCCATTTCCATTTGTTCTATGACATTTTTTTCTGTCGCTCTATCTGTGCTATTTAAGATATTTGCAAGAGCTTTAGTGCCGCCTGCTTTAGAAAAGTCTGTCGCAACAATAGTAGAAAATCTTGATTCCACGATTTTTTCAACTTCTGAAATAACGTCTGGGTTTGTGGTCTCCATTTGGGCAATCTTGAGCGCAACTTTATGTTGCACAGCAGGAGCAAGATAATTCAAGATTTTTGCCGATTGTTCCGGCTTTAGATATGCTAAAATCAGCGCAATCAACTGCGGATTTTCGTTTTGGAAAGATGTCGCAAGCTGGATTGGGTCTGCTTCGTTAAAAAATTGGAAAGGATTTGAATTTAAAATCGTAACTAATCTATTTAAAATATTATCCGCTTCAGAAGCCCCATAAGCTTTTTCTAAAAGCTCACGAGCATAAGACATGCCGCCTGCTGCCAAAACAGAAGAAGCTTGAAAGACTGTGTGGAATTCGTCCACAATTGCTTCTATGATTTCTTGAGGAAGTTTATTTAAGCCCGCAATTTCAATCGTGATTTGTTCTAATGTTGCGTCGTCTTCGATATTTTTCAAGATTTCAGCTGCCGTATTAGGCCCCAGCGTGATTAAAAGCGCTGCGACTTTTTGGGTTGGAGACATTTGTTCTAAGCGTATATTTGCCATTTTAATTTCCTATTCTTTAATATATGAAGTTAAAACCCTCGCGGCTTCTTCTGGGTCGCCTAAAACCATGTTTATGATTTCACTTTTCTTTTTATCAATTGCAGAAGCATATTGTGTATCTTGTTGATAAAAATCTTCTGGGTTTGTTTTGTTTTGTTGAAGCGCCAAATAAGGGTCGAAAGTAGGAATTTGCATTTCTTCCTCTTCTTTTTTTGCTTCCTCTTCTTGTTTTTTTGGTTCTCTAAATAAATTTCCAAAGTTATGCAATGCCATCAAGCCTAAAAGCAAGATAATCACAACAGGAGAAACGTTTTTAAAGATGAAAGTTAAAATTTCTAAAATAAATTCTTTTTGTTGTTCTTTGTCTTGTTTGATTTCTTCTGAATTATCTATTCCTGTGAACTTAAGGCTTGTAACGTTTACAACGTCTCCTCTTGAAGTATCAAGCCCAGACGCCGCTATGACTAAATTTTCAATTTGCGTTTTTTCGTCGTCTGTGAGCATTTTATTCACCGCAACAGCAACGCTCATCTTGGTCACTGCCCCTGGAGCATAGACTACTTGTTTAATTTCTTTTGTCACTGCGTATTGTGTTGCAGATTTTTCTTTTTCATAGCTCAATTTTCGAACATCATTATCAGAGCCATTAGCCGAACTTGCTTCAAAATTGTTTGTTTTGTTTGGAGTTTGATTCAATGGCGCAGAAGCCACATTTGGGTCTTGCGCAAGCTGAGTTGCCGCTTGTTCATCTATATTTGGGTTTTGCGCTTGCACTTGGCTTACTCTGTTCGCTTGGTCTTCTATTGTGTTTTGTGTTTGAGAATCTTGAGAATCAAAAGTGGATTTTTCTTTTTGGTTTGATGGAAGCTGTTGAGGGTTAGAATAAACTTCTTTTTCCCCTTGGTGAGATAAAATCACCCCAGCATTATCGTTTTTATTTGGAGTATAGCTTTCTATTGTTGCTCTTGTTTGGTTGAAGTCCATAACAGTCGAAACTTGAACAGAAACGTTATCTTTTCCCATGATTGTTTCTAAGGTATCTTTGATTTTTTTTGCAGCTTCTTTTTCAAAATTCGTCCTATAGCTTTGCATGTCAGTCGAATTTTTAGAAACATCTTCGGATAAAACATTTCCAAATTGGTCTGTTAAAAACACTCTGTCATTTGTGAGCCTTGGAATAGAATATGCAACTAAATTTTTGATAGCTAAAATTTGACTCGCTTTTAAGCGCACCCCTTGATCTAAAACCAAAACTACGCTTGCAGAAGGCTCTTCGTCTTCGTCTGTAAAGATAGAGCGCTCCGGCTCTGCTAATTGCACTTTTGCATTTTTCACACCTTGGATTTTTTCAATGGAGCGTGTTAATTCTCCTTGAAAAATTCTTTGTTTCGTTAATTTATTTTTAAAATCAGTAGAGCCCAATTGAAGATTATCTAAAAGCTCAAAGCCTCCAGAGGAATCTTTTATAAGGTCATTTTCAGCAACAAAAAACTTCAAATCTTCTTTATCTTGATTTCGAACCAAAATAGAAGTTTTGTCCTCGGAAAGCTTATAAGCATAGCCGCTTTTTTTGAAGCTTTCTGTGATTGCTGCAACATCTTGTTTAGAAAGGTCTGAATATAAAACTGTCCAATTTGGCTCAGTCGCTTTAAAAATAAAGAAAATCCCCACAACAAGCATAGCCACTAAAAGTGCCGCTATTGAGAACTTTTGGTTTATATCCAACTTTTCCCAAAGTTTTTTTATGTCATCAATTAATAATTTAAAATGTTCGTTCACGATTTTTATCCATCAAATCTTCATAAGGTGAAGTTACAAGTATTCCCTATAATATAATAAAGCACTCAGGTGTTTTTTCCAATTATATTAAGTTTTTGAAACAAAAAATTATTTCTACCAATTTTTTTTCTTTTTGTTACAATAGTTTTATGCGCAGAGTTATACATTTTGATGAGCTAAATTCCACAAGTGTCTATTCTCATCAACATTTAGAGGAATTAGAAAATTTTGACGTCGTGTCTTGCGATTTGCAAACTCTAGGACACGGGCAATTTGAAAGAAGCTGGTTTTCTTCAAACGAAAACGGCGGAAATGTCTATATTTCAATCATTCTAAAACCTTCTAATTTGACTCATTTAAACGAACTCACCAGATTTATCGCACTAGTTGCAGCAGATACAATAAAAGAATATGGCTTAGAGCCCACTTTCAAATTTCCAAATGACATTTTAATCAATGGCAAAAAAATCGCAGGCTTTTTAGCAGAATCTGAATTCATCGGCACAAAATGTAAAGGCGTCATAGTTGGCTGCGGAATTAATTTAAACCTCGAAGAAAAAGATTTAAAAAAGATAGACCAAGCTGCAACTTCTATTTTTGAAGAAACAAAAAAACAGGTTGATAAAAAAGAATTTTTAGAAAAATTATTTTCTAATTTTGAAAAAGAATATGACAACTTTTTAGTTAATGGAATAAAAGGAGAACAACTATGTTAGACACAGCAAGCGTTATGCAAAGCATAACTGAAGGCGGCGTAGTTATGCTTGTCGGAATGGGAATTGTATTTTCATTTTTAACAATTCTTGTTTTTGCAATTATGATTATGGCAAAAGCCGTAGCTTATATCGATAAAATCTGGCCTGCACCAGTAGAAGAAGTGAAAACTTCTAAAAAGAAACCAACAGCAACAGACGACACAGAAGTAGCTATTGCTATTGCAGTTGCTTCTGCTAGCGTCTAGCGGGCGAAGCCGGTGCGATAATCGGCAAAGTGATGAGCTTTGACGATTAAGCACTACGATGGCGACGTAGGACAATTGAGGCTGTTGAGCGACTGAGCGAAACAGAGCCGAAATGCCCACAGGAGCCAAAATAATAAAAAGTATTAGAAGAAGGAAATAAAAATGGCAA
>CAKURL010000036.1 GCA_934675685.1 uncultured Candidatus Melainabacteria bacterium | reverse complement strand
ACGTAGGAGCGCAGGCAAAGCCGAGCACCACAGGAGCAGAAGAAAAATGAACAAATCCAGATTATTAAATGAAAAAATGCCACGTTTTAGAGATTCTGAACAAATTGAAAAATTTCACTTTCGTTCATTTTTCTAATTTTTCAGAATGACATATTGTATAATTTTACTTAAATATTCAGAACAAACAAAACGTTATAAAACAAAGGGTAGTATATTTGTATTATTGTTTTTGATTTTAAACAAAAGTAAAATTGATATATAGGAAAATTAGGTGAAATTATGAATCGCAACAAAGTTTTAGCAATGATTTTAGCTGGCGGACAAGGAAAAAGGCTTTATCCTTTGACAAAAGACAGAGCAAAACCCGCAGTGCCTTTTGGGGGCAGATATAGAATAATCGACTTCGTTTTGAACAACTTTGTGAATTCAGGGTTTTATCAAATAAAAGTTTTAACTCAATATAAATCAGACTCCCTAAACCGCCATATTTCAAGAGGTTGGGACTTGTCTTCTTCAATAGACCAATATGTGGATCTTGTTCCTGCTCAAATGAGGACAGACGGGAATTGGTATAAAGGGACGGCTGACGCAATATATCAAAATTTAAACCAAATTACAGACGAAAAATTTTCTCACGTTGCGATTTTTGGGGGCGATCACATTTATAAAATGGACGTTCAACAAATGCTTGATTTTCATATCGAAAAAAAAGCTGATTTGACGATTTCCGCTATCGCTATTCCAATCGAACTCGCGAGCGAATATGGAGTAATAGAAGTGGACGATGATTGGAGGCTCACTGCTTTTATAGAAAAGCCAAAGACCACTCCAAAACACATTCCAAACGACCCTACAAAATGTCTTGTTTCTATGGGAAATTATATTTTTGAGCCCGAAAAGCTTACTCAAGAGCTCATCTTAGACGCAGACGACAACTCTTCTTCCCATGACTTTGGAAAAAATATTATTCCAAATATGCTAAATAATGGCTCAAGAGTTTATATTTATAATTTTTCAAATAATGAATTTTCGGGGATTACCCCAACAGAAAAAGGCTATTGGAAAGACGTAGGCTCGGTTGATAGCTATTGGCAAGCGAATATGGATTTGCTTGCATATCAGCCGGAGCTCAATTTATATTCTCCGGATTGGCCTTTGCGCACATTTAACTATAACTTCCCTCCTGCGAAATTCATCTGGGACGAGGACGAAAGAGTGGGTGTTGCCAAAAATTCTTTGGTTTCAGAAGGTTGTATCATCTCGGGCGGTATGATTTCAGGTTGCGTCTTGTCTCCAAAAGTCCGAATAAACAGCTATTCGAGCGTTTGCGATTCGATTTTAATGGAAAACGTCACAATCGGAAGGCATTCTCAAATTAACCGTGCAATCATAGACAAAAATGTCGAAATCCCGCCATACACGGAAATCGGCTTCAACAAAGAAGAAGATTTAAGACGCGGCTTTTATGTGTCTGAAGGCGGAATTACAGTTGTACCCAAAGGGGCTATAGTGGATTAATGAGTATATTTAAAGATAACAAAGTAGTTTTATTTTTGATTTTGCTTTTAGGGCTTGCTTTGAGGCTTTGGAACTTGAACCGCCCCGAAGGGCTTTGGAACGACGAATATATCACATATTCAATTTCGATGTTGAAATTTCCTTTTGACTTTTTTGAAGGAATAAGGACAAATTGCCATGCGCCTTTGCATTATTTTTACCTTAAAGCTTGGCTTGCAATTTTTAAGAATTCAGATTTCATGTTGAGATTGTCTTCTTTAGTTCCTAATCTTTTAGGTTGCCTTGTTATGTATTTTGTGGGTAAAAACTACCAAACAAAAGATTCTTCTATAAAAATCGGGCTTGCGTGCGCTTCTTTGGGTGCAATCAGCTCTTTTTTAATCTATTTTTCACAAGAAGTTAGAATTTATTCTATGATTTTTCTTTTGTCTTCTTTGGTTTTGTTGTTTTCGATTAAAACCTACGAATGCCCTTCAAAGAAGCACTATTGGTGGCTCACGTTTTTTAGTGTGCTTTTGATTTTAGAACACACTATAGGTTTTGTTTTTGTTATTTTTAACACGTTTGGGCTCATTGCTTTTCGCCAAAAAAACAAAAAGCAAAAAGGAGAGGATAATTTCCTTGTGCCGATGGTGGCTGGGCTTGTTTTGTGCTTGCCTATAATTCCTTTTTTATTCAGGATTTTTGCGCACCCGACATATTTTTCTCAATGGTGGGCGCCATTTTCTTGGTCTAAGATATTTTTCTATTTCACAGACTTATTTTCTCCTGTGCTCAAGAATTTGACGAATTCTCCTATGAGCTTTTATCATCAAATCGTAAACCACAACGTAATAAACATAGGTTTTATTCTTTTTGCGCTTGTTCCTGCTTCTATTTGTTTGTTTTTAATTATCAAATCAAATATCGATTCAAAAAAAATAAATCATTATCTTTTGGCGGTTTTTGTATCCACATTTTTGACTATTTTAATCGCTTCGATTGCAGGAAAAATCATATTTTTAACAAAATATTTAACAGAATTATATCCGATTTTAATCTTAATGACAGCAATTGGCTGGGCGCAGTTGTTTTCTAAAAACACGAGAGTGATTTTGGCTACTATTTATGTTTTTATGAGCTTGTTTTTTATAATCGTTTCTCATACTTCTGCAATTCGTCTAACAAGGCTTGAAGGCCAAAGGCTTCCTGTTTTAAAAATGGAAGAGATGAAACTAAATAAAAACGATAAAATTTTATTTTTATATTATCCAAAAACCCATTTTGGAAGATATTTAAAACTTGATGACTACAAAATTGCAGCTTTAGATAAATATAATTTTCCTTATGTTTTAAACAAAGGAACAACAAAAGACGCTTTTTTAGACGGGCACGAATTATATAAAGTTTTTTTTTAGATAACAATTATGATTTAGTCTTTGATAGGCTAAATCGAGAATTTTTCCCCTTTAAAAAAGGGGAAAAGCTTTTTGTAGTCGACCTTTCGAGTGTGAGCTTCTTTTCGGAAAACAACATAAAAAATATTTCAAATGACAAAGAAAAATATGAAAAAACACCTTTTTTATATCTCATTTCTTCTTATATGAAAAATGCGAGCTTAGCTTGGGCAAATGAGAATTTGAAATTCAAAGAAATGAGAAATTCCGGCATGTGGAATATTTATTGCTTTGAAAAAATTAATTAGATTTCTTATATTCATCAATAGCAAAGCTAAAGGCTTCTGTGAGCTCTGGGGAATATTTTTTGTTTGAATTTGCTTTGATTTCTTCTATGGCTTCGTCCACCGTGTATGCTTTTCTGTATGGGCGATAAGAAGTCATAGCAAAGAAGCTATCCACGATTAGAATAATTTGAGAAGTGATAGGGATTTCATTTCCTTTTTTGTTGTTTGGATATCCCGTTCCGTCCCAGTTTTCGTGGTGTTGTTCGATAATTGGAATGATATTTGAAACGCTGTTTATTGGTTTCAAGATTTCTTGCGCGCCTATCACAGGGTGCTTTTGGATTTCTTCTTTTTCGTTTTCGTCCAAAGGTGCCGCTTTTTTTAGGATTTCTTTTGGCATAAGAGTGTTTCCTATGTCATATAAAAGCATTGCGATTTTGAGCTTGTCGACTTCTGCTTTTGGAAGATTTAAGCGCTTCGCGATTAAAGTCGCGAGCAAGACTTTGTTTTTGGTGCTTCCGTCTTGGTACAATGGGAAATAAGATTTAGAGATTGAATCCACTATGCTATAGAGCATTTCTTGGGTGGAAGCGCCTGAAGAATCTTTTTCTTTTATTTGCAATTTGTCGATTAATTCTTGGGCAAGAGATTTGTTGAATGGAATTCTGTGTTTAGTTAAAATATCCACAAAAGCGTCGATTGCGATATCTTGCCAAGAAGTTATGTTGTCGACATCGGCCAATGTTACTTTATTTCTTCCGTTTTGTTTTGAAGAATACATGGCTTTATCGCACATTTCAAAAAGTTCATCAATATTTGTTGTTTGTTCTAAGAAGCTAGAAACACCTAAAGAAGCCGTAATTCCTTCTTTAAGACCTTCTATGGGTTCTTTTTCTATTGCCGCTCTAATACGCTCAGCTGCTATTATGCCGCCTTTCGCGTCAATCCCTGGGAGAATTATGAAAAATTCTTCTCCGCCATAGCGAGAAGGGATATCCACGCTTCTTGATGTTTTTGTGATTATGTGAGCAATTGTGGCGATTGCTTTGTCGCCCATGGAATGTCCATAGGTGTCATTAATTCTTTTTAAATGGTCTAAATCAAGCCCGATTAAGCAGAAAGGTTGTTTTGTTCTTAAAGAACGAGTAGCTTCTCTATGAAGTGCGTCTTCAAAAAATCTTCTGTTGAAAAGGCTTGTTAAGTGGTCTGTGACAGCTTGTTTTTTAACTGTTTCAAAAAGATTTGCGATAGTGATTGCAAGTTCTATTTGTCTTGAGAATAAATTCAAGAAGCTCAATTCGTCGTCTTTTAATTCTTTTCTTGGCGAAAATACTGCTAAAAAGCCCCCGAATTGGTTTTGTACACAAATCGGGAAAATGATTATCGTTTTAACATTGTGTTTTTGAACAAACTCTTCAACTCTTTCTTCGTCTGGGTTTTCGATGTTGTCTTTGATAAAATCTTTGATATCAATATAATATGAGACTTCTTTTTTTTCGATTGAATTTTCGATTAAGCCGTTGATTTTTGGGTTCAATTTAAAATCATATATTGTGTCGTGGGTGAGTCCGGCAAAATCGAGCGCGATGTCGTTTTCTAAGTATGTTTTTAGGGAATAATAGGTTTTGTTTCCGTCATATTGTTTTTGGGCGATGAAGCTATAGATATAGCCAAATTCATCATATAAGCTGGAAACAATGGTTTCCAGAACGTTTGACAAAGGCCTTGAGCTATTCATCATATCCCAAACTTGTTCTAAGGTGAGCAAAGTTTGGTTTGCAAGGCGCAATTCTTCCGTTCTTTGAGCAATTTCGCGTTCCAAAACGATGTTTCTTTGATAAACTTCGTAAACATCTTTCGTTTCGCTACTGATTTGGCTTTCAACATCTTTTAATTTTTTAGCTGATTGCGATATCCAATCCAGAATTCCCATATATATATTATACCCCAATTCCGCTGTTGAGTAAAGATTTTTAAAGCTTTATTCCAAGATTTTTGCTTGCCAGCCTTTTTCTTTAGAAAAGCTAAACGCACAATCGAGCCCCAAAAAATCAAACCCTTTTTTTCTAAAATAATTCAATGTTCCATCTGACATGTTAAACACATAAAACCCTTCGGAGCTTCTTGGGCTCTCTTCTTCGATTTTGCAATTTTCTCTTATGACAAATTCATTTTGGCTATCTAAGAAAGAATAATATTTTTTTGCTTTATGAGAGCCATTTTTGTCTTCGTCATAATCCACTTCGAGACTTTTTATTGTGTTGTCGTCTTTGAGCTTAATTTTGTATTTTGGGGTTATAACTTCTTTTAGAATATAGTTTTCGTCATTTCTTATTTTGCTTGTTGCATCAAACCTCAAAACAGTGTTGTTATCAAGATTTTCTACGAAAAAATCCGGAACATAGCTCAATTTTGTTCTTTTATAATATGCGCTATACATTTGCCCATATATTTCAATAGGTTTGATTTTTTTCGCCTCGTCATCTTTATAATAAGGCAAATGTCTAAAAGTCCTATCCACAAGATGAACAAGGCACAATTTTTTAGAATTTGTTTTAAAAGTTGAGCCAAAATCTTCAAGATAGTTGTTCACAATCCTTTGAGCACTCTTTAAGTCTTTAACGGCTTCTTCTAAAAGTTCGCCTTGGGCTCTATTTTTCACGGAATTTATCCCTAAATTTTTTGAATTATTTTTGTCTTTTCTTTTGGGCGAGAGCATGTCATTTGTTCTTTTTTGAAATTTCAAAAGCGCAGAGATTGTGTTTGGGGGCAAAGCTTGCGCTTCATATTTAGGCAAGCCCAAAACGTCCGCCCTTAAAAGAGCAAGATTTTCTTCTTTTATTCTTTGAGCTCTTCCGTTTATGTTTTCTTTGTTGTGATTTGGGTGTTTTGTTGCTTCTTGTGGATTATAATTCCATCTGAAAGCAAAATTATTTTTTGTTAAATTTATTTTCATTTTCATTTTCATTTGCAGCTTTTTAATTATCTTAAACTATAACGCACGAAAATAATTTTTTTTGTTTTATATAATTGGAAAAGTTTTAGAAAAAGGTAAACTGAATTGGAAATTGTTAATTTTTCAAAAAATATAAATTTTACATCTAACCTTCAGAAAAGAAGGATAAAAATGGCAAGAAAACCATTGGAGCCTGTGATGGTTATTCAAGATTTGTCAAAAGAAAAAGCTTCCATTCCTCTTGAGATGGTGAATTTCAAGTTTGACCCAAAACAATTTTCAAAGCTGGACGAAAATTTCTTAGGGATTTCAAAATCTGAAGCTTATAATTCTTTGACTCAAGAAAACATAAATTATCTTGTTTCTTTAAAACAAACTCTTGATATGCTTTCTAAAAAAAGAAATTTTAAAAACGCGAAAATGGAAGATAAAGAGCTTGATAGTGTGCGAAGCTTTGCCCAAAACGAAATCCTAGACGAAAGCATAAAAGATTTTTTAGAAGCCCAAAAAATCGTGAACAAATGGCAAACATTGTTTTCTTTAAAAGGCATGGATAATAAAAAAACAAAAATCGTCTCTTTGTTGAATTCCAAAAGAAAAAGCGCAAAAGAAGGCACGAAAGAAATTTATCCAATCGAAATAAATGGCATGTATTTTAGTGCGAAATTTAAAGAAAGAGAAAATAAAGAAGCGGCATTGTTGATAAATTTAAGAAGCAAAGGAACGACTCTTGAATTTGAGCCTAAAAGAGACAAACATTATTTAACCATAAGCTACAATTTAAAAAGCATTACGACCCCAAAATATCAGATTTTTATGGGCGAAGATGGTGTTTCTATTAAAAATGTTTTAAAAGGGCAGGATTTAAATTCTCAAACAAATACTCATTTTATAGAAAGAGCCTATGAAATGGGCGCAAACACTCTTAGCGTCTTTCAAAATTGTCTTTTTGAAGGAGAAAATTTGGAAATGTTTGATTCTGAATATGTTTTTGAAAAACCAGATGGAAAGCTTGTTTATTTTTCCAAAAAAAGTTTGCCCGAAGGAGAAAAAGAATTTGAATTTCAAAAAGGGATTGGTTGGGTTTTAATCGAAGAATAAAAGAAAATAAAAAATGGCTGCAATTAATTTTGCAGCCATTTAAATTATGTTTATTTAGTTTTATTTTCTTGAAGCGATTACTCTTGCGGCATGTACGCCTGAAGCGCTCGCTTGCATTAAACCTCTAGTCACGCCTGCGCCATCTCCGATTGCGAACAAGTTTTTAACCCCTAGAGTTTCAAGTTCGTTTGAAATAAGAACGCGAGCAGAATAAAACTTAACTTCCACGCCATATAAAAGAGTGTATCTTGAAGCCACCCCTGGAGCGATTTTGTCAAGCGCATAAAGCATTTCTATGATGCTCAACAATTGTCTATAAGGTAAAACTAAGCTCAAGTCCCCCGGAGTCGCACATTCTAAGGTTGGCTGAATGATTGATTCTTTTATTCTTTGAGGAGTTGAACGGCGCCCTTCTAATAAGTCTCCAAATCTTTGAACCAAAATGCCGCCAGAGAGCATATTTGCCAAAGATGCGATATGTTGACCATATTTAATTGGCTCGTGGAATGGTTCTGTGAATTTCTTAGAAACCAAAAGGGCAAAGTTTGTGTTTGGAGTTTTCTTGTCTGCATAAGAGTGCCCATTTACAGTCGAAATGCCGTTATAGTTTTCGTTTACGACTTCGCCATTTGGGTTCATACAGAAAGTTCTAACTTCGTCTCCAAAAGTAGGAGCGTGGTAGATTAATTTTGATTCATATAATCTTGATGTGATAGGCTCCATAACAGGCGCAGGCAATTCAACGCGAACGCCAACGTCAACTGCATTGTTCACCATTTTGATGTTGTTTTGGATAAATTGTTGGCTTAACCAATCTGCCCCTTCTCTTCCTGGGGCAACGACTACGAAATCTGCTTTGTATTCGTTTCCTTGACGAGTTGTGAAGCCTTTGATTTCATTGTTTTCGATGATTAAATCGGCAACTTGTTCGTTGTTTATGATGTCGATTCGATCCATTAAAAAGTCTTGCATAGATTTTAAAACAGCAAGAGATTTTTCTGTTCCCAAGTGGCGAACAGGAGAATGTACAAGTTTAAGTTCAGCCAATGTTGCAGCGTGTTCGATGTCTGCAAAGTCTGCTCTATTTGTGCCAAAAACGGTTTTTGTTGCGCCATGTTCTAAATAAATATTGTCACAATAATCGATTAAGTTTTCAACTTCGTTATATGGCATGTAATCCACTAAGTGGCCGCCAACTTCAGGAGTCAAGGTCAATTTTCCGTCTGAAAAAGCGCCTGCTCCGCCCCAACCGCAAAGAAGTCCGCAAGTCTTGCAAGACAAGCATTTTTTAACACCTTCTCTGATTGGGCATTTTCTTTTTTCGATTTTAGCCCCTTTTTCGATTAATAAAATTTTCCAGTCTGGCTTTAGTTTCACAAGTTCTAAAGCAGTAAAAATTCCGGCTGGGCCACCGCCAACTATTGCAACATTATACATACTACTTCCTTATTAAAATATAATCTAGTGGGGACAACAATTATCCTATCTCATATTATCATGAAAATATTATAATTGTAAAACTATTATTCTATAATAATTTTGCAAAAAACCCCAAGGGGAGTTTTGAAAAGTTCTATTTTTTTTGCAATTTTGTAGGTTTTCTCGCTTAAATATAGGTTTAAAACGTAGACTACGCTTGGCTTTTTAAAATCATAATTTTCGATTTTAAAAGTGTTCACCCCTGAATTTATGGGTAAATATTCTATTTTTGCATTTAAATTTTGTTTGATTTTTTTATAATCTTTCACGGTGTCCGTTAAAAAGACATAGTTTTCAAATTTTGGGTTGATGTCGTGTTTTACAAATTTCAAAGCCAAATTAGGGTTGCAAAAGAGGTTTTGGCGATTTATGAAAGAAGAAAGCCCCAAGAACAAAAATATCAAAACTTTTGGAATTATAGAAAAGCCAAGTTTAAAATTTTTGCAAATTAAAAATGTGACTAAAGAAATGTAATACGGATATAACGGGTAAAAATATCTATAAACAAAAATCGGTTTGATTAAAAAAGAAAAACAAAGCGCCAAAAATATCACAAAAAAGATTATGTGAAAGTTGTATCTTATAAAAAGCTTTTCTTTTTTGTTTTTCTCTTTTACATAAGAAAAAATAATCAAAAACACAAAAACAGAAAAACATATCACGCATGGTCTTGAAAAAATGTCTAAAGTTTGCGCTAAGTCTAAAAAAGTGGGCTTTTTTATCCAAGAATTAAAAGAATTCACAAGAGCCATTTTTTTATATAAAATCAAAGGAACATAGCTCAAAAAAGAAATTAAATTCAAAATCAAAAATGTTCTTAATTTTTTTCTCTTTTTTGGTTTTGAAAATAAAATCGAGCCAAAGATGAAATTATATAAAACAAAAAATGCTCCATAAAAATGGGTATAAAGAAGAGAAATCGAAGTTATTAAATATAAAAATTTGTTCTTTTTAGAATTAAATTTGAATAACAACAAGCTCAAAGCTAAAGCTAAAACCATAAAAAGGCAATAGCACCTTATTTCTTGCGAAAAATAAATTAAAACAAGAGAAATGGAAGCAAAAAACGCGCCAAAAAGGGCTTTTTTCTCTCCGAGCCAAAATTTTAAATAAAAATAAAAAAGAATATTTAAAATAACTCCCAATAGTACGCTCGAAAGCCTCAAAAACGCTTCTTTTTGAACAACCAAATGGAACAATTTAAAAAGCGCAAAATATAAAGGAGGGTTCCCCGGGTCGTTGAATAGTTCAATCAAACCTGCGCCTTTAGCGCAATGTGCCAAAACATATATCTCGTCGTCCCAAAAAGGAATGTTATTTAATTGTACACATCTTAAAAACAAGCTCAAAAGAATAATCAGAAAAAGAGTTTTCTTTTGGCTTAAAAATTGCTTTTTTGGAAGATAATTTTTTACCAATAAAAAGAAAAATATCCAAGGCAAGATAAACAAATGAAAATTATAAAACAAAGCCAAAAACCCAATCCCAAAGGCGACATAGGGCTTTTTAGAGTTATCAACAGATATTTCTTTTTCTTGGTTTAAGAAAACTACGTCGTTTCCAATAAATACCATAGCTTTTTCATATTCGCCTTCGATTTTTATTTTTTTGATTAAACCGCAATTTAAATCTTTAAATTGGAAATGTTTATCTGTGATTTTGATTTTAGAATTGATTATTTTATCGTCAAAATAAACTTTTGGTTTTTTGTTTTCAAAAATTATGTCTAGAGAAACGTCTTTATAAAGCCTTCCAAAATATGGCAAATTTATTTTAGTCTTATTTGTTTGAAAACTAAAAAACAAACTCAAAATAAAAATTGAAAATAAAATCAGTTTTTTCATAATATTCAATAGTATATCAGCTAAATTGTTCTAAAATATTTTTTTATAGTAAAATACATATTATGTTTGATAGTTTATCTCAAAAATTACAAGAAATTATAGCAAAAACTTCCTCAAATTCTAAGTTGACGGAAGAAAACATGGCAGATGCCCTAAGAGAAATCAGACGTGCACTTTTGGGCGCAGATGTTTCTTTAAATGTTGTGAAATCTTTTATTTCGACCATAAAAGATAAAGCGCAAGGCGAAAAAGTTGTGGAATCCACAAACCCTTCTCAAACCTTGATTAAAATAGTTAATGACGAATTAACTAATCTTTTAGGGGAAAAAATTTCTCCTTTAAAATTAGACACAAATCCTTCGATTGTGATGATGTTGGGGCTTCAAGGTTCAGGAAAAACTACAAGTAGCGCAAAGCTTGCTCTAAAATTAAAAAAAGAAGGTAAAAAACCTTTGTTAGTTGCGCTTGACGTATATCGTCCGGCTGCGATTTTACAACTAAAAACTTTAGCAGACGACAACGGCTTAGATTTCTTTTCAATCGAAGATGAGAAAGATGTTTTAAAAATCGCGAAAGCTTCTTTAGAATATGCAAAACAAAACAACAACACAGTTTTGATTTTCGATACGGCAGGGCGCCTTGAAATCGACACAGAAATGATGGCAGAGCTTGTTTTAATCAACCATAGCTTCAACATAAACGAAAAGCTTTTGGTTGTGGATTCCATGATAGGTCAAGCGAGCGTCGAAGTTGCGCTTAATTTTGATGCGCAGCTTGGAATTGATGGTGTAATTTTAACAAAATTAGACGGTGACACTAAAGGCGGTTGCGCATTAAGCATTGTTCATTGCACAAAAAAACCTATTAAATTAATCGCTCAAGGCGAAAACATCGAGCCTTTAGAAGATTTTCACCCAGACAGAATGGCAAACCGCATTTTGGGCATGGGCGATATTGTTTCTTTGGTTGAAAAAGCGCAAAAAAACATCGACATCAAAGAAGCAAAAGCTTTAGAAGAAAAAATGCTAAAAGCCGAATTTTCTTTTGAAGATTTCTTAAAAATTCAAAAGCAAATCAAGGCTCTTGGCTCTTTTGGCGGGATTTTATCTATGCTTCCTTTGGGGATATCTAAAGACGATTCAGATAAAATTTCCCACGAAGGCGAAAAACAATTCAAAAAAATTGAAGTTTTTATTCAATCTATGACTCCTGAAGAGAGAAAAAATCCAAATATTTTAAACCAATCCAGAAAAGAAAGAATAGCAAAAGGCTCTGGGCTTGGGCTTCAAGAGCTCAACCAATTTATTTCTCAATTCGAAATGATGAGAAAAATGATGAAGGGGCTTGGAAATTTCAAAAATTCCTTTAAAAAAGGAAAGAAAGGCAAAATGCCGTTCGGAGGCGGCTTTCCTTTTTAAGGCATTTTGAAAAAGAACAAATGAGGTAAAAATGAGAATAATTATATACGGCGCAAACGAGATGGCATCAGCCATTGCGACAGAATTTTTTGAAGACCACGATGTCATTGTGATGGATTCAAATTCTAAAAATCTTGAATTATTCTCAAAATTGGATATCGGAACAATCGCGGCAAGCGCTCTGGATAATAAATTTTTGAAAAACACAGAAGTCTATGGCGCAGACGTCTTTATTTCTTGCACAGAAAACGACGAAACGAACATAATCGCTTGCCTTATGGCAAAGCAGGCATGCGTGAGCCAGACGATTTGTTTTGTTTCAAAAGTGGAATCAAGAGAATCCATAAATGCTCTAAAAGATGAATATAAAATGAGTTACGCAAAATCAATCGACAACGTGATTTTGCCCCAAAGGCTTTTGGTTCAAGAAATTTTTAAAAGAATTACTGTTCCAAAAGCGGTGGACGTCGAAAACTTTGCGCACGGCAGAGCGAGACTTTTGGAATATAGGATAAAAGAAGAATCTGAGCTTTTAGGGAAAAAATTAAAAGATTGCTATTTTAATTCTGAAGTTTTGGTTGTGGGGATTGTTCGAGACGACGAATTATTTATCCCAAACGGAAACAGCGAATTTCTTTTAAACGACAAAGCGATTTTGATGGGAACTCCTGTGGGGCTTGATATTGCGGTCGACGAATTAATCGCGACAAAAGAAAAAGTAAAAAGAATAGGGATAATCGGAGGGGGCTCTGTGGGCTATGGGCTCGCGCAAACCTTAGAGAAAACTTCGATGAAAGTTAAACTAATCGAAAATGATTATTTGCGCTGCGAAGAATTATCTCAAAATCTCCATAAAACTCTTGTTTTAAATGGTTCTGGGACTGATTTAGAGCTTTTAGAAGAAGAAGATTTTGGAAAAAACGACGTAATTGTGGCTATTACAAATAATGACGAAAAGAATTTGCTCTGTTCTTTATTATCAAAGCAATTAGGGGCAAAAAAAGTCATCACAAGGGTCTCTAAAGGGGCGACGGGAAACCTTTTTGAGCGCGTCGGGGTAGATATTGCAATCTCTCAAAGAGAAGCTTGTGTGGAAGAAATTAAAAACAGAATAATCGATTCAAGAGAAGGCGTCATTGCGACCGTTGAGCGTGGCCAAGGAGAAATCGTCGAAATCGAACTTGGAGAAAACTTCTCTCAAAAGCCTTTGTTTGAAATAAAGCTTCCTATTCCTTGCGTCATTGCGATTGTTTGGAGGGGTTCTAAGGTAATCATTCCAAAAGGGCAAACTCAAATTCGAAAATTCGATAAACTTTTAGTTTTCACAAAATCTGATTATGTCCAAAAAGTTAAGGAATATTTTAAATAATGAGATATAATTTGATTTTAAATATTTTAGGGCTTATTTCTAAATATATCGCGATTTTGTTTATCATTCCGATTTTAGCTTGCGTTTTTTTAAAGGAATTTTCTCAAGTTGTGCCATATATTTTAAGCGCAATCGTCGCTTTTATTTTATCTTGGCTTTTTTCGATAAACAAAACTTCTCAAAAAGAAATTGATAACATTAAAAAGTCAGAATCCTTGGCAACTGTAGTTTTTTCTTGGATTTTATTTGGGCTTGTGTGCTCTATTCCTTATCTTTTCTATGGCTTAAGCTTCACAAATTCCATCTTTGAAGCGGTCTCTGGGGTCACAACCACAGGGGCTACAATCTTTCAAGACTTTTCTTTATACCCAAAGAGCCTTTTTTTCTTTCGCTCTTTGACCCAATGGTTTGGGGGCATGGGGATAGTTGTTTTGTTCATTGCGGTTTTGCCAAAAATCGCAGTCGCAGGG
>CAKURL010000035.1 GCA_934675685.1 uncultured Candidatus Melainabacteria bacterium | reverse complement strand
AAAGAAGAGAGCTTTTGCCGAGGCTCAAAAGCGACTTGTGAAGAACAAGGCGCATTTGAGCTGAACGATAGCGACGTAAGAATTTTCGAAGAAAATTCCACAGGAGCAAGAGAAAGTGAACAAAGTGAATTTAATGCTCAATAAAATATACAATTTGCAGCACGTCATTCTGAATTAACTAGAAAATTGTTTGAACTTCGCGAAAACTAATTTTCTGTACCTACTTGGTGTTTCAGAATCTTAATTCAATGTTAAATTCTCGCATTCCATGTTTTAGAGATTCTGAACAAATTGAAAAATTTCACTATCGTTCATTTTTCTAATTTTTCAGAATGACATATTGCCAATTAAAAATAATCATTCAGTATTTCCTTAATCCTTATCTTGAATACTTTTATTTAGCCACTCTTTTGCCCTTTCTCCCAAAACAATCTTCCCATCAACACGAATTCCATATCCAAAAGGGTCTTCCCCTTTTCCTATTCCATCAATGTCCATGCAAAAAACCCTTTTGCAGCGATAAGCATTGTTTATTTCATTTATTTTCGTAGTAGCCAAATCTGTGTAAGCATTATTTGCATAACCTATTGATTCATGGAAAAGAATGTTGGTGCCGCCCAAATACTTATCCCAACCAAAAGGCGGAAAAGCGGACGTTTCGTAATATACAATTCCATCTGAAGTAACTATTTCTTCGCCAAGATCTGTGTAAGTTTTGCAAAATTTATCTGCCGAAGCTGCTTGAGTAGGTTGATTATTTCCATAAAAATCCCAATCAGAACATACAACGCTTCCTTCTGAAACATCGCCTGAAAAACTTGCCGAGGGTTTGCCTCCTTTGCAATTGACTTTTTTTGTAGAAACAACATCTGCGAAACTTTGGCAAAAATATGTTAAATCATTTTTATTTTCACCATTTATTAAATCCCCATTTGGATATTTTCCTAAGTCTCCGTCGGCATAATACTTATCAGAGCTCACAAGCTCATTTATGACCTTAGCCAAAGTCGCATTTCCTTTTTTAAATTTCATCACATTTTCATCTGGAACTGAATTAAACGCAACTGGCAAAAGAATTGATGTAATTACTCCAATCACCACTAACGCAATCATGATTTCAGCAAGAGTAAAAGCCAAACTAAAAGCTTTTTTGATTTCTTTTTTCATTCAACATTCCCTTTTTAAAAAAAGATAGCATAATGTATTCTAAAATTAAATACATTATGTAATGTAATATTGAATATATATTTGTAAGCTATTTTTAATAGAAAATAGAATATATGAAAAACTTCAAGCCTACAAAACAAGAAAAAAGTGTTATAAGTATCAGGATAGATAACGAAATCTTAAAGGCAATAGATAAAATTTCTTTTGAGTCTGATATAAGTAGAAACGAGCTTATTGTTCAATGCATTGAATACGCTCTTCAAAACTTGGACTAATCAAATTTTAAAAATTAAAACAAATAAAATAGGTCAGGGGTTGCCTGACCTATTAAAATATATATTATATGAAATTAATCTTCAAAAATACCTAAAGCATTGCCCACAGCCAAAGTATCAGCGTTTACATAAACTGGGATTGATTTTAAGCCCATTTCTTTTAGCGCAAAGAATGTGCATTGGTCTGGGGAGTTTGTGCGTTGGTGAAGGTCGAAGCTAATTTGCTCTTCGTTTAAGTTTTCGGCGCCAAAGTTGTTGATATATCCAACGGCATTTTCAACAGAATCGCCTACAGGAACAATATACAAAGAGCTTGCTGGGATTTTATCTCCGCTTTTCATCATGTATGTAACTTCGTCGTTAAAGTAGCGTCTATATACGTTGTTGCAATGGTCGAAGTTTGTTCTTTGTCCTTGCATTAAGTCTTCAAGTTTTTCAACATTTACTTTTTTGATTTGAGTTCCTCTTGGGGCAGCTTGAATTCTGTCTTCAATTGTTTCTGGGTTCATCAAATCTTCGTTATTCATTTTTGTGAATTTTATACCATTTCTTTTGCAGAATGTTTCAACACTTCTATCCATGTTGTCTGGCACAATCATAGTTGTGGTTGATGTGAAATTATAAGGTGGCCTTTCTTCTACTTTGTCTTCGTAGCCTGAAACTACACCTTCGCATTCTTCGGCTTTGTCCATTGCGTAGCCTCTGAATTGCGCATATTCATATTGAATATTGTTTTTGTTTGAAGCCTTGTATGTGCTTCCGAATGAAATGTTTGAAACGTTAGAAATCATGATGGGGTTTTTCCTTTCTTAATCTTAACCATAGAAAACCCCTGAAAAAAATAATTTGCTAGTTTATTTTTTTCTAAAACCTTTGTCCTTGGCGATTGTTCTTCCGATGGATTTAATTTTTCCTTCTATGCAGCCTCTGCATTGGCTTGGGTCTTCGTTTGTGCAGATTTTGTTTGGATAAATTTCATATTTTTTTCGATATTCTTTTTTTGTGACGTTTGGCATAACTACATTTGCCCCAGATTGAAGAGCTATGAGTCTACCTTTTGGGTTTAAAGTCTCCATTGCAGTTGTGGCTGGGATATTGATATCTTTTAAAAGAATTCTGGTAAGTGCCATCACTTTTAAAGCTAAAGTAAAATCGCCATTTTGCGCTTCTTTTAAAGGTGTTTCTTTATGCGAAATAAATGGCCCAATCCCTACCATATCGGCATTTATTTCTTTAAAAAACAAAATGTCACTTGCAAGAGAGTCAAGAGTTTGTTCAGGCAAGCCCACAAGGCAACCTGTGCCTACTTCAAAGCCTAAAGTTTTTAAGTCGTCTAGGCATTGAAGCCTTTTTTTAAAGTCTGCTTTGGGGTGCATTTTTTTATATAAATTTTCGTCTGTTGTTTCTATTCTTATTAAATATCTATCCGCCCCTGCTTCTTTAAAGGCTTTGAATTCTTCAAAACTTTTTTCTCCGATAGACAAAGTCAAAGCGACGTCTAGCTTTTTTATCTCTTTTATGATTTCAACAAGATAATCAGCTGAATAAAAATCATCTTCTCCGGATTGCAAAACAAGGGTCTGATAGCCCATGGCTTTGGCATTTTTTGCATAAAGCAAAATTTCGTCTTTTAAAATTCTGTATCTTTCAAGAGCCTTGTTTTGTGCCCTTAAGCCGCAATAGAGGCATTGTCTTTTGCAAATATTTGAAAATTCGATTAATCCTCGAAGGTGGACTTCTTTTCCTACGTATTTTTTTCTTGTTTCGTCTGCAAGATTAAAAAGCCAATTGTTTTTAGAATTGTCTTTTAAAATTTCGATTATTTGCGATTTCGAGAAGTTTTCCACAAGGACATTTTAATATAAACTTTTTTGAAAAACAAAAGCCCAAAACGGCTTTTTGCAATTTCGGGCTTTTGAAATTATTTTTTAGATAAATTTTATTAGAATAGTCTTTCTAATAAACCTCTAAATGCTGCGCCATGGCGAGCTTCGTCTTTTGCCATTTCGTGAACTGTGTCGTGGATTGCGTCTAGGTTCAATTCTTTTGCGCGTTTTGCGATTTCTAATTTTGCTTCGCAAGCGCCAGTTTCTGCGTCCACTCTAGCTTGAAGGTTTTCTTTTGTTGAAGGAGATACTACTTCGCCCAATAATTCAGCGAATTTTGCAGCGTGTTCTGCTTCTTCAAAAGCAATTCTTTTATAAGCTTCAGCAACTTCCGGATAGCCTTCTCTGTCTGCTACTCTTGACATTGCAAGATACATTCCGACTTCTGTACATTCGCCGTTGAAGTGGTCTTTTAAGCCTTGAAGAACTGTTGCGTCGACGTCTTTTCCAATACCTACTTCATGGACACAAGCAAAACCTTTGTTTTCGCCTGCTTTGTTGAATTTTTTTGCTTTACATTGAGGGCATTCCGCTGGTGCCACTTCTGCTTCAACAGTATAACCGCATACTGCACAAACCCATTTTGCCATTTTTTTCTCCTTTTTTAACTATTGAATTTCTCTATTTTTTCTATTATTCTTTTGCTAAATTTTTCTAAAGTGGCGCTGCCTTTTAAGTCTTTTGTTAAATATTCTTTTTCTTTTAAAGTCTCAAATAAAGCGCGCTCTATTTTTTCTTTGGCTTCAAATTCTTCGATATAATTTAACATCATAATGGCACTTCTTAAAAGCCCTGTTGGGTTTGCGATGTTTTGCCCTGCGATATCAGGGGCGGAGCCGTGGACAGCTTCAAAAATCGCCAAAGGTTCGCCTTTATATTCCCCGATATTTGCGCTTTGAGCGAGGCCCAAGCCTCCAATCAACCCTGCGCACAAGTCAGAAACGATGTCGCCATATAAATTAGGCATAACTAAAACGTCGAATTGAGAAGGGTTTAAGACTAATTGCATACACAAATTGTCGACTAGGATTTCTCTTGGCTTAATGTCTTCGTATTTTTTGCTTACTTCTCTAAAACAATTTAAAAACATTCCATCTGCTAATTTTGAAATGTTTGCTTTGGTCGCGACGCAAACTTCTTTTCTTCCGTTTTTCTTTGCATATTGAAAAGCATAGTCGCAAATGCGAGAAGAAGCTTCTTTTGTGATTAGTTTTATCCCATGGATTGTGTTTTCGTCGATTTTTTCTTCGAGCCCTGCGTAAATATCTTCCGTATTTTCTCTGATTATCACTAAATCGACATCAGAAAAAGGAGTCTCGATAGAAGGCAAGTTTTTTGAAGGGCGAACGTTTGCAAAAAGGTTGAATTTTTGCCTTAATTGAACATTTATAGATTTAAAACCTGTGCCAATTGGGGTTGTGATTGGGGCTTTTAAGCAAACTCTATTTTTCTCGATTGATTCAAGAGTTTCTTTTGGGATTAATTCTCCTGTTTTTTCAAAAGCAACAGAGCCCGCTAACTTTTTTTCCCAATTTATCTTAACTTTAGCCGCTTTTATGATTTCCACTACCCAATAAGAAATTTCAGGCCCTATCCCATCTCCTTCGATTAGAGTGATATTGTGTGTTTTAGTCAAGTTTAAAATCTCCATTTTTATTAAGGTGAGAAACCAATCCGCCATCATCTAAAAGTTTAATCATAACCTCAGGTAAAGGCATGATTTTTAGTTCAATATTTTTTGTTAAATCTTTTAAAACACCTTTTTTGATATCAAGCTCGAGAACGTCTTCTGCATCTATCTTATCTGTGTCGCATTCGATTGCTAAAAGCCCGATGTTAATCGCGTTTCTATAGAAAATTCTTGCGAAAGATTTTGCTATAACTGCGCCCACACCTGCGATTTTGATGATTTGAGGAGCGTGTTCTCTGCTTGAGCCCAGCCCAAAATTAGAGCCGGCAACAACAAAGTCGCCTTTTTGGACTTTAGAAGCAAAATCGGGGTCAGCGTCTTCTAAAACGTGTTTTGAAAACTCGACAAGGTCATTTCTCAAGTGGAACAATCGCCCTGGGGCAATGTGGTCTGTCGAAATGTTGTCGCCAAATTTGAAAGCTTTTCCTTTTTTGATGTAGTTTTCCGTCATAATTACTCCTAATTTTGCTTAAAATGATTGTACATTAAAAACAAAAAAAAGAAAATTACAAGTTTAAGAGAAAAAGTGTCCGCGCTTAGAGTTTAAAGTGATGTTGTCGAAAGAATATAATGCCGCAGGGCGCTTAGAAACAGACTTCGTGAATTCGTTTGTTTCGACTAAGATGTTTGAGGACAACATTTTTTTTCTGAAATTTCTTTTGTCTAATTCTTTTTTCAAAATCAATTCATAAGATTTTTGTAATTCTGTTAAAGTGAACTTTTTAGGAAGCAATTGGAAGGCAATTGGGCATAATTCCAATCTTTCTCTTGTTCTTTTTAAAGAATATTCGATGATTTCTTTGTGGTCGAAAGCTAAAGGCGGAAGCTCTTCCACAGAATGCCATTGGACGTCTGAAACGCCTTCTGTGTGCTTGACGTCTAGTTTTATGTCTTCTGCTCGAAGAAGAGCAAAATAAGCACAAGTTATGACACGAGCATTTGGGTAACGAAGAGGGTCGCCGAAGGTGTAGAGTTGTTCTAGGTAAATATTTGAAACGGTAGTTTTTTCTTTTAAAACGCGAAGAGCCGCATCATCTATGTTTTCAGACAAACGGATAAATCCCCCTGGGATAGACCATTTTCCTCTGAAAGGCTCGTTTACACGTTTTACAAGTAAAACCTTCAATTTATTTTCATCAATAGTTAAAATAACAACGTCGACTGTGACTTCGTGTGTTTTTGTTTCCGCAAAAGTTCTCATAGCCTTATTCTATAATAAAATTCTAACTTTGCAAATTTTTAAAGAGTTTTAGTCTTTAAAATAATAACTGTCAGAAATAGAATGTTCGTTTTTGAGCTTTTTAAAGTTATTATCTTTATCGTTTACTATTTCAAAATCTACCCCAAATTCTTCTAATCTCGGGATTATAGTTGAATCGTTTTCGTCTAAGGAAGATTTTTCTATATATATTTTAATCGGTTTTGTTTTTGATTTTTCATATAAATCTTGATAAAAATTGTAAATGACATTTGTCTTATAAGCGCTCGCCAAGAAATTTTCTTTTAAAACCCAAAAGCCATTTATAAGAAGCAAAGTTAAAATCATATATAATATATATTTTTTCTTTTTAAAATAATAAGCGCAAAAAATAGGAAGAAGATAAAGCTCAGAAACAAATCTTGCCCAAAAACACAAAGGGTTTAAAAAAGTTGTGAGAAATATTATAGAAAAAGCCAAAATTCCTCTCTTTTTATAAAGAAGATAAATTGAAAGAAATAAGGAAATTAAAAATATCCCAGAAAACCAATGCCCGAAGCCTGAAATTCTGAATTCTTCTTGCACAAAAGGGAGGTCATATCTTTTTGTGAAAGGGATTTTATAATATAAATCAAGCGTTTCTTTGTTTGAGACTCTTGAATCAGATGAACAAGAAAAAGTGCTTCTAAAAAACTTATATAAATAATTTTTTCCAATGAATTCTTTTGGGTTTTGTTTTGTCATAAAATCTTTTTTGTTGAAGCCCAAGGAAGGATATAGGGGGTTTTGGAATTTTATGATATTTGTGATGTATGGTTGAAAACATAAAATCGCGCTTGAGAAAATAATTACAAAAAAGCCTTTTAAGTAGTTTTTTAAAGGTTCTTTTTTGAATAACTTATATATTATATATGTGATTGAAATTATGACAAAATTGAAGGCTCCTATGTATTTTGTCCCAATCGCCAAAATCGAAGAAAGAACAAAAACAAGAGAGTTTTTCTTTTTGTCGATATTTTTTTCTATTAAAAGAAGAGAAAAAAGCTCTAAAATAAACAAAAAATATAAAGAAAAATCTGCCATTTTAGTGTTTATTTGGCAAGTTGCAATGGGGCTTAAGAAAATGCCTAAGCAAAACAAAAAAGAATTTATTGAATTGAATTTTTGTTTGAAAAAATAGAAGCAAAATGAAAAAGTGCAAAATAAAAACAAGAAATTTGGCGTTTTGCTTCCTTCGATTGAATTTAAAATAAGGTAGAAGTTGCTTCTTATGAGCTCTTGCGCGTTTGGGTAAGAAGAAGAAAACAATAAATTAAAAAAGATATTGTTTTTTTCTGCAAATGTTTGAATGTCGTCAAAAATTGGGTTATAGCCTAATTTTAAAAGATATTGAGTCGCAAAATGGTAACATCTTCCATCAAAAGAAGAATCAAAAAAGAAATTTGAAAAAACAAAAGAAAAAAAGAACAATAAAGTAAAAATTAAAAATAATTTTATTTTCTTTTGAATAGGTAAGATAAAACTTAAAGCAAAAGTAAAAACTAGGCAAATAGGCAAAATAAAAGCATTTACGCTAATTTTAAAAAAGAAAAGCAAATTGGAAATCGCAAAAATTAAAAATAAAAAAACGAGAATTAATATAGATAAATCAAGATAAGATTTTTTTTCCAATTTCAAATTTCCTCTTGCTCTTATAACTTGATTTTATGCTAAAATTTAGAAATGGTAAATAATTTAAAAATTGCATTTGCGCAAATAAATCTGATAAGCGGAAATGTCGAATATAACAAAAATAAAATAATTGAATACATTAAAAATGCAAAAAAAGAAGGCGCAAAGCTCGTTGTGTTTCCTGAGCTTGCTCTTTTGGGCTATCCTATGGGAGATATCTTAGAAAGATATCCTGTAGTTGTTTCTCAAATGGAAAGAGCATTAGAAGAAATCAAAGAAGAATGCGACAAAATCGCTGCTGTTGTGGGTTTTGTAAGAAAAAACAAAGACAAATTCGGAAAGCCTTTTTTTAATAGCGTAGCATTATTAAAAGATAAAGAAATAGATAGAATAATAGACAAATCTCTTTTGCCAAATTATTCTGAACACAACGACTATCGCTATTTTGAGCCTGCGGAAATCCAAAGGGAAAATAGAATTTTTGAACTTTTTGGGGTTAAATTTGGCTTGATTATCTGCGAAGATGGTTGGAACGATTTTTCTTTCTTTAAAAGAAATCTTTATAAGATAGACCCTGTGGCAGAAGTGGCGCCTTTGGTCGACGTTTTGATTTGCCCTGCTGCTTCTTGCACAAGAGCAAAAAAAGAACAATTAAAGCACAACATGATGAGCGCTTGCGCTAAAAAATATAAAATAAAATATGCTTATATAAACCAAGTGGGCGCAAACGACGAACTTGTCTATGACGGCTTATCAAGGTTATATAACGAACAAGGCGAAATCATCGCAATGGCAAAAGCTTTTGAAGAAGACTTAGCGATTGTGGATATTGAAAAAGGTGGGGTTATTAATCCTTTGCCCAAGGGGCTTGAGCGCACTTTGAATTCTCAAAAAGAGTTTTCTTTGGACCACGAGCCTGATTTAGAGCGCACATATTTAACTATCACCACTGCAATTAGAGATTATTTTTCTAAAAACGGTTTTAAAAGAGCGGTCTTGGGGCTTTCTGGGGGGTTAGATTCTTCAGTTTGCGCTGTTTTATTAGCAGACGCTTTGGGGCCAAAAAACGTCCTTGGGGTTTCTATGCCTTCTAAATTGACTTCGTCTGATAGCAAAAATGACGCATTGGAGCTTGCAAAAAATTTAGGGATTAATTTTATAGAAACCCCTATAAAAGACTGCCACACTTTATTTTCTTCAAAGTTTGAAGGCATTTTTGAAGAAGCACAAAAAGGCTTTAAAGATTGCAGATATAAAAATTCTTTCACTCAAGATAACATTCAAGCGCGCTCTCGCGCGATGATTTTGTGGGGGATAGCAAATGAATTTGGTGCGACTTTACCCATTGCGACTTCTGATAAATCAGAGCTTTATATGGGTTATGCCACAATAAATGGCGACATGTCGGGAGGCTTTGCTCCTATTGCAGATGTTTCTAAAACAAAGCTTTTTGCTCTTGCAAGGTGGCTTAGAGAAAATAGAGAAATAAAAAATGCAATCCCAGAAAGCATTATCCTAAAACCCCCAGGCGCAGAGCTTGCAATCGACCCAAAGACAGGCAAGACTTTGCTTGCAGAAGATGCTCTAATGCCTTATGAATTTTTAGATGAGGTCATTTGGAGGATTGAAAATTATAATCAAACGATAGAAAATATGTTGGAAGAAGAATTTTTATATGAAAAGAAAAATGAAATTTCTTCCGAGCTTAAAAAACAATGGCTCGAAAAATTCTTCAGAAGGTTGAACACAGCTCTTTATAAATGGTATATTGTGCCTCCTTCTCCTATTGTAGACGGCCGCACGATAAACAAAATCGAATTTAAACAACCGATTATTTCAAACATAAACTATTATAATTAAGGAGAAAATTATGAAGAAAAATTTATTAGCAGTAGTGCTTGCTTCCTCTTTTGCTTTTGGTTTGGGCTTAGGGGTGAACAACGTTGCTATGAGCAATGTTGATACTTCAAAAATTGCTTATGTAAATGTTGCAAAATTGTTGAGCAATTCTAAATCTTTAAAATCAGCTCAAGAAGCAAAACAAAAACAAGAACAAGAAATGCTAAAATGGTTCAAAACAGCAAGTGCTGACATCAACAAACAACAAACACAAGCAGGAAAAGACGCTTTGATTAAAAAATATGAAGCACAATTGCAACAAAAGAAAAAAACAATTAATGACGATTACATGAAAAAAGTGAATGAAATCGACAAACAAATCGCAAGCGTGATTTCTCAAAAAGCAACTGCTCAAGGCTACAGCATGGTCTTAAAGAAAGAGTCCATAGTGTTTGGCGGAGTTGACATGACACAAAGTGTTTTGCCTTTGATAAAATAAAAAAAGTAAAGTAAAAATATGTAAAATCTTATAAAGTCGCGCGATTGTTGCGCGACTTCTATCTTTTAAAAAATAATTTAAAAAATCAATAAAATAATAGATGACCATGCTAAAAAAATGTAGTAGAATAGAATAATAGAAAAAAGGAAAATTTCCTAAGTTAATTTTTTTATTTAGCCAAGCAAATTTTCTAAGAAGTAGTAAATATTTTGGGATTTTCGCGCTTACTATAGCGTGTGTTTAGGAGGATAAAAATGCAGAAGATTTCAAACGATATTGAGGAAAAATCTATACAATCACATTCCGCAGTGTCTGACGCAATTAAATCAAGCGAAAACTTGTTGAATGTTTTGAATTTTACAAGAAAAAATCTTAACAATATCGTTGTGACTAAAAAAGACGGCACAAGAGAAAAATATAACATTGAAAAAGTAATCAATGCTATTAAAAAATCTGCTACAAGAATGCTCGTTAAATTTAGCGAAAAAGAAATCAAAGATATTTGCACATTTGTAAATAAATCTGTATTAGACATGGATAAAGACGAAATCACAATTGCGCAAATGCACAATATTGTAGAAAGCGCGCTTCAAGCTCTAAGCCCAATGGTAGCTGAAAGTTATAGAAACTATAGAAACTATAAAACTGATTTCGTTCACATGCTTGATAAAGTTTATCAAGAATCTCAAAGAATTATGTACATAGGAGACAAAGAAAACGCAAACGCAGATTCTACTTTGGTTTCCACAAAACGTTCTTTGATTTTTAACGAATTGAATAAAGAATTATATAAAAAATTCTTCTTAACAGTGGAAGACTTGCAAGCAATCAAAGAAGGATATATCTATATCCACGACATGTCTGCAAGAAGAGACACCATGAACTGCTGCTTGTTTGATGTTGCGACTGTTTTAAAAGGCGGTTTTGAAATGGGCAACATTTGGTATAACGAACCAAAAAGCCTTGATGTTGCTTTTGATGTTATAGGAGACATTGTGATGGCAGCGGCAAGCCAACAATATGGCGGCTTCACTGTTCCTGAAGTAGATAAAATTCTTGCTCCTTATGCACAAAAAACTTACGAAAGACAACACGACAGATATATCTGCATGGGTCTTTCTTTTGAAAAAGCAAATGAAGAAGCTATGAAAGATGTTCAAAGCGACTTCGAGCAAGGCTTCCAAGGTTGGGAATATAAATTTAACACAGTTGCTTCAAGCAGAGGCGACTACCCATTCATCACAGTATCCACAGGCCTAGGCCAAACAGACTTTGAAAAAATGGCAACTTTGGCTTGCTTGAAAACAAGAATGAATGGCCAAGGTAAAAAAGAATGCAAAAAACCTGTTCTTTTCCCAAAAATAGTCTTCTTATATGACGAAGAACTCCATGGAAAAGGAAAACCATTAGAAGACTTGTTCAACGCAGGGGTTGAATGTTCTAAAAAGACAATGTATCCTGATTGGTTGAGCTTGTCTGGCGAAGGCTATGTTGCTTCTATGTATAAAAAATATGGAAGAGTAGTTTCTCCTATGGGCTGCCGCGCTTTCTTGTCTCCTTGGTTTGAAAGAGGAGGAGCGCATCCGGCAGATGAAAACGACAAACCGGTTTTCGTTGGAAGGTTTAACATTGGGGCAATTTCTTTGCATCTTCCTATGATTTATGCAAAAGCAAAACAAGAAAGCAGAGATTTCTTTGAAGTTCTTGACTATTATATGGAATTAATCAGAAAAATCCATATAAGAACTTATGACTATTTAGGAGAAATGAAAGCTTCTGTTAATCCTTTGGCATATTGCGAAGGTGGCTTCTTGGGCGGACATTTAAAATATAACGAAAAAATTAAACCATTGTTGAAATCTGCAACAGCAAGCTTTGGAATTACTGCTCTAAACGAACTTCAAGAGCTTCATAACGGCAAATCACTAGTTGAAGATGGCGATTTTGCTTATGAAGTTATGGAATATATAAACAAAAAAGTGGCAGAATTCAAAGAACAAGATGGCTGGTTATATGCTCTTTATGGCACACCTGCCGAAAACCTATGCGGGCTTCAAGTGAAACAATTTAGAAAAAAATACGGAATTGTTTCAAACGTTTCTGATAAACCTTATGTTTCAAACTCTTTCCACTGCCACGTGAGCGAAGATATCACACCAATTCAAAAACAAGATATTGAAAAGAGATTTTGGGACACAATGAATGGCGGAAAAATCCAATATGTGAAATATCCAATTTCTTATAACACAAAAGCAGTTGAGACTTTAATTCGCCGCGCGATGAAGATGGGCTTTTATGAAGGCGTGAACCTTGCATTGTCTTATTGTGACGATTGCGGCCACCAAGAGCTCGACATGGACGTTTGCCCAAAATGTGGCTCAAAGAATTTGACTAAAATAGATAGAATGAATGGCTATTTGGCATATTCAAGAGTAAAAGGCGATTCTCGCCTTGCAGACCACAAAATGGAAGAAATTAAAGATAGAAAATCTATGTAGGTTTCTTATATTAAATATCAAAAAGACCTTCTAATCTTAAGAGGGTCTTTTTTTATGTGTTTTATGTGCTTTTTTTATAATTATAATATATTTTTAAACACGCTATAGGCGAGCTTTAGCTGTTCGGGGTTTTCTTTTATAGATTCAAGCTTGAAAGAAATAAATTCATACATTTCTTCGCAAGATTTAATGGAAGCGAGCTGAAAAATTTCCACAGGCTCGATATCTAAGACTTCGCAAATTTTTTGCATTGTGGCAAGCGTCATAAATCCTCTTCCTGTTTCGATATAGCTTAAAGAAGTGGTTGCGATGTTTATCGCTTCTGCAAATTTTTCTTGACTATATCCTTTTTGTTTTCTCAAAAATTGGATTTTTTTGCCTATTTGTATTCCGAGGTCATTTTTCTTTGCTTTCATAATTTGAATTATATTTTTATTTCTTTTGAATAACAAATAGATTAAATATCATGTTTAATCTATTTAATCTATTGCAAAAATAGATTAAATCTATATAATTAAAAATAAAACTCTATTTAATATATAGGAAATGGAAAATGTTTAAAAAATCAAAACACAAAAATGCCCCCAAGGGAGGGCTTAAGCTGGCTTTCTCTTTAGTTGAACTCATGATTTCTTTGATTGTTGTCTCTGTTGTCGCGGCGACGTTTGTACCTGTAATAACAAAAAAATTATCTTCAAGTTCGATTTTTGCTGGAAGTGCTGGCATGAATATTATTAAGTCTGATTGTGAAGATTTTAATAAAAACGGAGGAACATGTCACACTTGTTTTGGAAATGCTTGTATAAATTGTGAATTTGATAATTGTAATGGGTATTTGAATGTCGGCAAATGCCAATGTGAATCGTGTGTTTCCAGGAGCGATAATTGTATTAAGTGCAATTCTAAAAGTTGCACATTGTGCAATTCTGGTTTTTATCTTGATAATTCTTCAAAGTGTGTTTCTTGTCCGAATGGAAAATATTGTGACGGAACGTCAACGCAAAAAGACTGTTCTTCTTTGATTAATGGTTGTTATAGTTGTTCAGACAATACGACATGTAAACAATGTAAGGAAGGTTTTTATTTAAATGGTAATATTTGCGCGGCTTGCCCTGCTGGATATTATTGTGCAGATGGTAAAACAAAACAAGAATGTGACAACAAAACATATTCAACAGGCAGCGCAAGCTCTTGCTCTTCTGTGACGAATGACAACAATTGTTCAACTTTTTCAAAAACTGAAGATAAGTGCGAAATTTGCAAAAATGGTTATATTTTAAATGGCAATAAATGTGAATTAGATACATATTATAAACTGGTTTATGGTTTGTATGTTACAAAATATAACATGGGCGATTATAAGGATACGCAAATTGCGAGCGCTGCAAATGTTACTGTTGTAAATACCGGTGTTTCTTGTACTGGTTCAAGATGTTGTTGGACAGGCGCTACATCTAGCACCGCTTGCGATAATTCAAATGGAAGTTATTCAGGCTGTAATAGAACTGTTTGCACCCTAGGTGCTGCAAAAGCGATTTGTGCAAATTATAAGCAAGATGGAAGAACTTGGAGACTTCCAACGTCTGGTGAAATGGGTAACTGGGTTGATTATTCTATAGGGTTGAAAAATAATGGCTTAATGTTGTGCGATGCAGCAAAAAATGTAAATTCGGCATATTGTTTTCCGGCGGCAGTATGTCGTGGTGGGAATGATAACAAGTGTTATACTAATGAAATTTGGAGTGCAACCAGTGGGTCAAATAAGGTTTCTTCCGGATTTTTTAGTCATCAGTCAATTGGTCTTTTTTATTATTTATCTTTATTAAATGGTGCATTTACTTTTGCTTCTCATGATGATGTGCTTCAAAATTCAAATACTTTTCTTGGTGGCAAATATGCTGAATACGGAGATGGAACAGCTCTTTCTGTGAGATGTGTATCTGATAGCATTGCAAATTGCGCAACATATTCAGCAGATAACAAATGTACATTATGTAATAAAAATTATTATGTAAAAAGTGGTAAATGCTACGCAGTAACAAAGCGAAGCGGTTGCACAACTTATTCTCCGACAGAAGACAAATGTATTGAATGTGAAGACGCATATACTTTAAGTGGCGGAAAATGTACTTTTGATTGTAAAGGAAAATATTATTTAAAAATTGGCAATCTATGCGTAATGAAAAAAAATATTGGTGATTTTTCTACTTTGGCGGTGGAATATTGGCCTAGAAAGTATAGCGGTATAACAGAAGGATATGCGTCAAATGAATCAGGCAGTAGAGAGGCTTGCGGTTCTTCTTCTAATTATTCTACAAAATGTTGTTGGTGGGGTCGTACTGCTAGTAGCTATAATACTACTAATGGTAGTTATGATGCCGAAATGCGAGATGTTTGCAATTGGGCTGCAGCAAATGCTATTTGTTCTCAAATTAAGGAAGGCGGGAAGACATGGAGACTTCCAACAACTTCTGAAATGTCAAATTGGGGAAGTAACTCTATAAACAAAGGAGCTGATGGATTAATGCTTTGTGATGGAACAAGCAATAGTAGTTCTTCTGCATATTGTTATGGCTCGTCAAATTGTGATGGTTCAGATAGTAGTAATTGTTGGCCAGCACACGTATGGAGCGGAAATACATCTGGTTCTTATTATGCTTATGATCGTTATTTAGAAGGAGGATCTTGGCAAGGGCCTACACAGCAATATCGAACGAGAGGTCTTTCTGTCCGCTGTGTGGCGCCCATGTAAAATTTTTCATGTTATTTTGTGTTTTATGTGTGGGAGGGTTCGCCCTCCCTTTTCTTTACCCGAATAAAGCGAGCTTTAGCGCGACTGCGCTTAGCGAGCAAAATGAGGGCATAGGTGTGCGAAACAAAAGACAAACGACGAGTTTGGCTTTTGCGTAGTCCGTACCATAGCGACGTAAGAATTTTCGAAGAAAATTCCAAAGGAGCAACCCTAATAAAGCGAGTTTGTCGGGTTAGTAAACCCGACCTACATTTAATAAAACAATACGTCATTCTGAAAGCTCTAAAAAACAAGCGAAGTGCAGTTTTTTGAGCTGTTCAGAATCTCTAAAATATGAAATATAGGAATTCAGCATTGAATTAAGATTCTGAAACAAGTTCAGAATGACGAATTGCGGAATTTTTATCTTTGCAACAGCATTTAATAGAAATTCAAAAATAAACATCACAAAAGAAAACCGACATTGGTGGACGACCGCCCAACATGTAACATACATTGAGAACATGTATAACTGGAATTAGCTTTTTTGGGAGTCCGCACTGGAGGTTTTCAGATGTTTATTTTTGAATTGAAGGATAAAAGAAAGGCGATATTTTCTTCTTTTTGGTTCCTTTTTTCTGCTCCTGAGGAAATCAAAGATTTCCACGTCGCTATCGTTCAGCT
>CAKURL010000034.1 GCA_934675685.1 uncultured Candidatus Melainabacteria bacterium | reverse complement strand
ATTTAATTGCAATTGAGGCCCTACAACGATAACTGAACGGCCAGAGTAGTCAACACGTTTACCTAATAAGTTTTGTCTGAAACGACCTTGTTTACCTTCGATGATGTTTGACAATGATTTTAATGGACGAGAATTTGGACCAACTACTGTTCTTCCTCTTCTGCCGTTGTCAATCAAAGCATCAACCGCTTCTTGCAACATACGTTTTTCGTTTCTTACGATAATTTCAGGAGCGCCCATTTCAAGAAGTCTCAATAGACGATTGTTTCTGTTGATAACTCTTCTATATAAGTCGTTCAAGTCAGATGTTGCAAATCTGCCACCGTCTAATTGAACCATTGGACGAAGGTCCGGAGGAGTTACAGGCAACACGTCCATAATAAACCAAGTAGGTTCAGTTTGAGATTCAATTAAAGATTCAATTAATCTTAAACGTTTGATTAATTTAGCTCTTTTTTGAACAGAGCCGCCAGAATTTTCAAGTTCGCCTCTGATTTCGTTAGCCAATTCTTCAAGGTTGATTTCAGATAATAATTCTTTAATTACTTCAGCACCTATACCAACTTTTAATTTAGATTCTTCATTTTCCATGATGAAATCTTCATATTCTTCTTCTGTTAAAAGTTGATATTTTTTAAATGGGCTGTCTGCGCCATCTACAACAACGTAGTTGTTAAAGTAGATGATTTGTTCAAGGTCTTTTAAAGTCATATCCAAAAGTAAGCCAAGATAAGACGGGATACCTTTTAAGAACCAAATGTGAGACACAGGGGCAGCCAATTTGATGTGGCCCATTCTGTGACGACGCACTTTTGAATCTGTAACTTCAACGCCGCAACGTTCGCAGATGATACCTTTGTGGCGCACTCTTTTATATTTTCCGCAAAAACATTCCCAGTCCTTTGTTGGGCCAAAGATTTTTTCGCAGAACAAACCATCGCGTTCTGGTTTTAAAGTTCTATAGTTAATTGTTTCGGGTTTTGTTACTTCCCCGTATGACCATTTTAGAATTCTCTCAGGCGAAGCGATTGAAATTCTTATATAATCAAAATAATCAATACTTGTAGACATTTATTCTCCTTTAATTTTTAATCTGATTTATAATTAGTCTTTAAATCCGGCATTTGTATCAAGAAAATCGAAATTCAAAAGTTCTGAATCCATATCGGATAATACTCTTTTTGGAGCCGATCTTCTTAAATCATCCGTATCAGACATTAAGTCAACTTCTTCGCCGCCTTTTTTAGATACCGCGATATCTAAACCAATACTTTGTAATTCGCGAACCAATACTTTAAATGATTCAGGAATACCAGGACGAGGAATATTGTCGCCTTTAACAATAGCTTCGTAAGCTCGAGAACGTCCGTTAACATCGTCTGATTTGATTGTTAACATTTCTTGAAGAGTATAAGCTGCGCCATAAGCTTCAAGAGCCCAAACTTCCATTTCACCAAATCTTTGGCCACCGAATTGAGCTTTACCACCCAAAGGTTGTTGTGTAACCAATGAGTATGGGCCGGTAGAACGAGCGTGGATTTTGTCGTCTACCAAGTGGACAAGTTTCAATATGTATGAAATACCAACAGCGATAGGTTCGTCGAATGGTTCACCTGTACGTCCGTCGTACAATGTAACTTTACCATCTTCTCTAACCCAATCGATACCTTTTTCTTTGATACCTCTTAAAAGTTCTGCTTTGGTATTATTTTCAGATTGGTTTGCACCATACATTTCGTCGAACAATGGAGATTCATAGTGTTCGCCTGTTAAATATGAAGCTAAACCAAGCAAGTGTTCATAAGTTTGACCAACGTTCATACGAGAAGGAACACCTAGAGGGTTCAATACGATATCAACAGGAGTACCATCAGGCAAGAAAGGCATATCTTCTTTTGGAAGAATTCTTGAAACAATACCTTTATTACCGTGGCGACCTGATAATTTGTCCCCAACTTGTACTTTACGTTTTTGCGCGATATAAACACGAATTACTGTGTTTGCCCCTGGTGGAAGCTCGTCGCCTTTTTCTCTGTCGAACACTTTAACGTCGACTACGCGGCCGCCTTCTCCGTGAGGAACACGAAGAGAATTATCTTTAACATCGCGCGCTTTTTCAGCAAAAATTGCTCTTAACAATTTTTCTTCCGGTGGGTGTTCAGATTCACCTTTTGGAGTGATTTTACCAACTAAAACGTCGTCTGCATAAACTCTAGCCCCGATTCTAACGATACCTCTTTCGTCAAGGTGGCGAATAGAATCTTCAGAAACGTTTGGAATTTCACGAGTGATTTCTTCAGGCCCAAGCTTTGTTTGACGTGCGTCAATTTCTAATTTTTCAATGTGTAATGAAGTGAAGATGTCATCATAAACGCATCTTTCAGAAAGCAAAATAGCATCTTCATAGTTATAACCTTCCCAAGGCATATACGCAACTAAAACGTTTTTACCTAAGGATAATTCGCCCATATTTGTTGAAGCGCCGTCTGCAATTACATCGCCCGCTTTAACTTTGTCCCCTTCTCTTACAAGAGGTTTTTGGTTGATACAAGTATCTTGGTTTGAGCGAACATATTTTAATAATTGATATTGGTGAATATTTCCTTTTTCGTCTTTGATATGGATTTCTTCACCCATTACTTTAACAACTTCACCATCAACAGTAGACACAGCCACCATACCTGAGTCTTTTGCGACGCGAGCTTCTAAACCAGTACCTACTCTAGGTCTTTGAGTAACCAAAAGAGGAACAGCTTGACGTTGCATGTTTGAGCCCATCAATGCACGGTTCGCGTCGTCGTGTTCGATAAATGGAATCAAAGATGTCGCAACTGAGATAATTTGGATTGGTGAAACACCAACATAGTCGACTTTTGTAGATTCGCCCATTGTGAATTCTGAACGATATCTAACAGGAACATAAGAATCTTTGATTTTTCTATCTGGAGTAAGTTCGATGTCTGCAGGAGCTACACGATAGTTTTCGTCTTCGTCTGCTGTTAAATAGTGAACTTCGTCTGTCACTTGACCGTCTTTTACTACAAAGAAAGGAGTTTCAACAAAACCATAGTCGTTCACGCGAGCATGGGTTGCAAGAGAGTTAATCAAACCTGCGTTAGGTCCTTCAGGAGTTTCAACAGGGCACAAACGGCCATAGTGAGAAGGGTGAATGTCACGAACAGCAAACCCTGCTCTTTCTCTCATCAAACCGCCAGGCCCAAGGGCAGAAATACGACGTTTGTGAGTAAGCTCAGCTAGTGGGTTTGTTTGGTCCATAAATTGAGACAATTGAGAAGAACCGAAGAATTCTTTTAAAGATGCAACCAATGGTTTTGTGTTTAAAAGGTTTAATGGAGTTAAAGTTTCAGAATCTTGAAGAGTCATTCTTTCTTTAACGATTCTTTCAATTCTTGATAAACCAACTCTGAATTGGTTTTGAAGCAATTCGCCAACAGAGCGGATACGACGATTTCCTAAATGGTCGATGTCATCTAGCGTACCTTCGTCATAAGTTAAGTTGATTAAATATTCAATACCTGCAACGATATCTTGAATCGTGATTGTTCTTTGCGTTTCAGGTAAGTTTAAACCTAATTTTTTGTTTAATTTGTAACGTCCAACGCGGCCGATGTCATATTTCTTTTCGTCAAAGAAACGAGCTTCCAAGATTGAACGTCCGCCTTGAGGAGTCGCTGGGTCTCCCGGGCGAAGTTTTTTATAAACTTCAACTAAAGCTTCGTCTGTAGTCGCCGCTGTATCTTTATCAAGCGTTTTCTTTAAGAAATCAAAGTGAGTGAACAATGTTTCCATTTCAAGAGGAGTGATTCCTAAAGCTTTCAATAAAGTTGTAGCTAAGATTTTTCTATTTTTATCAATTTTTACATAAACTAAGTCGTTAGAATCTGTTTCAATTTTAAGCCAAGCGCCGCGGTTTGGAATTAATGTCGCGTTATATAAACGTTTGCCTGTAGGGGAAACTTCTTTTTTATAATAAATCCCAGGAGAACGTACGATTTGAGAAACGATAACACGTTCTGCACCATTAACGATAAATGTACCTTTGTCGGTCAGTGTTGGGATATCGCCAATATATACTTCTTGTTCTTTGATTTCACCGGAATCACGGTTTACAAGTCTCATCATGACTCTCAATTGTTTTGCGTAAGTTGCGTCATGGATTCTTGCTTCTTCGATTGTGTATTTTGGCTTATCAAATGTATAATTCGGTAAGAAATGTAACTCCAATCTGCCTGTGTAGTCCTTAATTGGGCTAAAAGAAAGCAACTCTTCTTTCAAACCTTCTTTTAAAAACTGCTCAAAAGATTTCTTTTGAACTTCGATTAAGTCAGGTAAATCTGTAAGACGAGTTCCTGGAATCCCCTGAGGAGTAACACGGCTTGCTTTTCTTGTTAATGTCATCTAAATACCTCTAATTATGTAATTTTACTTCATTTTCAAAACTAGCATTTGGCTTGATTTTGCGCTTGTTTTAAGAGTTTTTTCTTAAAAAAGCGGACTTTATGCCACAATGCAACATTTTATCAAACTTATATAATTATATTGGCTAAAGAGCGGGGGTCAAGATTTCGTCTTAACAAAATTTTACAAAAGACTTGAAATTTTTGAAAAATCGTGTAAAATGCGTAGGCGATTGATTTTAAATCATATTTTTAGATGAGTGTTTTAAGTTTAAAAAAATAATTTTACTTTTAAAAAATTTATTCATTTGTATTATTTTTTACCCTTTAAAAAGAATTTTTTAGTGTTATAATCTAGGTGTGTTGTTTGGTATAAAAAGGTGAAAGCTATGAGAATTAATAGTGTTGGTTATGGCGCGCCAAGAAGGCAAAATCTGAATACAAAAAATTCGCACAATCCTTCTTTTTTAAAAAACAAAGGCGTACAATTGAGCCCGGATTCGACTGCAAGATTTGCGCAACTGGGTTTCATTTGCGGTTGTGCTTCCATGCTCCCTTTCGGAGAAAAAATTAAAGATATAAATTTTGCAAAATCTATGGGCTATATTGTTGGAATCATGGCGGCTGGAATAATTGGCTCTTTTGCGGCAGTCGGCATTGCAAAGGGGATAAAAGGGGCTGTGGTTAACATGGTTGAAAACGAAAAAAAATATTAATCCACAGGTTTTTATTCAAAATTTAAATATTTCACAATCTTATAAACACATTCAACCTTGTTTTGACTAAATTTTTTCAAATGAAGATTGATTTCTTTGATGAGCTCCGCTTTTTCTTTGAGGTGGTCATTTGAAAAGAGCTCCTCTGTTGTCACATCAAGGGCTTTTAAAATCTTTTCTAAAGTTTCAGCTTTCACGAAATAATTCCCAAGCTCAATACCCGAGAGATTTCTTGAAGATATATCTATCATCTCCGCCAATTGTTCTTGGGTTATGTTTTTACTTTTTCTTATTCTTTTGATTTTTTCGCCAAGCTGCTTTTTAATATTCATAATATACCTTTTGTTTTGTATCATTTTTTTTGAAAAACTTGATGTATCATTTCATGATATATTACAATTTGTTAAGCTTGAACATAGCAGTATATCTAGTTTTTTCATTTTTTGATATATTACATCAAAAGATTTACTAAAGAATATAAAGAGAATTAATTATGACAAACTTAGCAGCAACAGTAGCATTAGGCGCAGCAGGAGTTCCATTTACAAATTCAAAATAAAAGATTACGCAAAAGCATTAGCAAACGGAGACGCAACTTTAAACGATGTTAAATCAAGAGAAATGGCAAAATTTAAAAATACTCTTAAATCTTCTGCTAAATGGGGCGCAGTAGGTGTGGCGGCAGGCGCAACAGGAGCTGCATTGGGCGCAAGAGTAGCAGGTGTAGATATCGTTTCTAAATTGCCTAAATTCGCTCAACAAGGAATTAAAACAGTAATGAGCAACGAAGGCGTTCAAACATTTGTAAAAGCATTTTCAAAAGCAAGCGTTGGAGTTTTGGAAACAATTAGCACCGTTGCTAAAAAACATCCAGCAGCATTTGCAGCAACTGCAATCATAACAGCAGGTTTGAACCTTGCTTCTTATAAAATCCTTCATGACCACGGCAAAGAACAAGGTAAAATTGAACAAAAATTTGATGATACTGTAAAAATTAACCAACAACTTAAAAAAGAAAATCCATTAAACGCATAATTTAAAAAGGTTGGCTAATTTACATCACAAACTTACTTACATGCAACTAGTAACAAAAATGGCTCCTTGAATTAACAAGGAGCCATTTTCCTGCAAACTAATCTATAAACAAGACAAAATTTCGTTTTCTATGTTTAACAAAATTTCATCTATGCCTTCTTGAGTTTTGCCCATGCCTTGCGCCATTTGAGGTTTTCCTCCGCCATTACCTTTAAGCGCTCTTGTGATTTCGCCCACAAGTTTTCCAGCTTGGACTTTTTTAGTCAAATCGTCTGATACTTTTGCGATTACAAAAACAGTTCCATCTTGTTTCATAGAGCAAAGCACCACAACTGAACTACCTAGTTTTGAAGCCATTAATTCAATGCCCGCTTTAATTGCATTTGGGTTGAATTCTTCAACTTTTGAAATAAAGACTCTTGAACCGTCTTTTTCTTTTGCTCTTGAAACAAAAGAGCTGAATTGATTTTTCGCTTGATTTGCTTCAAGATCAGCTAATTTAGTGCTCAAAGCTTTTATTTCGTCATTCATTTTATTAATTTTATCTTGAATTTCGTTTGCAGGGAGCTTGTTTGTTTTAGATAAATCATCTAAAACATCTGATTTTGAATTTAACAATTCAAAACAAGAATCGGAACAAACGACTTCCATTCTCCTAACACCTGCAGAAGTTGCAGATTCAGAGATGATTTTAGCATTTCTTAATTCAAGAGAATTGTCAACGTGGCAGCCTGCGCAAAGTTCTTTTGAGATGCATTCACCATCTAAATCAAAAGAAACAACTCGAACAAAGTCGCCATATTTTTCCCCAAACAAAGCCATAGCGCCTGTTTGGTTTGCTTCTTCTAAGGACATCACTTTTGTGGTTCTTTTGAAGCCTTTTTTAATCCAAGAATTAATCAAATCTTGAACTTTTTTGATTTCTTCTTGTTTTAAGCCTCTGTCGAAAGTAAAGTCATATCTGGTCTTGTTTTCTTCCACATAAGAACCTGCTTGGTGGACTTCAGCACCCAAAACTTTTTGCAAAGCCGCTTGAAGTAAGTGCGCCAAAGAGTGGTGCTTTGTGATTTCTTTTCTTCTTGAAATATCAATATGGGCTTCTAAAGCGTCCCCTATTTTTATTTCGTTTTCGCCAACAATTGTTCTATGAACAAAGATATTTTGGACTTTGAAAGTCTTTACGACCTCTAAAGCTTCACCATTAATTTTTAAAACACCAGAATCCCCGATTTGGCCGCCACATTCTGCGTAGAAAGGAGTTTTATCTAAGATGATATCAAAAACGCCATCTTTTGCAGCTTCAACATTTTTACAATCAGAATCCACAATCGCAAGGATTTTAGAGTTAGAAACATATTCTTCATAGCCTACAAAAGCGGTTTCAGGGTTTTTAATATATGCAAGATCATCTGTGATAGTCACTTTTTGCATAGCAGAGCGAGCTCTATCTTTTTGCTCTTGCATGGCTTTTTTAAAGCCTTCTTCGTCCACTAAAATTCCTTTTTCTTCAGCAATTTCTTTAGTTAATTCAAAAGGGAAACCAAAAGTGTCATATAACTTGAAAGCAACTTCGCCTGAAATCGTTTTGTCTTTAGAATTTGCTTTTGAAATTTCTTCTTCAATTAATTGATAGCCTCTATCCAAAGTAAGCTTAAATCTTTCTTCTTCTTTTAAAATAGTAGATAAGATTTTTTGCTCATTTTTCTTTAATTCAGGATATTGCGCAGAATATTTTTCAATCACAGTTTCAATGATTGGTTTTAAGAATGGCAATTCTAGCCCAAGAAGGTACCCATGCCTTAAAGCGCGCCTTAAAATCATTCTTAAAACATAGCCTCTTCCTTCGTTTGAAGGCATGATTCCATCTGCAATCATAAAAGAAACACATCTTGCGTGGTCAGTTACGATTCTTAAAGAAATATCTGTTTTTTCATTTTCTTTATATTTTTTTCCTGAAATTTCACAAACTTTATCAATAATATGTTTTAAAATATCAGTTTCAAATGTGCTTTCAACCCCTTGGCAAACCATAGCAATGCGTTCAAGACCCATGCCAGTGTCCACATTTTTCTTTGCCAAAGGAGTTTGATTTCCTTCTTCGTCTTGAAAGAGTTCAGTAAACACCATATTCCAGATTTCAACCCAACGGTCACATTCGCAAGTATCTATTCCGCAATCAGGCGAACATTTTAAGTGCTCACCGAGATCATAATGGATTTCAGAACATGGCCCACAAGACCCTGTTGGCCCAGGAGGCCCCCAGAAATTGTCTTTTTTGCCTTTTCTTATAATTCTTTTTGGGTCGATGTCTGTTGAATTTTTCCAAATTTCATAGGCTTCGTCATCTGTTTCAAAAATTGTGACCCAAAGCCTGTCTTTATCCAGCCCTAAGTATTCTTTGCTTGTCACAAATTCCCATGCCCAAGGAATAACTTCTTTTTTATAATAATCGCCCCAAGCAAAATTCCCCAACATTTCAAAGAATGTATGGTGGCGAGGGGTTCTGCCCACGTTTTCGATATCAGAATCTTTTCCGCCTGCGCGAGCACATTTTTGGCATGAACATGCTCTTGCTGGTTTAAAAGGTGGCTCTTCGAGGCCAAGATAATATGGCACAAATTGCACCATGCCAGCACTAGTCAAAAGCAAAGTCGGGTTGTCTGGAACCAAGCTCGAGCTTTCAACACGTGTAGAATTATGTTTTTCTTCAAAAAACTTTAAAAAACCTTCTCTTATTTCATCAACTGTTTTCATCATAATGTTTTTAGATTATCACAAAAATAAAATGAAATAAAGAAGCGAGATTTTTTCAATCTCGCTTTTGGATACAAAGTGCATATAGAAATTATATTGATGGAAAGAATTAAATCGAAATATTAAAGCCAAAATTCAAGCCAGAGCCAAAAAAGCCGGAGCAAGGAGAGCCCATATAGCACCTTCTTTGGCAAGGGTAGCCAAAACCTCTGTCAAAATGGCGCATAGAAGGAGGTGGAGGTGGCGCCATCATGGGCCCCCTTCTTGGCGGAGTTTGATAGAAATTGTTATAGCTTACAGTTACACGGCTTCTATTTTTTTTAAAATTGTCATGGGATTTTGCGCTTGCGATGTTTATTGAAAAAACTATGCAACCCAACAAAGCAAAGCATAATAATTTTTTACTCTTCATTTTTGCCCCCTTTTTTAATGCTTTTTAATTCCAAAATTTATTGATAATTGCTATATTGTCTATTGTTTGCGGCGGTTCTTGCCCTATGGCTTTTGTTTTTTAATTTTGAAGGAGAAGGAGCATAAATGCAGCCTCCTGAAATCCCGACATAAAGCCCATTTGTCCACAAAGATGGTTTTTTTGGAGCTTCGTAGACATAGTCATAATTTCTTGTCGACGCAAAAGTAACGTTAAATAGATTTAAAATTAAGCCCATTAAAGCAACTAGATAGAATCCCTTCATACTTTTTTCCTTATTTAAATAGCACACATTTCGTACATAAATTAAAACGAAAGCAAAATAAAATTGTTCATTTTTAACAAATAAAGTTTACAAATTTTACATTTTTTTTAAAAAAAGTGCTTGATTATTTTTTTTGATATAGTATTATTAAAAAGCAAACAGCAAAAGACAAGTTTTGCGGAAGTAATTCAGTGGTAGAATGCTACCTTGCCAAGGTAGATGTCGCGAGTTCGAGCCTCGTCTTCCGCTCCATTAAAAGGACCGACGAAAGTTGGTCTTTTTAATTTATATAGAATTTTTAGCATAAAGTTTATATGCTGCTTTTTATTTAAAAAACTTAAAACTCTAAAGACATCTGGCTTGAATTCATTTTTATTCCAAGATGTTCATAAGCAAGCCTTGTGACTTTTCTTCCTCTAGGGGTTCTATTTATAAACCCTTGTTGGATTAAATATGGCTCATAAACGTCTTCGATTGTTCTAATGTCTTCTCCTAAAGCCACTGCTAAAGTCTCAATCCCCACAGGGCCGCCATCAAAAGACTTAATCATCAAATTAAGCATATTTCTATCTGTGATATCAAGGCCTATTTCATCTATATCTAGGGCTTCTAAGGCAGAATTCACCATTTCTTTTGTGATTTTTCCGTCACCTTTTACAATAGCCCAATCTGCACTTCTTTTGACTAATCTATTTGCAATTCTTGGAGTAAAGCGAGACCTTTTTGCAATTTCTAAAGCTGCGTCATTATCTATTTCGAAATTCAAGATTTTAGCTGTTCTTGTAACGATTTTTGCAAGCTCTTCTTTTGTGTAAAATTCTAATCTATGGATTATTCCAAATCTATCTCTTAAAGGGCCAGAAAGAGCGCCTGCTTTTGTGGTTGCTCCTATTAGAGAAAACTTTGCAATAGGAATTCTCATGGCTTTCACGCTTTGAGATTTCCCTGTCGTCAAGTCAATTGCAAAATCTTCCATGGCAGGATATAAAATTTCTTCCGTTATTTTATTCAACCTATGGATTTCATCGATAAAAAGCACATCTCCATCTTTTAGTTGCATTAAAATCCCGATTATGTCACGAGGACGTTCTATGGAAGGCGCGGAGGTGATTTTAATGTTTGCTTTAAGCTCTGACGCTATAATCATTGCAAGAGTAGTCTTGCCGAGCCCCGGGGGCCCATAAAACAAAAGATGGTCGAGGCTTGTGTTTCTTTTTTTAGAAGCTTCAATTGAAATTTTAAGAGTACTTTTAATGGCTTCTTGGCCAACGTAGTCTTCAAAAGTCAAAGGGCGGATATTTTTTTCGTAGCCATCTTCTAAAGGCTTCACCTCAGCACTTAAATTTTCATTTTCTTTGTTTTTTAGTTTTTTAAACTTTTTTTCGTTGTCATCAGAAATTATCATAAGAACATGTTACTATAAAATTTCAAAAAAGGGACCAGATAATCTAGCCCCTTTTTTATTTCTAACTTTATTAAAACAAAACTAGTTTGCTAAAAATCTAAAGTAGATATAAATAGCTGAAAGCGCAAGTGAAATGAATGTCACAGCAACACCATATTTCAAAAATCTCATAAATGAAATTGGGTATCCTGCTTTGTGTGCGTTTTCAGAAACAATAACGTTTGCTGCAGCGCCAATGATTGTCATGTTGCCGCCCAAGCATGCGCCAAGCGCCAAAGACCACCAAAGAGGGTGAACATAAGCGTGAGCCGCTTCGGCGCCTATAGTTTGAGTCATGGTGTCACCCATAGCAGCAATCATAGGAGCCATTGTAGCTGTGTATGGAATGTTATCGATAATACCAGATAAAATCCCAGAAGCCCAAAGGATAATCATTGAAGCTAAAGCTTGAGAGCCTTGAGTAACGTCAATTAGCCATTTTGCCATTAAAGCAATACCGCCAGAGTGTTCTAGGCCACCAATAATGATGAACAAACCTACAAAGAAGAAGATTGTGTTCCATTCAACTTCAACCAAAACTTCTGTTGGTTTTTCAAAAATCAACAAGAAAGATGCGCCTATCATTGCAGACAAGAATGTTGGAATGTGAGTGAAGTCATGAGACACAAAGCCCAAAACAACAAGCAAAAGAACAATTCCCGCTCTGATTGCGCCGGCTTTATCTGTAATAGATTTTGAGTTATCTAATTTTGAAACAAGTTCCATTTTTTCAGGAGAAGATTTTAAATCTTTTCTGAAAATGAAGCCCAATAAAGCAATTACGACAACCATAATCACAAGGACAATTCCAGTCAATTCGCGAACAAAGTCCATAAAGCTGAACCCTGCAGCAGAGCCTATGATGATGTTTGGTGGGTCACCGATTAAAGTCGCAGTACCACCAATGTTAGAGCAAAATACTTCTGTGATTAAAAATGGCACAGGGTTTAAATCCAACATTTTGCAAGCTGCAAAAGTGATTGGAAGAATCAAAATTACAGTTGTTACGTTATCTAAAAAAGCAGAGGCAACTGCAGTGAAAATCGCAAGAGCAACCAAAACGGTCACAGGTCTGCCTTTTGTTTTTTTCAAAATTTCATTTGCAAGCCAAGTGAACATGCCGGTCTTAGACGCGATGTGCACAATAATCATCATTGAAACAAGTAAGAAAATTACGTTGAAATCAATGAAGCTTGCGAAATAAGAGCCCAAGTTATCTGGGGTCTTGTCTGTGGCTAATAAGCCTAAAAACAAAGTTGCGCAACCACCTAAAAGGGCGATTACAACTTTAGGAATTTTTTCCCATGCGATGAAGATATATGCAATTATTAAGATAATTGCAGAAGCCATAATCGCATTGTTTTGAACAATATTATGTAATTGTTCCATTATAACCTCCATAAAAAATTTTACATACCATTTGATTTTAGTATCAAAGCAAAAGATAGTAAAGTTAAGTTTTGTTATTTGTTTGATGTGTTAAAATATTTTTGAATTTAATTTCAAAATAAAAAGGAAGCTATGAAAAACTATCTTGAAGAATTAATCGAAACAATAAGAATTTTGCGCTCGCCAGAAGGCTGCGAATGGGACAGAAAACAAACCCACCAGACAATAAGGCAAAATATGCTAGAAGAAGCTTATGAAGCAGCAGAAGCAATAGACGAAAACAACATTGAACACTTAAAAGAAGAATTAGGAGACGTCTTGCTTCAAGTTCTTTTGCATTCTCAAATCGCAAAAGACCAAGGAGAATTCGACATTCAAGATGTTTCAAAAATGCTCAACGAAAAACTTATCCACAGGCACCCCCATGTCTTTGGCAAATCCCAAAAAACGACAGACACGAAAGAAATTTTAGCGACTTGGGAAAAATTAAAAGCTGAAGAAAAAAAGGAAAGAAAAAGAGTTTTAGATGGAATTCCAGCTTTGCCTTCTTTATTAAAAGCGATGAAAATTTCCAAAAAAGCAGCAAGAGCAGGCTTCGAATGGGAAAACAAAAAGGACGTTTGGGATTGCTTTTTGTCTGAAATCGAAGAATTTAAAAACGCAAAAACAAAAGAAGAAAAAGAGGACGAATTTGGAGATATTTTGTTTTCTTTGGTGAATGTTGCGCGCTTTGAAGAAATCGACCCAGAGAAGGCTTTATCTTTAGCAAACAAAAAATTCATAAAAAGATTTAATACGCTAGAAAGTCTAGCTAAAAAGCCTTTAGAAGAACTTTCTTTAAAAGAATATGACGAGCTTTGGCAAGAAGCAAAAAAGAAAATTCAAGAAAATTAGAAAACCAAAAAGCTTAACCAAAAAACTTGAATATTAAATTTTATTTGATATTATGTTTATACAACTTTTTTAGAGATGTGTCCGAGTGGTTTAAGGTGCAGACCTGGAACGTCTGTGCGGGGGTCAAACTCCGCCAAGGGTTCGAATCCCTTCATCTCTGAATTTTATAAACGCTTTTCTTAATTCAAGAAAAGCGTTTTTTATTTGCGCCTATATTATTATTCTTGTAAAGAAACAGGACAATACAGAAAAGGGGAACTAGGCTCAAAGCCCCTGAGCTCAAAGATTCTTTATATCAATTGTAATTTATTGAGTGGTTTGATTATTATAGATTGTGTGATTATTTCGGGCAATACGTTTCAAATCCGTGTGATTACTAATTTTAGGGCATATTAAAGATTATCTGTCTTTGCCCGATTTTAAAGATGCCGAGATGTGCTCCCATAACGACATTGTATCTAAATTAAATAATATTGAAGAATTTTCAAAAGAATTAAAAGAGATTTCAAAAAATCTTTAAAATTTAATTTTTCCTTGCCTTGATATAATCTTCAAGCGCTGATTCCCAATCTCTCAAAAGCCCATTATTTTCTAAAACAGAATATTTTGGGCGCTTTGCGAGGCGAGGGAAGTCTTTTGTGGCACATGGCTTTAAATCCACTTTTAAATTCATTTTTTCAAATATTTTTTTCGCAAACCCATGCCAGCTCGTCTTTCCGCCCCCAGACAAGTGGTAAATCCCATATTTCCCTTTAAATTCTTTCTCTTTTAAAATTTTTATAATCCCATTGGATAAGTCCAAAGTCCAAGTGGGAGAACCTATTTGGTCATCTACGACTTTAATTTCTTCTTTCTTTTTTGAAAGAGAAATCATCGTTTCAACAAAATTCCTTCCATAAGTCCCATAAAGCCAGCTCGTCCTTAAAATATAATATTTTTCTAAATTTCTTTGAACAATTTCTTCGCCCAAAAATTTCGTCAAACCATAGTTATTAATTGGGTTTGGCAAGTCATAAGGCAAATATGAAGAACCTTTTTCCCCATCAAAGACATAATCTGTTGAAATATAGACCATAATTGCGCCTATCTTTTTTGAAGCTAAAGCGATATTTTTTGTGCCTTCCGCGTTTATTTTTTTTGCTTTTTCAAATTCTTCTTGTGCTTTATCCACATTTGTATAGGCAGCACTTTGGATTATGACATCAGGCTTTTCTTTTAAAAAAATTTCTTCCACAGTTTTTTTATCTAAAATATCTAAAACAAAATCCAGCTCACAGCCTTCGATATCCGTTTTTATAACTTCGAAACCTTCTTTTTTTAAAATCGGGCACAAATCTCGCCCAAGCATTCCATTTGCGCCTGTGATAAGAGCTTTCATCTTAAAAGCCCCTCTTTTTTTCAATGTTTTTAATCCAATCTTGATTTTTTAAATACCAATCGATTGTTTGCTTTATCCCTTCTTCAAAGGTGTACAAAGGCTTCCAGCCGAGCTCTTTTTTGATTTTTTCGCTCGAGATAGCATATCTTTTGTCGTGTCCTAACCTATCTTTGACATATTCAATAGAATTTTCATCTTTTCCTAAGGCATTTAAAATAAGCTTCGTGATTTCAAGATTTGTTTTTTCGTTTTGCCCTCCGATGTTATAGGTTTCCCCAATTTTGCCCTTTTGAAGCACAAGGTCGATTGCTTCACAATGGTCATAAACATAAAGCCAATCTCGGACGTTTTGCCCGTCGCCATATAATGGCACTTTTTCGCCTTTTAAAAGCTTTGAAATAAAAAAAGGAATGAGCTTTTCTGGGTATTGGTTTGGGCCAAAATTATTTGAGCACCTTGTGATTATAATGGGCAGAGAAAATGTCTTATAATATGCTCTTGTGAGCATATCGCCGCTCGCTTTAGAAGCGGCATAGGGGCTATTTGGGGCAAGTGGAGAACTTTCAGAAAAAGAACCGACGCTCCCCAAAGAGCCATAGACTTCGTCTGTTGAAATTTGTATATATTTTTCTATCCCAATTTCCTTGCAACATTGAAGAAGGTTCAAAGTCCCTTGGACATTTGTTTCGATGAATATTTCAGGGTTTTTTATGGAATTATCCACATGGGTCTCTGCAGCAAAGTTGATGACAAAATCTGCTTTTTTGATGAGCTTTGAGACGAGCTTTTTATCTAAAATGTTACCTTTTATAAATTCATAATTTGGATTATCTTGGACATCTTTTAAATTTTCAATGTTTCCACAATAAGTCAAATTGTCGAGGTTGAGGATTTTATAATCAGGGCGCTTTTTGAGCTCATGTTTTATAAAAGCGCTTCCGATGAAGCCTGCGCCCCCTGCGACCAATAGCGTTTTCATTATTCAAGCTCCTTTATATCTATTTGCCTAAACCTCGGCTGGGCTTTGTCTTTTTCAGATAAAATTGGCTCAAAGTCAACTCCCCAGTCGACATTTATATCCTCGTCCGCCCAAAATATCCCGCAATCCGCTTCTTTGTTGTATTCTCCAGCTGTCTTGTATAAAAGCTCTGCCTCACAAGACAAAACAACAAACCCGTGCGCAAAGCCCTCTGGGATATAGAGCATATTTTTATTTTCTTCAGACAATCCCACTTTGACATATTTTAAAAACGTCTTAGACTTTGGCCTAATGTCCACTGCGACGTCATAAATCCTCCCTTTCAGGCACCTTACGAGCTTTTTTTGTTCATAAGGTTTTTTTTGAAAATGGAGCCCTCTTAAAACTTTCGCTTTTGATTTTGAATAGTTGTCTTGGTCAAATTCAGCCTCAATCCCGTTTTTGAAAAAGTCAGATTTTTTATAGCTTTCCATAAAAAACCCTCGATTATCCGAAAAAACTTTTGGCTTTATCAAAATTACATCTTCAATTTTTTGTTTTTCAAATTCAAAAGGCATTGCTTTTCTCCGCTTCTATAGTCTATAATACTATGTAAATCGCAATAACGCACGTTTTTAAAGAAAAAAGCTAAAAAAAGGAGAGCTTTTTAAAATCAGCCCTCCACACATCAAAACACAAAAAATTTATAAATAATAAGATTATTTCGCTTTAATTATGTAATTCACAGCTGCAGTTGCGTTTGTTGAAGCGGAAGTCGATGAACCTGAGTCATTGAAGACTGCGCAGAATTTAAGGGCGATGTAAGGATTTTCCACATATTTATAATAATCAAAATATTTATATATATAACTCATAGGCATAGCTGTAACCC
>CAKURL010000033.1 GCA_934675685.1 uncultured Candidatus Melainabacteria bacterium | reverse complement strand
CGTTGTTTCCATTGGAGTTAAGCCTGTTGCTGTTCTAAAAGCACCTTTTGTCGAAATCGCGCCATCTTTTTTGCCGTGCAAAATGCCACTTGAAGAAGCGTTTGTGTATTCAGCGCGAGAGCCAAAGCCGCCTGCAAGCATGATAAGCTGCGTATCTTTTGCGTTTGGCGCAGCGACAAATGGCTTTAAGACGATTTCGCCTGAATTGATTTTAGAAACGAAAGTCTTGATTGAATCTTCGATTTCGTTTACAAATCTTCCATCTTCCATGCCGATTACGATTTCTGTGCCTTCGCCTATAGATTCGGTTGGAGTGTAAAGGTTAACTTTATCCATTTTAGCGACAAATGGGTGATAGTTGTTGTGCTGGTCTGCACTAACCATTAAAATCCCTTTTGAACCATCTTTTTTGGTGATTTTTCCGGCATTTGTCATAATAACGTTGTCGTTTGGCTTTTGGTTTTTGTCTGTGTCTTCAATAACCGCTACATAATTGTCGCCTTTGTTGCCTTTTGTGTTCACAACAAAAACTCTTTCTTTTGTGCCGTTCCCGTTTACTGTCACCGGTGTCATTTCTACGTTGATTTTTTCAATGTAGTCTTGGCTTCTTGATCTGCTAGATGTTGCGTCGTCCCCTCTGACAAACATTTCATATAAAGTGTCTTGAACTTCTGGATATGTATTGTTTCCAAGAGCTTTTGTTTGGTGACGAATGTATCTGTCTCTTGAGCCTAGAGAAATTTTTGTTGTTGATTTTTGAGCGTCGTCAAATTCTGTTCTGTCGTCTTGTGTGTTAAAAAGCAATTTGCTGACATCTACAACACTTCCTACGTATTCTTTTCCGCAAGTTTGCATATCGCGGCTGTAGAATTTCATAGAATCGCCTAAAGAAGCGGTGAAGCTAAGAGTTTTAGCTAAATTTAGAGCATTTGCTTTTGTTGCCAATGAGGCTGCTTTTGATGGAATTGAATTTTGAGCGTAAGATGTTGTCGCGTTTTGAGTTTGCGCTTTTTTGGCGCTGCCCATGCGACCAACTCCAAAATTCACATTTTGAATTCTAGTCAACATAATTTTTTTACCTTTCAACACTATTAAATTGTATGCACTCTTAAAGTTTATTACAAAAATAGAAAAATACAAGAAATAGCTTTAAAAAAGCTTATTTAAACTTAATAAAAGAGTAATAAAAAAGGTAATAAAAAAGAGCTTCCAAAATAAATTAGAAGCTCTTTTAAAATATTTATGTTATTAAAAATTATTTGTTTTCAATAACGGCTTGCGCTGCAGCTAATGCTGCTTGTGGAATTCTGAATGGAGAGCAAGATGTGTAGTTTAAGCCTAATTTATAAGCAAACTTCACACTATCAGGGTCTCCGCCATGTTCGCCACAAACGCCGCCGATTAATTTTGGATTAACCGCTTTACCTTTTTTCATGGACATATCGATTAATTGGCCAACGCCAGCATAATCTAATGTCGCAAATGGGTTATATGGAAGGATTTTTTGTTCAACATAACGTTTTAAGAATTTTCCTTCTGCGTCGTCTCTTGAATAGCCAAATGTCATTTGAGTTAAGTCATTTGTTCCGAATGAGAAGAATTCCGCATAAGGAGCAATTTCGTCTGCAGTCAAGGCTGCGCGAGGAATTTCAATCATTGTGCCGAATTTATATTCAACTTCAACGCCTTTTTCTTCCATAACTTCTTTTGCTACTTTTACAAGAATTTCTTTTGCGGTTTTCAATTCGTTTACGTGTCCAATCAAAGGAATCATAACATAAGGCATTACGTTAATTCCTTCTTTTTTAACATCACATGCTGCTTCAAAGATTGCTCTCACTTGCATTTCGTTGATTTCAGGATAAGTTAAGCCCAAACGGCAGCCGCGAAGCCCCATCATTGGGTTTGATTCTGATAATCCTTCTACGATATGAAGCATTTTTTCGTCTTCTTCGCTGTTTTGGTTCAATGCTTTTTTAGTTGCTACTGTTGCAATTAATTCTTCTTTTGAAGGCAAGAATTCGTGCAATGGTGGGTCTAAAAGGCGGATTGTAAGAGGTTTATCTGAACCCAACGCTTTAAACATTCCATAAAAATCGCTATATTGCATAGGAAGAAGTTTGTCTAGCGCTTCTTTTCTTGCTTCAGGAGTTCCTGCGATAATCATTTTTTGAACCCAAGGAAGTCTGTCTGGGTCCATGAACATGTGTTCCGTTCTGCATAAGCCAACACCTTGAGCATTGAATTTAAGAGCATTTTCAACGTCTTTTACTGTGTCTGCGTTAGCTTCGATTGTCATTGTTTTGATTTCATCAACCCAAGAGAAGAAAGTTTTGAAGTTGTCGTCGATTTGCGCGTCTGCTAATTGGACAGAGCCGTCCATGATGACACCTTTTCCGCCATCTAGGGAAATAATATCGTCTTTTTTATATGTTTTTCCGTCTTTTGTAATTAAAAGTTCTTTTTCCATGTCGATTTTAAGGTCTTCGCAACCAGCGACACAAGGAATACCCATACCTTTTGCAACAACTGCTGCGTGAGATGTAGCGCCACCTCTTAAAGTCAAAACACCTTGAGAAACAGCCATACCGTGAATGTCGTCTGGGCAAGTTTCTACACGAACTAAGATGATTTTTTCTCCGGCTTCGCCTCTGTTTGCAGCTTCTTCTGTGTCAAACACGATTTTACCAACAGCAGCCCCAGGGGAAGCATTCACGCCTTGCGCTACTACAGTTGCTGCTTTAAGAGCTTTTTCGTCGAAGCAAGGCAACAAGATTTGGTTTACTGTATATGGGTCAACCAATTGGATTGCCCTTGATTTATCAATAATTCCTTCTTTTTGCATTTCAACAGCAATTCTAACCGCAGCTTTTGCAGTTCTTTTGCCGCTTCTTGTTTGAAGGATATATAATTTGCCTTTTTCAATTGTGAATTCCATGTCTTGAACATCTTTGTAACCGTTTTCAAGTTTTTTTGCGATGTCAACATATTGGCGGTATAAATCAGGCATTTCGTGTTCTAATTCTGCGATTGGTTTTGGAGTTCTGATGCCGGCTACAACGTCTTCGCCTTGCGCATTTGTTAGATATTCGCCATAGAATTTGTTTTCGCCTGTTGCTGGGTTTCTTGTGAAAGAAACACCTGTAGCGCAGTCGTCACCCATGTTTCCAAATACCATTGTTTGAACATTTACCGCTGTACCAAAGTTGTGGTCAATTTTGTTCATTGTTCTATAAGTAACGGCACGAGGAATGTTCCAAGAGCGGAAAACTGCCTCAATTGCTTCTTGTAATTGAACAAATGGGTCTTGAGGAAATTCTTTGCCTGTTACTTTTTTAATTACTTCTTTATATACAGGGATTAAAGATTTCCAGCCGTCAGCTGAAATTTGAGTGTCTTCTTTAACGCCTTCTTTTTCTTTTAGCTTTTCTACTTCAGATTCAAAATATTTTTGTCTGTCCATATCCCAAGCAACAGAGCCAAACATTGTCAAAAATCTTCTGTAGCTGTCATAGCAAAAACGAGGGTTGTTGGTCAAAGCAACCATTGCTTCAACTGTTTTGTCATTTAAACCAAGGTTTAAAATCGTTTCCATCATACCTGGCATAGATACTCTAGCGCCAGAGCGAACTGAAACTAATAGAGGGTTTTCGGCATCTCCGAATTTTTTACCCGTTTGGTTTTCTACGTCTGCCAAAGCTGCTTTCACTTCGTCCATCAAGCCTTCTGGCATTTTGTTGCCTTCGTTGATATATTGCATGCAGACTTCTGTTGTAATTGTTAACCCTGGAGGCACAGGCAAACCTAAATTTGTCATTTCAGCCAAATTAGCCCCTTTGCCGCCAAGGAGGTTTCTCATATCAGCATTGCCTTCTCTAAAAAGCCATACTCGTTTTTGCATTAAAGCCTCCTTTTTTATCTAATAACACAATGTTATGAAGATATTATCAAAAACATACTTTAAATACAAATAAAAACTTTATTAAAAAGGCTATTTGAAATCTCTATTCTTCTAAGTTTTTTTGAATTTTATTTAGACATTCTTGAAGCTCTAAACGCTCTACTTCGCCTAATTCCACTAATGGGCGTCGAACAAAATTTTCCATTAAGCCCATTTTAGATAAAAGCGCTTTAATAGGGGTAGGATTAGGCGCCATAAAGATTTTTTTGAACAATGGATATAAGTTTTTGTGCATATTTTGAGCAGCAAGAACTTGGCCTGATTTATAGTTATGAATCATTGATTTAATTTCGTTTCCAACAACGTGGCTCGCCACAGAAACCACTCCTTGAGCGCCCAAAGAAAGCATTGGAAGGGTCAAGCTATCGTCTCCGCAATAGATAATAAAATCTTCAGGAGCTAAAAGCTTGATTTCTGAAATAAGATCAAGATTTGGGTTAGATTGCTTAACTGCGATTATGTTTGAATATTCTTTTGCTAGAAAAGCAATTGTTTCTGGCTCCATATTCACCCCTGTACGAGAAGGAATGTTATATAAAATTATTGGAATATCAACGCTTTTTGCAATTTGGCCAAAGTGTTCAATCATACTTTTTTGAGAAGGTTTGTTATAATATGGCACAACAGATAAAATCGCGTCTGCTCCTAGTTCTTGAGCCATTATTGAAGATTTAACTGCGGTTTTTGTAGAATTTGAACCTGCGCCCATGATGATTTTAGCTTCGCCTGCCACAGCAGATTTCACACACATCAAGATTTCAGATTCTTCGTCGTGTTCTAAGGTGGGAGATTCTCCTGTTGTCCCTGCGACTACTATTGAATCAGTCTTTTGCTCTACAAGATGTTTTGCTATTTTTTCGACCGCTCTATAATCCACATTTCTTTCTTTGTCAAACGGGGTCACCATTGCGGTTATAACTTCGCCAAAATCACATCTTAATGCCATATTATCTTCTCCTAAATCTCATATTTCTTTTTTAGTTTTTGCCAAATAAGCCCATTTCAATCACTTTTTGAGCAATTCTTACTGTGTTTAGCGCAGCGCCTATTCTTAAATTGTCTGCAACACAGAAGAAATCAAGCCCGTTATCAAAAGCGATTGATTTTCTTATTCTTCCGACATACACTGGGTTTTTGCCTGCTGCGTCTTTTGGGGTTGGGTAGATGAAGTTTTTAGGGTCATCTTTAATTTCTGTTCCAACAGCGCTTTTTAAGGCTTCTTTTGCCAATTCTTCCGTAATTGGTTTTTCAAATTCTGCGCTCACTGCTTCAGAATGCCCGATATACACAGGAACTCTCACGGCTGTGCAAGAAATTTTAACATCATCAGACAAATGTAAGATTTTTCTTGTCTCGTTTGTGACTTTCATTTCTTCTTTTGTATAGCCATTTTCCGTAAATTGGTCAATTTGAGGAATTACATTAAAAGCAATTTCATATTTAAAAGCTTCTGGAGTGTATGGCATACCGATAAGATTTGTTTTTGTGCTGTCTGTGAGCTCTGTAATTGCTTTAAGCCCTGCGCCGGACACCGCTTGATAGGTTGAAACAATTAATCTTTTCAAGCCAAATTTGTCGTGGAGCGCTTTTAGAGGAAGCATAAGCTGAGAAGTAGAACAATTTGGGTTTGCAATTATTCCTTTGTGGTTTTTCAAATCTTCGTCGTTAACCCCTGCAATCACCAATGGAACGTCTTTTTCCATTCTAAAAGCTGAGGAATTGTCTATAAAAACGCAGCCTTTTTTAGCAGCAATTGGAGCAAAAGTTTTGCTTGTTTCTCCACCGGCTGAAGCAAGACAGATATCAATATCATCAAAAACGTTTTCCGTAGCTTCAATGACTGTGTGTTTTTCGCCTTTGAATTCAAGCGTAGAGCCTGCGCTTCTTTTGGAGGCTAAAAATTTAATTGATTTATATTGGACATTATTTTCTTCAAGAATATTTAAAATTTCTCTTCCAACTACGCCTGTTGCGCCTAAAACCGCTATATTTGGTAATGTCATAGTATTGCCTCCAATCCATATATAAATTCGTTGTTTTGGTTTAAATGTCTGATAGCTACTTCAACCCCCGACATATAACATTCTCTATTTATTGTGTCGTGGTGGATTTTAAGAGTTTGCCCGTCAGAGCCAAAGATGACTTCTTGAGAAGCTACAAACCCAGGCATACGAACAGCGTGGATTTGGATATTTCCTTTTCCTTCTTCTTGATAATTTCCGCCTCTTGCGCCTTTTATCGTTTCTTTTTCGTCGCAATTTCCAAGCTTGAAGTTAGAATTTTCTTTCATCATTAATTGAGCTGTTTTTATAGAAGTGCCAGATGGGGCGTCTTTCTTTTGGTTGTGGTGAAATTCGATTATTTCTGCGTTTGAGAAATATTTAGAAGCCATCATAGAAAATTTCATCATCAAAATTGCGCCAATTGAAAAATTAGGGGCGATAATAATCCCTGTGTTTTTTTCTTTCGATATTTTTTCGATTTTTTCAATTTCTTCTTTAGAAAGGCCGGTTGTGCCTATCACGGATTTAACACTATGTTTCATATATAAATTAATGTTTTCAAAAACCGTTGATGGTTGAGTGAAATCCACAACTATGTCGATTTCGTAGTTTTTTAAGGTTGTTTCTAAGTCTTTTTCTATTTTATATCCTAATTCTTTTCCGTCATACATTTTGTCAATCCCAACGGCCAAAGAAAAATCAGGCGTTTTTTGCACTAAGGAGACAACTTGTTGTCCCATTTTTCCTAAAGCTCCGGCAACTGCTACTTTTATCAAGAAAAATTCCTCCTCATTTTAAGTTATTAATTTAATATACCACAAACTTTGAGCATGGGGCTAGTTTTTTCTTATATTGCGTTGATGAAGTTGAAAATAAATAAAAAAAGACTTCAAAACTTTTTAAATGTTTGAAGTCTTTTTATGGGGCGCCTGGTGGGACTCGAACCCACGCATATCGGAACCACAATCCGAGGTCTTAACCACTTGACGACAGGCGCCATCACTACTTATTCAATTATAACCTTTACACGTATATCAAGTGCTTCTCTATGATAACTTAAAAAAAATAAAAACGCAAGAAAATTCGACATTTTTTATTAAATCTTTGAAAAATGAGCAAAAAAGATACGAAATTTGTAAAAATATGGTAAATTGAATATATAAATTTTCGGACAATTCAAATTAGTATCACTCGAGAAAAGTAAGCGCAAAGCGCTAAGCTTCAACTTCGCTCGGGGGCTCCTGTGAAATTTGCTTCGCAAATTTTTACGTCACAAATCTAAGGATCACATATTTGCCGCCTGCTCTTCGCAGCCGCCAAATATTCCGCACAGTAATGCCCTCGCTTGTTTCAGCAAGCGCAAAGCGCTAAGCTTCAACTTCGCTCGGGTAGAGAAACGAGGCTGACGAAGATAATTTAGGATAGGTGTGACAATTTTAAAAATCAATAGTACAAAAAAAAGGGGGGGGGTGTGTGGCATGCGCCATTGTAACAGCGTTTTTCAAGCTCAAGATATTTGGTTTTTGCTTGATTTTGAAAACAAAACAAAAAGAAAATTGTATCTTGCAAATTGCCCAATATGTAACAAAGAAATGGTTTTGTATTCTTATTTTGACGAAGAAAATAATTCGTTTTTTGAAAAATATTATTATTCAAATGGCGCAAGAAAAATCAAAGAAAGATTAAAAAAAGATGTGACTTCAACCCAGCTGGGCTTTAAAACAAAATATAAAGCGCCTTATGGCTTCAAATATGGCGTAAACAAAGAAATCAAAAAGCACGGAAAAATTTCTGAAATTCGTCAATATAGCTATGATTTTTCCGGAAATTATGTTCTTGTGAAAAAAATAAAAGTCGAAAATGGATAAAATCAAAAAAGAAATTTCATATAAAGCAAAGAAAAAAGTTTCAAATCGGGCTCAAAATCTGGTTGATTTTACAAAAGAAAAGGCTATAGAAGAATTTGAAGAATTAAAACAAATTGCGCTAAATTGTTTTGATAAAAATGGAAATCCTAATGTCTCCGCTGCAATCAAGGCTTTGGAAAACAAAGCAAAAATCGCAAATTTATATTCAGAAGGAAACATAGAAATAGGAACAATCGTGAAAATGTCTGAAATCACGATAGATGGCGAACAATTGAAATTGAACATAGGAGAAGATTTTAAGATGGAAAAATGAAATATTTAAATTTGCCTGAAATTTTGAATATTCCTCCGAAGCTTTTTCCTTTTATTTTGAATTTTAATAATTTTAACTATTTTTTGTTAGAAGGTGGAAGAGCTTCCGGCAAAACACAAAGTGTCGCAAGGTTTTTGCTTTATATTATGGAAATGCGGCATGTGAGAGTTTGTTGCGGAAGGGAAATTCAAAACTCGATAAATGATTCCACAAGGGCTGTTTTTGTTGATTTGATTGAAAAATATAATTTAAGCTATCAAATAAAAAGGGACAATTTAGTCCACAATAACACAAATTCAAGGATATTTTTCAAAGGCTTTAGACAACAAGGCTCTGTGAATATAAAGGGGCTTGAAGGGGTGGATATTCTTTGGATTGATGAAGCTCAAGCAATCACAAAAACAACGCTTGATGTCATTGTTCCGACGATAAGAAAGAAAAATTCAGTAATAATTTTCACAATGAACCGCTACACAAGATTTGACGCGGTTTTTAACTTTTGCGCAAAAAGGGCAGATTGCCTCCATATTAACATTTGCTATTTTGATAACCCTTATGTGGATAAAAAAATCTTAGAAGAAGCGCAAATTTCAAAAAAGACTAATTTAAACGACTACAATCATATTTGGCTGGGGTATCCTTTGAGCAACAATAACGAATATTTAATACAATCGAAATATTTGGACAATTCCATAAATTTAGAATACGAAAAATCTTTTGAATTTCAAAATTCTGTGATGAGCGTAGACCTTTCTGCAAGCGGGGCGGATTTGTGTGTCGCAAAGCTTTTTTCTCAAGAAAATCAAAATGTTTGGCTTGAAAAAGAAACTCTAAGTTGGTCTGAAAAAGATACTGACGCGACAAAAGGAAAAATAATAGGTTTATATGAATCTTGGGCTCCAAACATAATAATTATAGATGCAGATGGGCTCGGATATCCTATTTGGGTCAGTATTCAAAAAGTCATAAATGGAATAATCGCTTTTAGAGGAAATCATAAGCCAATTTCTAAATATGCCCTGAACGCCAGAGCAGATGGTTATTTGGCTATTAAAGACTACATCGAAAAAGGGCATTTGAAACTTAAAGACAAAAATTGTATAAGGCAGCTTGAATATATTAAAAAAATCTATAAATCAAACGGAAAAATTGCAATTCAAGACAAAAAAGAAATAAGGAAATTGTATAACGAAAGCCCCGATTTCGCGGATTGCGCGATGATGGCTTTATATGCAATTAATTATCATTCAAACTTATTTATTCAAAATATGTCAAATGAAAATTCTCAAAATTTAAATAGTGAGTTTGATTTATTTGATTAAGAAATTTGAAAAAGGAAAAGGAAAGGAAAAATTATGTGCTTTTTAAAATCTCAAAAATTAAACACAAGCGCAATTGAAGAAGAAAAAGTGGAACAACACCAAGCAAACGCAAGCTTGACTAAAAATAGCGACACAAAAAACATTTCAAACTATTCTAAAAACTTTAAAACCTCGTCAATAGGGCTTTCAGAGGACCCTTATGTAAAGAAAAACACTCTTTTGGGCGAATAAAGGAGGGGTTTAATTGTTTTATACTGTAGAATATTTTTTAAAAAGAAAACACCAGCTTGAAGAAATTTTTAATATTATAAAGCCTGATTTGCAAGAGCTTGCGGATTATTTTTCTCCAAGAAGCGTGCAATTTATTGCAAGAAACCAAAGAAAACCAATAGTAAAAAACAAAAAAATAATAGATTCAACACCCTTAATTGCCCTAAGAAATTTTTCATCAGGTATGATGTCGGGGGCAACAAGCCCAGCAAACAGGTGGTTTAAGACTACTCTTGATGGCATAAAAAAGGACGATTATTTTTCTAAAAAATGGTGCCATAAACAAGAAGAATTAACAAGAAAAATTCTCTATAGCTCAAATTTCTATCAAGTTTTGCCTGAAATATATAGGCAAGTTGGAATTTTTGGCTTTGGGGCGCTTTGCCTTGAGGCCGATTGGGAAAATGTCGTGAATTTTAAAGTGCTCCCTATTGGCTCTTATTATTATTCAAAAAATTCTAAAGGCAAGGTCGATTGTTTTTGTAGAATTTATATGGAAACGGCAAAAAACATTTATGAGAAATTCAAAGATAGCGTCTGTGATGAAATCAAAAAAGACGCCCTTGATAACCCAGAGAAGCTCTATGAAATAGTCCATTTTGTAGAAAAAAATAAATTTTATAGAGAAAAAAGACTTTCTTCAAAATTTGCAAAATATATTTCCGCTGTAATTTTAAATGGTAAAAAAGAATTTTTGTCTTTAAGAGGGTTTGATAAATTTCCTTATGTCGTTTTTGAAACAGGGATTTCTTCTGACATTGATTATCCTCAAGATTCTCCTGCAATTAATGCTTTACCTGATGTTAAACAACTTATGACGATGGTAAAAGAATATGCAAAAGCGGTGAAAAAGATAGTTTGCCCTGCTTATAAGGGGCCTGCGAGCTTGAAAAATAAAAAGCTTAGTGATATCCCAGGAGCCTACATTGAAGAAGACGAAAACGGAAGAGGGATAAGCCCGATTTACGAAGTAAACCCAAGGATTTTAGAATTAAAAGAAGAAAAAGACGAGCTTAAAGATACAATAAAAGAACATTTTTATAATGACTTGTTTGCGATGATTTTATCCACGGCAAATAGGGGAAGAACCGCAACTGAGGTCAATGAACTAAAAGAAGAAAAGCTTGTTTTGTTGTCTCCTTTGCTAGAGCAAATCCACACAGCTTTAAGAGAAATCTTAAATTGGATTTACTTAGAAGAGCTAAGGCTTGGGCTCATTGAACCAATTGGAAAAACAAAAAATTCTAAAATAGAAGTGGAGTTTGTTTCTTCTTTGGCGCAAGCTCAAAAAGTCGCAAATATTTCGAGCATGGAAAGGTTTACGACTTTTGTTTCAAATATCGCAAATTCAATCGACCCAACCTTAAAAGCAAAATTAAACGCAGAAAAAATAATCGAAGACTATGCGCAATTTGCAAATATTTCTCCAGAGCAGATTGTGTCAAAATATGAGCTTGAAAAAATAAGAAAAGAAGAGCAAAATTTGAAAACTCAACAAAACCAAATGAACATTTTGCAGCAAAGCAGCCAAATAATCCAAAACATGGGAGGAGTGGATTCTTATGGCTCCGACTTGCTTTCTCGCTTGGGGGTGATATAGATGAGAGAAATTATTTCAAACATTCTTCATTTGGAATTTGAAAATAAAATTGATGACATCATAAATGAAAAACTTTATTCTAATTCAGGCTATTTGAATTTAAAATCCAAAGAAGCAATAGAAAAAATTCAAATTTTTTTAGATGAATTTGATTATGAAATCCAAAAACTGGTGGACGAAATAAAAATCGAAAATTTTGAGGAAATTGTAGAAGAAAAAAAGTCCCAATTTGAGGCTGAACTTGAAAAACATTATATCAAACAGGCGAAAGTTTGGGCTCAAGAAATTTTTGAAAAAACAATAGAAAACATTTTATTTAAAGTTTCGATAAATAAAAATAATAAAGAAAAAAGGCAAGCTCTTTATTCAAAAGCCCTTAGCGTTGTGTCTTGGATTGTGAATGTTTTAAATTTAGGTAGTGCGGAGCAAAAAAGCCTAATCGAAGCTTTGAATAAAAAATATATTTTAGCTATAAAAAGCGATTTTAGAGAATTTATCCCAAAGCAAAATGCTTCAAAATCAGATCCTGCTAAATTTCTTTTTCTTTTAAATCTTTTCAGGTCTAAAAAAGAAGAATTTTTAAAGCGAAATCTTGAAGAAGATATCTCTTTTTTGAGCCTTGAAGACTATAATTATTTAAAAATATTAAAAAATTCTCTTTTAAGACAATCTCAAAATATGTTTTTTGACGACGAAATAGACTTGTTTTATAGCGCTTTTGAAATTTTAAATTTAACGGACGACAAAGAAAAATATGAGCTTATGTCTCAAATAAAGTTTGATTTTCAAAACCAGAAAAAGAAAAACGAAAATTTAGAGGAAAAAGAAAAAATCGAAATTGCAAAAAGAAGAATTGAGATTTTTAAGGATTCAAAAGAAAACAAAAATTTTAAATCTCAAAAAAGCGCTAAGGGCTTGAGATATTTCAAAAAAGCCCTTAGCAGCTAAAATTATTTGCTTTTTGAATATGTAATTTTACAAATTTTTGGATTTACGAGATATTTGTTTAAAATTTCGCCGTTGCTTGTGAGCTTGGCTGAAAAGATGTTGTTTTTTGCAATTTGTTTTGCGTAGGTTTGGTTATATTTTGCCATTGATTCAGAAATATATGGCAGATAACCTTTTTCAAACCTGCAAGTCAAAAGTTCGTAGTTCTTGCCTTGAGAAATTTTTTCTTTATAAATGCAGCCATTGTCTTTTGCTTTTGTGAGGCTGATTGATAAATCGAAAATTTCAGAATTGCTTGTGGCTTCGCCTTCTAAAGAAAATGGCTCACAAGTCTTTATCGCAGTTGGAAAATTGCTTTGGGCAATTGTGTTTTTGGCAAAAAACCCAATGCAAACAAATAATGCTAATATTCCAAAAATTATCTTTTTCATAATAACTCCCCTTTTAAAAACATTTTAACACATAGAAAGGAAATTCCATGCAAAATTTACAAAACGAAAATAATCAAAATGAAAAAATTGCCTTAAACGGCGAAAACTCTTTTGAATATGATTTTTCAAAATATAGAAATCTCGAAGATTTTAACTTAGACGAAGAATTATTGGAAAAATTTAAGCCAATCGCAAAGAAATTGGGCTTAAACCAAGAGGCAATCGAGATGTTGATGGATATAGCTTATCAAATGTCAAAAAAACAAGATGATTTCTTTAAAAATGACTTAAAAAATAAGCATGAATCTCAACTTAGCGATTATTCAAGAATGTTTGATGAAGACGAAGAATTGCCTCAAAAAAATTCTCCTAGGTTAAAAGACTTTATGCAGGTCGCAGATAGCGCTTATCGAAAATTCGCGTCTGAAAAATTGAAAGAAACATTTAAGGAATTAGGGCTTATTTATAACCCTGAATTAATCAAAATGTTTTATAAAATCGGCGAATTGATGAGAGAAGATTCCTTTGATTTTGACGGTTCTCCAAGAAAAGATGAGCTTTCTCCTGCGGAGATTTTATATGGAGCTAATAACTAATAGAAAGGACAAAAAATGGCACTAGTTGGAAACACTTATTTAACTTTAAAAGACAAGTTTGCCCAAAGGGAAAATGGAAAAATCGCAAATACAATTATTGATTTATTGGCAACGTCAAATGTCTTGATTGAAGATGCTGTGGTTCGAGAATGTAACGAAGGCTCGACTCATAAAACCACAGTTCGAAACGGGCTTCCCGAGGTCGAATTTAGAAAATTTTACCAAGGGGTAAATGCTTCAAAAGGAGAATATACTCAAATCACAGATTCAACTGGAATGTTAGAAGTATATTCTCAAGTAGATAAAGCATTAGCTGACCTTGAAGGAGACACAAATCAATTTCGAATGAATGAAGCCCAAGCTTTTTTAGAATCTATGAATAATACTGTTCAAGAAAACATTTTCTATGGCTCTAAAGCGACTAACCCTGCCGGCTTTGATGGTTTATCCGTTAGATATAATAAAATCTCAATTGATCCAAAATCTCTTGGCTATAGAGTGCTTGACGCAGGTGGCACTTCAAACACAAACACTTCAATTTGGTTTGTGACTTGGGGAGATTTACACACTCATCTTCTATATCCAAAAGGCTCTCAAATGGGGCTTGTTCATACGGACAAAGGCGCTCAAACGGCGCTTGATTCCGCTGGAAACATGTATGAAGTTTATCGTGACCACTTCAAATGGGATATAGGAATGACAGTAAGAGACTTTAGGTCGAGCGCGAGAATTGCAAACATTGATGTTACAAAGCTCGATACAGATGAAGCTCCGGACTTATTAAAGCTTATGATAAGCGCATATCATAGGATAAAAAGATTTTCAAAAACAGGCAACACTGTAATCTATTGCAATGAAACAATTGAAACATATTTGCATTTCCAAGCTATGAATAAAGCGAATGTGAAACTGTCAGTAGATGAAGCCATGGGGCGCCCTGTAGTGAATTTCTTGGGAATTCCTATTAAATGTGTTGATCAAATTAAAAATACTGAAAAGAAAGTGGGTTAAAATGTTATTAGATAGTCAAAATTTATTTTCAGATAATCAAAAAATTACATCAGGCACAATTTATTCTACAAATACCGTAAAATTTGGGCTTGGAGATATTTCATATCTGCCTTTGCTTATTCAAGCGACAAAGGCTTTTTCCGGCTTGACCAGTTTAAAAGCGAGCGTTGTGACTTCAAAAGACGAAGATTTTTCTGAAGAAAAAGAACTCGTTTCTTCGACTTTGGAATTAGCTTCTTTAAAAGAAGGGGCGAAATTTCCGATATCTTTTATGCCAAAAGGAAATCTTGGCTTTGTGAAGCTGAAATATGAAGTGACAGGCACCGAAGAAGAAGGTGAAATCACGGCTGGTATTGTTGTTCAAAACGATATAGAATTTGAAAAATAGCGTGATTATTGGATATAGCGAGAGATTTTCTCGCTATATCTCTTTTTATAGTTTTAAAGATTTATGAGGTGAAAATGTGTAATTTATCAGACGCTGCGACGACTTTTGTCTCGACTTTGACTAAAGCTGCGGTGAATGTCGGGGTTTCTTCAATTAATGCAAAACAAAATGAAAAAATTCAAAGCTATAAAACCCAAATTGCCCTAAATAACATCGAAGCGCAAAAAGACGAAGCTAAACAAGAAAGGCAAACAGGAATAGAAGAAGCAAGGCAAAAGAAGCTTGACGCGATAAAAAGCGTAAGTTCTTTGAAGGCTCAAAATGCTTCAGGTGGTTTTGATTTAAATTCTTTAACAAATGAATATAATTCAAAAGATATTTTAGACTTAGCAGATATTGAAGCGCAAAGAATAAAAGATAATTCCAATTTAAAAGCGAACAATATCTTAAAAAGTGCAAGAAACAATTTTTATGCTTTAACTAACGAACAAAATAGCTATAATAATAGCATTTTAGGCTCCTTAGTTTCTTTAGGGCGAAGCTCTCAAATAAGCGACATTTGGACTAGTTGGGGCCAAGTCACCGACAACAGTAGAAGTAATTTTTAAAGAAAGACAAAATATGACAATATCAAAAATTCAAATTTATAATATCGCCCTGAATATTCTTGGGGTGACGACTCCTTTGGAAAATAGCAATCTTCAAGATAACCGTGCGATTTTGTTAAATAATTATTATGACCTTGCAAGAGATTGTGTTTTAAAAGACTACGACTGGAATTTTGCTTCGACATTTAGAGAGCTTTCAAAAGTCGAAAATGGCGAAAATTATTCAAAATATAAAAATTCTTTTTCTTATCCAAATAATTGTATTAGCGCAAGAGATATTTTTGAAAAAAATACTTATGTTTTAAGCGAATTTAAAGTGACGACATTAGAAAATGGCGAAAGACTTATTTTGTGCGACTTAGAAAAACCGGTGTTGAGATATACAAGAAGGGTTGAAAAAGAAGTGTATTTTTCAAGCGAATTTGCGATGGCATTAGCTTATTATCTTGCTTCTTTGGTTTCTTGCGCAATCACGGGAAGCCAACAAAAAGCAGAGCTTGCAGGGGAAAAATATAAAAAATTATTAAATAGGGCAAAAGTCTTAAATGCCACAGAAGGCAATGATTTTTGCGATTTAGAAGAGACATATTTAGAAGCTAGGGGGTAAAAATGGAGACAAGAATTACTCAAAATTCATTTTCAAAAGGAATTTTGTCCCCATCTTTGCAAGGAAGAGTAGACTTGGAGCAATATTCAAATGGGCTTAAAAATCTTGAAAATGGGATAGTTTTACAAGAAGGTTGTGTTTTGAACCGCTCTGGGCTTGAATACGTTTCAAATACGAAATATTCTTCTAAAAAATCGAGACTTATTCCTTTTGTGTTTGGGCTTGAGCAAAATTACATAATCGAGATGGGAGAAAAATATTTTCGCTTTGTGAAAGATGGTGGCTATATTTTAGATGATAACGGAGAAATTTATGAAATAGTATCTCCATATTTAGAAGACGAAATTTTTCAAATCGACTATGTGCAACAGCTTGATTCCATTACTCTTGTCCATAAAAATCATAAAATCCAAGAGCTCTCAAGAATAAAGCACAACCTTTGGGAACTAAAAGAAATTGAAATTAAGCCAAAAATAGAACCTCCAAAAGACATAAAAGCAAGTTATTCAGGCTCCACTTCTTCAAACACTAAAACATATAGTTATGTCGTGTGTTCTGTGGATAAAGAAACAAATGAAGAAAGCTCAAAAAGCGAAAGTGTCGAGGTAGTTGCCCATAAGGAAGCTTATTGGACAACATCAGAATATGTTCAAATTTCTTGGCAAAAGGTGGAAGGTGCTTTAGAATATAATATTTATAAATCTGCAAATGGGATTTTTGGCTATGTTGGGACTTCTAAAAATTTAAATTTTATAGATAATAATATTGAGCCAGATCTCACGAGTTGCGCTCCTGCTTCCACAAACCCTTTTGAGCAAGAAAATCCTTCTTGTGTTTGTTATTTTCAGCAAAGAAAAATCTACGCTTCTTCAAAAAGCTATCCTCAAAGCTTTTGGGCGAGCCAAAGTGCTTCAAGCAATAACTTTAACAT
>CAKURL010000032.1 GCA_934675685.1 uncultured Candidatus Melainabacteria bacterium | reverse complement strand
TAAGCCTTCAACTGCCATGGAATATGGAACTTTGGTTTCGCAAGAACAGCTTGTTGTGTTTAAAGTTTCGCCTGCAGAGCAAGTTTTTTTACAAGAAAGACAAATGCTTCCCGCGCACAAATCACAATCTTCATCAATTTCAGAGCAAGTTTTGCTAAAGCCACCACCAGAACCAGAGCTTCCAGCAAAAATCGAACTTGAAGATAATTTTTTAGTTATCACCGGCACAAAAGCCGCAGCGATTAGAGAGATTACGATTAGCGAAATCATGAGTTCCACGAGGGAGAATGCTAAGTTTCTTGAAGATTTATTAAAAAATATTTCAAGATATTTCAAAATGTTTCGATAAAATTTGAAAAAATGTAAAAATTTTTGCAAATTTAGGCGCATTTTTGCGCAAAAAAACTTTCTCATATCTATTCCTTTGTGTTTAATGTGTTTAGATGTTTCATAGCCAAATGCCCATCAAGACAAGGCATTTTTAATATTAGACTATATAATTATTTTGTTTGTTTAATGTGTAATATTAATAATATTATATCATACATTAAATTTCAAGAAAAATTTTAATGTTTTGTACTATTATTTTTTTTCTGAAAACATAAGAAAATAAAAATAGTAAAAATTGATAGGAAAGAATTATGCAAACAGAAATTATAGAAGAAGGAAAAACACAAAAAAACATGAAAACCCTAAAAACCTTACAGGAACAGACTTCTGACCTCAAAAAACAACTCGGAGAAAACATCAGGCGCTTCAGAAAAGCGAGAAAAATGACACAAGAACAATTAGCAGAAATGGTAGGAATTGCCTCTCCAAACATCAGCTACATCGAAAACGGAAAATTCGCTCCTTCAATTGAAACTTTTATAAAAATCGCGCAAGCGCTCGGAATAGAGCCTTTTGAATTATATCAATTCGAGAAAAAATGCGACCCTTTCGCAATGAAACAAGAATTCTTTGAAGCGCTCGAGCAAGACGACCACTTATTATACGTTTTGTATAAAATTTTTAAAGCAATCCGCTTCAACTTTTAATCGACTTCTTCTGGATTTTGTTCTTCTTGATTTGTTTGTTTTGTTTGCGCTTGTTCTTCCTTAGGCTTTTGAGTTTGGGTTTGAATTTGAGTTTGGGTTTGAGCTTTAGGTTTATTTGCGCTTAAATCTTTATTTATTTCTTTTGCGCCTTCAAGGCGAAGATAATATGAATCTTCCCATCTTAGGTCGATATATTTGATTTTTTGGTTAATTTTTCGAGCTTCAGGCAGAATGGAAGCAATCCACTTTGCGCGGTTCAAGGAAGAATCGCTAATTTCGCCAAAGCGGATAAGATATTCTTTAATCATGATATAAACATCTTTTTGGTTTCTGATGTCTATATATTGCACTTCTTGACCGGAATATGTCTCAATCGCGCGCACGAGCTTTAAAAGGCTATCCACTTTTTCTTTATCCCAGACTTCATCCACGCCATCTCTCACGCCATAGGTGAGAAGTTTTTTAGTCTTTATTGTAGATTTTAGGGGAAAATAATCATGGTCGATTAAAACGCCGTCTGTCGTGAGGGCGGAATTGGGCTCAGCTTCTAGGTTTGGAACCAAAACGAAAGCAGGAGTTCTTTCTTCAAGAGAAATAATAAGCCTTGCTGGGAACCAATAGCGCCTTATGTAGGCTTTTTTCACCGATTGCAATTGAGAAAGATTTTGCTCAAGTTCGTTTGTTTTGAGGCGAAAAATCTGCTTATAAGGCAATTGCGTTTGGCGAATGACGTCATAGATTTTATAAGTCGGAGTGAGATTGTTGCCTTGGATAATAAAGACGGATTTATCCGCAGACTCAAGCTTCGAAGTCGGGATATACCAAGCAGGGAGCTTTAAAAACCAATAGCAAAAATAGCAAATCCCCGAAATCAAAATGAAAGATAAAAGCATACGAATTTTTTGCAAATTCACGCGATTTGCGTTAATTTGCCTTTTGATTTTGTTGACTTTTAACCTTCTTTTTTGATAGAGCAAACCCACTTTGAAAGACCCCTATTCCTTATTATCTGATTTGAGCAGTTTTTAAAATTAATTCTACTAATTCATTATAGCTTATTCCCATAGCGCTCGCTTGCGCAGGCAAGTCCGAAGTGTCTGTCATTCCTGGGTTTGTGTTGATTTCAAGGATATATGGAATATTGTTGTGGACCAAAAAATCTACCCTTGAAACTCCAAAACAAGAACAAGCTTTGTGAGCTTTGATTGCGTAATCTTGGATTTTTTTAGTTAATTCTTCGTCGAAATCCGCAGGCAAGATGAACTCCGTCAAGCCTTTTGTATATTTTGCTTCGTAATCGTACCATTCTGTTTTTGTTTTAAAGCCCAAGATTGGAGTTGCGAAAGTTTCGATTTCGCCTTTTTCATTTTCTCTTTCCAAGACCCCTACGGTCGCAGATTCGCCCACTAAATATTCTTCGATGAGGATTTCCTTGTCGCATTTTAAGGCTTCTAAAATAGCGCTATCTAGCTCTTCTAGCTTATTTACTTTTGTCATGCCGATTGAAGAGCCTTCGTTTGCAGGTTTGATAATTACAGGGAAATTCAATTCTTTGATTTTTTCCTTATAGTCGTCTTTTGTTGCGTTCACGGATTTAATCAAAGGAAGATTTTCACTTTTTAAAACTTTTTTTGTCATGATTTTATCCATGCAAACAGCGCTTGCTTTCACGCCGCAGCCTGAATATGGAATGTTTAAAAATTCCAAAACACCTTGTACGCAGCCATCTTCGCCATAGCGCCCATGGAGCACATTTATCGCAAATTCGATTTTTAATTCTGTCAAAACAGAAGCAACGTCTCTTTGAACATCGACCAAAGTGACGTCTTTATATCCTAAGTCTAACAAGGCTTTTAGGACATTTCTTCCTGAGCGCAAAGAGACTTCTCTTTCGTTTGAAAGCCCGCCACAGAGGACTGCAATTTTCGAATTTTTATTTATTTTCTTAGAATTTTCCATATTTCTTCTTCTTCCTTAGTCATTTTTCCAATATAAATTATCTCTGGCGATAATTCAACATCAAACTTTTCTTTAACTGTTTGATATATCTTATAAATTAATTTTGTATAATCTAAAGATGTCGCGTTGCCTTTGTTCCAAATGAAATTGCAATGTTTTTCCCAAACTTCGCAATCGCCCACGCTCAAACCCCTTAAGCCAGCTTTATCTATCAAAGCGCCTGCTGAAAATTCGCAATTTGGAGGATTTTTGAAAACAGAGCCTGCGTTTGGAGTGGCCAAATTTGGCTGACGATTTTTCCTGAAAATCAAGTTTTCGTCCATTTTCGCTTTTATTTCTTCTTTTGGTTTTTTTTCAAGCTCAAACTTCGCGCTTAATAAAATATAAGGCTTTTCTTTAAAAATAGAGTGCCTATAGGAAAAATTTAGCTCATCTTTTTCAAGATGTTTTATCTTGTGTTCAGAAATATCATAGACTTTTGCACTTACCAAATGGTCTGAAATTGTCTGCCCATGGGCTCCTGCGTTCATATAGATGGCGCCACCTAAAGAAGCTGGGATACCTATTAAAAATTCAAAACCGGAAAGCTTCTTTTCTAAAGCCAACTTTGAAAGCGCTTGAGTTTTATAGCCCGCTTCGACTTCGATTTTGTCTCCTAAGCAAAACGCTGATTTTATTCTTCCTGTGTAGATTATAGGGTTTTCGACCCCTTTAGAAGAAAAAAGAATATTTGAGCCGTTTCCGATTACGATTGGCTTTTGGCTTTCAAATTTTTTCAAAATCGAAATCATCTCGCCATAGTTGTCCGGCAAAAAGAATTTTTTTGCGACAGATTTTATTTTAAGAGTGTTGAAATTTGTGAGCTCAAAATCATCATAAAATTTGACATCAATCTGCGAGCAAATCATTGATTAGCCCTCCGATTTTCGTGATGTCGCCTGCACCTAAGGTCAAAACTAAGTCGTTTTCTTTTAATTTTGGAGCGATTTTTTTTGCGGCTTCTTCCATTGTTCCTTCAATATATTCTGCTTTGACACCTTTTTCTTTGATGAATTCAACAAAATTTTGAGAATTATAAATGCTCGAAGGCTTGTCGCCAGCGCAAAATACATCCACAACAAAAAGCTCGTCTACATCATAAAAACATTCTAAAAATTCGTCCCAAAGCGCCTTGAGCCTAGTGTATCTATGCGGTTGAAAAATCGCCACTTTTCTTCTTTTCACGTCTTTGATTGAATTTATTGTCGATTTGATTTCTGAAGGGTGGTGCGCGTAGTCATCTATGATTTTAATTCCTTTTGTTTCGCAAACGAGCTGAAATCTTCTTCCCATTCCGGAAAATTCTTTGAAAAAAGGTGCATAAGAAGAAAATTCAAAGCCAAGGTTATCTAAAATCGAAACCACAGCAAGCGCATTATAGACATTATGAAGCCCGGGAAGGATAAGCTCCATTTTACCCAAAAATTCGCCATTTTTGTAGATTTCAAAAGAAGAATTTAAATCTTCAAATTTGATTTCTTTTGCGAAATAGTCTGCGTTTTCATCAGAAACAGAAAAACTAACAATGTCTTTGAACTTTGTCTTTTCTAAAAATTTAAGGCAGCCAAAATCGTCGATATTTATGAAAATTTTAGCGTTATCTTTAAAAAGCATGTGTTGCGCTACTTTTTCAAAAACAGGAATAATATCTTCAAGCCCGTTTTTATAAAAATCTGGGTGGTCTGCTTCAAGGTTATTGATTAAAAAATAATCAGGCAAATATTTTTGGATAGTACCATCAGATTCATCTAATTCTGCAACAAAATATTTTGAAGAAACTTTTGCGCTAGCGTTGATGTTATATTCAGGGATTATCCCCCCAATCGCGAAGCTTGGGTTTTGTTCCATTTTTTCTAAAACAAAGCTCAAAAGCCCAGATGTCGTTGTTTTTCCATGGGTGCCTGCGCAACCTATGAATTTTTCAAATTTTTCTGAAATAAGTTTTAAACAATCGGAGCGGTGCATTACTTCAAGCCCTAATTTTCTTGCTTTGATTAATTCTGGGTTATCTTCTTTAATCGCAGAAGAAATAACAACTTTTGGAGAGCCCACGAGATTTTCTTCTTTATGACCAATATAAATAGTGCCCCCCAAAGAACGCACAAGCTTCACATATTTGCTCTCTTGTATATCGGAGCCAGAAACACTATAGCCCAATTGAAGAAGGATTTTCGCCAAAGCGCTTTGTCCAACTCCCCCGACCGCGATAAAATGAAAGTCTGGCTTTTCTTTTGAGATATTAATTATTTCCATTTAACATTCCTTCATTGTTCATTTGGCTCACTCCATGCTGAGTTTTGCCCCAATCCATCGTTTTTTTTGTGAAAACAATTTTAAAAATTATAAACATCGCAATCGGAAACCAAATTGTGATGAAATAAATTGAAGTCAAAACAGCTTCCCTGAAGCCATCGAAAAATTTTAAATTAAGATATTTTTTCAAACTATAGATAAAATAACAAGTGAAAAATATTCCAGTAGTCAAAACCAAAATCACGGAGGACAAAATGCAATTTTCGTCGCCTTTTACGAAATGGAAAGCTTGGATAAAGATTTCAGCGATAAGCCAAAATGGAAGCAAAAACTCAGAAATATAAGCGATTAAATCAAAGCCCACTCTTAAAGACATGTCTTTTGATGTGAAAACATCTTGAGCATATTCTAAATAGCGCCTTATTGAGCCTTCCACCCATCTTCTTCTTTGGCGAATGAGCGCGCAAAAATCTACAACCCCTTCTTCATATACCTCGACATCAGGCATAAAGCGAATATCCCAACCTTTAAGGTGAAGACGAGTGGACATATCGAGGTCGTCCACGATTGTTTCTTCGTTCCAACCATTTATGCTCAAAAGTGCTTGTCTTTTGATTAATTCCCCATTTCCTCGAAGCTCAACAGCGCCTCTCACGGCGTCTCTTCCTGTTTGAAGCTGCGCGTCTAAAATATATTCATTATTTTGACATTTAGTCAAGAAATTTTGGCTCGAATTTATTATGACCTTCCTTGCTTGAACTGCGCCAATGTCCGCAGGTTCAAGCTCCACAATCATTTTTGAAAGAAAGTCGCTTTTGACTTTTGCGTCTGCATCAAAGACCAAAATTGCTTCCCCTTTTGCCATCTTAAATGCGTCGTTTAAAACGGCAGATTTTCCGCTCGTCGCGGTTTTTTCTCTTATTAAATATTTTATTCTTTCGTGGGTTGAAGAAAGTTCCTTAATGATTTCAGATGTGTTATCTGTGCTTCTATCGTCAATTAAAATTATTTCAAAGTCGTTATAATCAAGGTTTAAGATGTTTAAAGCCGTGTCTTTGATGACTTCCGCTTCATTGTGACAAGGAATAAAAATACTCACAAACGGGTGATAATTTTGGTTTATCACAGGCGGATTTTTCTTTAGCTTTCTTTTTCTGTATTTCATCGCGCAATACATATAAAAAGAATACAAAGACATCAAACCAATGAGGAAAATAATCGCCCACATTGTATTGAAATAGTTTTGAAAAACAACAAGAAAAGAAATTAAGAAAGTAATTATTATTAAAAGGACAACTCTTTCTTTCATAAAAAACTTAACTTCCTCCCCAAGTGTTCTTTTTTAAATTCTAGCAAAAAAACGAAAAAGTACAAAATTGTTTAGAAAATATAATATTAGGTAAAATGATTTGTTGTATTATGTATTATTCTGAACTCATTTTCAGGGTCTTAATTTAACATTGAATTTTTCTTTGGTTTTAGTTACTTTTCAAAGGTAAAAATTAAAAAACAAATGGCACACAAAAAAGAGCGCCAAAAGCGCTCTTTTTAATTTATAAATCTTTTAATTAAATTTCAGACAACAAATAGTCTGCAATCCATTGACATTCAGAAGATTCCAAAGCCAATTCTTTTAATGGAGCGATTGAGCTTTCGCCAATTCTAATCAAGCTCATAGCAACAATCCCTCTTTGCAAGCCTTTTAATGTTTTTAATTTATCAACCAAAATGTTTACAACTTTTGCGCCCATCGCTACGATTGAATTTTCAACATCATTTTTTGTAGTTGAATCAACATCTGAAAGTAAAAAGTCTAATTTTTCTTGTACATTATCTTGTTTTAAAACATTTGAATTAACTACTGCTTGCATTTTTTCCTCTAACATTCTTACTGTTCTTAATGAAACCATTATACACAAGAAAAATCAGATTTCGCCTTTTCCTTATACATTCTTAATATGGATCCCGAGCGCAGTTGATGTGTGACGCGACGCGTCCTCAGAAACAAGCGAGGGCATGCTGTGCGAAGTGCGCTGCTGGCTGCGAAGAGCAGGCAGCAAGCACGTAGACCTTAGAACCAGAGCGAAGCGAAAGCTAGGCAGACTTGCCAGCTTGAGCAAGATGAGGGCATTGGTGTGTGAAGTCCGTGACGGCAATGCGTTGAGCATTGGCGGACAGGACGAAAACCGTACCCGAGCGAAGTTGAAGGCAAATTTGTGCGAAGCTCGTGATTGTCGGTGGCGATGAGCCCCGACAAGACAGAGCGCAGACCTTTAATGGGCGACGTAGAAGCACAGGCAAAGCCGAGCACCACAGGAGCCTGTCGGGTTAGTAAACCCGACCTACATTAAATAAAACAGTCCGTCATTCTGAAAGCTCTAAAAAACAAGCGAAGTGTAGTTTTTTGAGCTGTTCAGAATCTCCAAAACAAAGAATGCGAGAATTTAATATTAAATAAAGACCCTGAAACACCGAGTAGGTACAGAAAATTAGTTCAATGTAACAAATTATATGCTCAACACAAAAAATCGCCAGCAAAGCTCTGGCGATTAATCAATCATTTATTGTTTTTCAAACTGGTCTTTTCCAACCCCACAAAGAGGGCAAGCATAATCTTCCGGAAGATCTTCAAAAGCCACATTGTCGTTTTCTTCTGGGTCATAAACATAACCGCAAACTGTGCAAATGTATTTATCCATTCTTTTCTCCTTATCTTAACTTTCTTTTATAGATTGTACAATTTCATCTGCCAAATTGTCAATTTCTCCAACTTGGCTATTTTTCAAGCTCGACTTAATATTAAGCGGATTTTCCAAAATTTTTGTGCCTTTTAAGTTTGCAATGTGTTCTTTAATGCCTTTTTCGCAGTTTATCGCCCAAGAACCGTTTTGAATAATCGCAAATGTGCGGTTTTGGAGGTTATGAGTTTCGATATTATGCAAAAAATGTTCCATCGTAACAAAAACGCCCATGTTATAAGTCGTGGTTGCAATGACTATATGAGAATATTTAAAAGCATTAGCTAAAATGTAAGAATAATGGGTCATTGAAGTGTCGAAAATTTTAATATCTTTTATTCCTCTTAAAGCAAGCTTGTTAGCTAAGATATTTGCAGCATTTTCAGTGTTTCCATAAACAGAAGAATAAGCAATCATAACCCCTTTTTCTTCCGGTTCATAGCTTGACCATTTCAAATATTTTTCGACAAATGGTGCAATATTTTTCTTCAAAATCACGCCATGCAAAGGGCAAATCATCTTGATTTCAAGGTTTGAAGCTTTTTTAAGCAAAGCTTGGACTTGCATACCATATTTTCCAACAATATTTGTATAATATCTTCTTGCTTCGTCGAAATAATTTGTAAAATCGATTTCGTCGTCAAAAATATTTCCGCTATAAGCTCCAAAAGAGCCAAAAGCGTCCGCAGAAAATAAAATCTTAGAAGAAGAATCATAAGTCACCATGACTTCAGGCCAATGCACCATGGGAGCCATCACAAAAGTCAATTTATGGTTTTTTGTCTCTAAAGTGTCCCCTTCTTTCACGATTTGGATTTTGTCCGTCATATCCAAAGAGAAAAATTGCGAAATCATATCTTTTGCTTTTTGAGTTGTTACAATTTTGACATTTTGATATTTTTCTACGATATCTGGAATCATAGCGCAATGGTCAGGTTCCATGTGTTGGATTATTAAATAATCTAAATCTTTTCCCGAAAGCGCATATTCCAAGTTTTCAAAGAATTGCTCGCGAACATGTTTATCTATTGTGTCGATTAAAATTGTCTTGTCGTCATTAATCAAATAAGAATTGTAGTTCACGCCTTCGATTGGATACACAGCTTCAAAAATGCCTAGTTTCCTGTCTGCTGCGCCTAAATATATTATGTCGTCTGAAATTTTTCTAGTATTTTCCATATTTCATACTCCTAATCTTTTTCATAAAAAATTATATAATAAAAATAAAGCTTTAAAAATTTAATGTTAAGAGTATAATTATAAACACGCAAGAAAAGTTGATAGGTTTTTAGGAATTTTATAAATGGAAAAATATCAAGAATTACTTAACAAAGCTAAAGAAATTAGCAAAATGGCATATTGCGAATATTCAAAATTTCCAGTAGGGGCTTGTATTTTATATGAAAATGGAAAAGAATACCTAGGCTGCAACGTGGAAAACGCAAGCTACGGGCTTTCTTTGTGCGCAGAAAGAAACGCAATGTCTAGCGCAATTGCCCAAGGAGAAAAAAGTAAAATCAAAGCAGTTGCGATTTATTCCCCAAACCAAAAAGAGTGTATGCCTTGCGGCGCTTGCAGACAATGGATTAGCGAATTTGCTATTAATGAAGAAGAAACAAAAATTATTTTAGAAGGAAAAGACGGCGGAGTTTTGGTGCTTTCTTTGAAAGATGTATTCCCGTATGGGTTTAAGTTGGATAAGTAGGTTTCATTCCAAAGTAGCTTTGGTATAAAGCAACATTGAATAAAATATTAATTGTGCAACACGTCATTCTGAAAAATTAGAAAAATGAACGATAGTGAAATTTTTCAATTTGTTCAGAATCTCTAAAACATAGAATGCAAGAATTCAACATTAAATTAAGATTCTGAAACAAGTTCAGAATGACGCACTGCACATCAAATTCACGTATTTCAACGCTCCTGCTTCGCGAAGATTTCTGCGCCACCATGGTACGGTTTTCGCATGTTTATTTGGCTCCTGTGGGCATTTAGGCTCTGTTTCGCGCAGCAAGCCCTCAACTTCACAAACCTAGTGCATCGCACTACGGTTTGTTCGACTCTGGTACGGACTACACAAAAGCCGAGTTCATCACTCGTCTTTTGTTTCGCACACCTTTGCCTTCGGCTTCGTTCGCCAAGCGCAGTCGCGCTAAAGCGCACTTCGCACAAATTTGCCATCAACTGCGCTCGAGTTCTAAGGTCTCCATATTTGCCGCCCGCTCCACGCAGGCGTCAAATATTTCGCACAGCAAGCCCTCAACTTCACAAACCTAGTGCATCGCACTACGGTTTGTTCGTTTCGGGTTATGCAAATATCTTGAAGGTTTGTTCTACGTTGTCACTGATTACTTTTTGAACTGCTTCCATTTCAGTCTTGATTGCATTTTGTTCTGTGTCTAATTGGTCTAATCTCAATTCTAATTGTTGGTCTTGAGATTGAATTACTTCGGTTTTTGCGTTCAATTCAGCAACTCTTTGTTCATAAACTGATTTTTGATATTCGTAATCGTTAAATGCGTCGTTATAAGCATCTTCGTCTGTTGCAGTTGTTGTTGAAATACTAAATGTTTTGCCGCTCAATGTTGTTGGATATGTATCATTGTCGTCTATAATAATCGAAGAATATCTTCCTGTTGAATTTGATTTTTCAACAGTTGCATTGACGTCTGTATATGTAGTTTCGTTTTTGCTTGTTGCATAAGTGATTTGAGTATAATAGTTATTTTCAAAATATGCATTATTTTCTGTTGAATCGCCAAAAGCTTCAGATGTAATATGAGCTAAGTCAGATTCTGTCATATAACAATATTTTCCGCTATTATCCATATAGAAATAATATTGCGTATTGTCATCAATATCGTTTGTAGAATCGCCGTCGTTGTTGCGTTCTTTTTTCATGGCAGCAACTGATTCATCAAACCCAGACAAATCAAGACCTTTTGCAGCATCATCAATTTTATAAATTTTATTTTTTGAAACAGATAATGTATTTTTTCCTGTATTTGTATCTGTTGTATATGGTGAACAATCGTCTTTGTAGTAATTTACATAAGCACCATTGATGTATGTTTTATAGTGGTTATAGTCTTCTGAATCGTCCAATTTTTCTCTATATACACTTGTTACAGGCAAAGCAGAAGATGTGCCCACAGTGCTTACATTAGTAACTTCCAAAGAAACGCTGTATCTATTTTCTCCAGGCAACTTTGTCATATTATGGATTGAATAAGAAGAGCTTCCGCCAAAATTCGAATCATCAAGAGTATATTTTGTTGTGTAATAATCTGATGTCGAAGGAGGAGTTGGAACACTCAAATCCATCATTTGGTTATATAAATTAGCGCTTTCGTTTGACAAGGCTGTTCTTTGTTGGTTGATTTGTTGACCTTGATATTCAACGTTACTTTTTCTTGCTGTTAAACCTAGAAATCTAGCCTGACTTGCTGCCATTCCCATAACTGTCATTGCCTCCATTGTTTCAAGATAGTCTTGAACCTGTTTACATGGATATTTACGGTTATTATTTAAGAATTCTTTAGGTTTTTAAAAGAAATGTTTACAATTCGTAACAAAAAGAGATTGGCCAAAAAACCAATCTCTTTTTAAAAAATCTTTATTTTCTTAATCGTCTTGAAGGATTTGTTTTAATTCAATGTCAGGCTTTCCTAAAACCCTTACCAACTCAAGCACAGAGGCTTTCATTTGGCATTTTTGACTTGAATTATTGAAAAAATCTGTATAAAAACAGCCTTCGCAATTACAACCCCTTTTATAACACTCTATGGCAGTTTGCGTCCATCTTCTCACCGCCGTAGCTCTGCCGAAATCTCTACTTTTTAGCACTTTATAAACTCTCCCAAATCTAAACAATAATACATGTGGCGCAAACCCTTGCACCCCTTGCCATTAATATAATTATATTCTTTAAGAGCCAATTATCAAGCAATTTTTCGGCATTTATTACGACAATTTACAATCATGATAAGGCTTGTGGCGCTTGTGTTTGAGGAAGTCCTTGTGGCTCTATGCCATGCTATCACATGGTTTGCATGATTTTAGCTTCCATAAACCCATGCCAAATGCATGGTTCAAGGGATTGTTAAAAAGCATTAAGGTGTAAAGTAATGTAAACATTCTTCGAATTTTCGAAAAATTGGCATGCCCCAAATTAATTATTCCATCGGACAATGAAAAAATTTTAAAAATATTTCAGAATATTTAAACCACAAAAAGGAGGAAAAAATGAAATTTAGTATCATAAAAAGAGAACCATCATATTTTTTTGAAAATATCCACGAGGACTTAAACCGCTTTTTAAAAGACACTTTTGGGGATTTGAGCTATTATGATGGCTCAAAGAGTCAACTATATCAATCTTTTCGCCCAGCAGTCGAAATAAAAGAAAAGAAAAACGAATATGACCTTAAAATCGAACTTCCAAATATCAAAAAAGAAGATATTGATATCGAATTAAGCGAAAATTCAATCTCGATTAAAGCGCAATCCAAACTGGAAGAATGTAAAGAAGACGAAAACATAAGAACTTCAGAATTTCGCTACGGAAAATTTATGCGCACAATCCCTTTTGAAAAAAGTGTCGACATCGAAAGCGCAAAATGCGACTTCGAAAATGGGGTTTTGAGAATTGAAGTGCAAAAAATTCAAGAAGAAAAAGAAGAAAATGTGAGAAAAATTAAGTTGTAGGGTTGAAATAGGGTAAAAACTAAAATCAAAGAAAAAGTAAAAATTCAAAAATAAACATCACAAAAGAAATGCGAAGCCAGAGCAAAACGGACTTGCGTGGAGCAAGGACGTTTGCGATTGATAGGCGACGTAGGAGCGCAGGGCGCAAGCCCGAGCACCACAGGAGCAGAAGAAAAATGAACAAGTCGAGGTTGTTGAATGAAAGAATTCCATGTTTCAGAATGACATATTGTAAAATTTTTTCTTTTTTACAAAACTAAGTATTTTTCAAATAATACAACTCAACTCCTAGGTCTTCAACATTATTCAAACACAACATCGAATCGCCCAAGGGCACAAAAGAAAAACGGATTTCTTTAGAATATTCGTATCTTTTTTTCACCATATCCGTCACGACGATTTTGTTGAAAAAGCTCAATTTATTGATATTAGACAAAATCTCCAAGACCTTTGAATTGTCCTCGTGGTAAATATTTGCGTAATTTGAAAAAATAAGTTCTAAAGTTATGTCTTTTTCATAAGTCAATTTAGACAAAAGCTTAAAAATCTTTGCAACATCATTTACAAGCCCGTTAAACTGGGAAAAATTGTTGCAAATGAAAAATATTCTATCCCCGACAGACATCTTCAAGCTTGGATATTTTTCTTTTAGCTTTTTGGCTGCGAGCTTAGAAAATTCTTTTTTCAATTCCGTCATTTCTTTTGCGTCTTTAAAAAAGTCGTCTTGTTTTGAAAGGCGAAATTCGATTAAGCCACAAAATCTATCTATTGAAGCAATTTTCTTTTCCAAATTTTGTGCAATTTTGCTTTTTTCTTCAATATCTTTTCTGATTTCTTTTGTCTTCCTCAAAAAATCAGCTTGTCTTGAAAGTTTGTCTATTTTATTCACCAAAAAAGTACAAAGAAATGTCATAAGCAAACACAAAACGCTAGAATACACATAGCCCATAGGGACTTCTTCGCCTAAAATGTCTGAAGTTTGATAAAACAACAAGTCAATTATATTTGGCAAAAAGCAAAGCCACTTGTTTAGTGCTTCAAACCAAGATGGGTTCATGAACCTAAAGCACCAAGCAAACAAATACAAGAAGGCAAGCAAAGGAAAAATAATTTGCAAGCCCGACAAAACCCATATTATGTTTTGTATAGTTTTTTTGATTATTCGCATAGTTCCATATTGTCTATCAAACGCGTTTTTGTGGAAGGTGTCCTTGCGGCAATTAAAACCAAGGTCTTATCGTTTATTTCATCTTGGAATTTAAAAGTCGTTTTGTCGACAAATTCAATATATTCCACGTCTAATTCTTCCATCAATTTTAAGGAATTATCCACAATTGCTCTTTTTGTGGCAGTTCCTTCTTTAAATAGTTTTTTTGCTTCAAACAAAGATTTTGAAATGTTCAAAGCAATTTTCTTTTCGTCCTCAGTTAAATATTTGTTTCTGCTCGAAAGCGCCAAGTTGCTTTCTTCTCTCACGATTTCAACAGGACAAATTTCAATATCAAAATTCAAATCTTTAACCATTTTTTGAATAATGAATAATTGTTGATAATCTTTTTTCCCGAAATACGCTTTATTTGCTTTTGTCAGATTGAACAATTTAGCAACAACGCTGCAAACGCCATCAAAATGCCCTGGGCGAGATTTTCCACAAAGCATGTCCACAACTTCATAAGGAGGGCAAATCAAAGTCAAAGAGTCTTTTTGGCCGCTATACATCTCTTCTGGGCTTGGGGCGAAAACAATTTTGACCCCTGCTTCTTCGCATAATTTTGCGTCTTTTTGAAGTTGACGGGGATATTTGTCTAAGTCTTCATTTGCCCCAAATTGAATAGGGTTCACAAAGACCGAAACGACAACGTTGTCGTTTTCTTTTGTTGCGCGCTCTATAAGAGATTTATGCCCGTTGTGGAGTGCTCCCATAGTGGGCACAAGGCCTATTGAGCCATTAAATTTTTTTATTTCTTCTTTTAATTCTTTAATATTATCTATAATTTTCAAGTTTTTCTATCTCCGCTGTGTCTAGTGTAAACGATTCTTTGATGTTTGGAAAATTTCCCGATTCGACATCTGTGCAATATGCTTTTGCAACATTAAAAATAATATCTTTCAAGCTCGAATATTGGCGAGCAAATTTTGGCTTGAAGCGGTCATATTTTCCAAGCATGTCGTCTGAGACAAGGACTTGTCCGTCACAAAACTTTCCGCCCCCTATTCCTATTGTTGGAATTCTTAATCTTTGAGAAATAAATTGACTCGATTGCAAAGGCAAAAGCTCTAAAACAAGCGCAAAGCACCCTGCGCTTTGGAGCCTTAGAGCGTCTTTTAGAATTGAGATTGTTCTATCTGCGTCTTTTCCTTGGATTTTATGTCCGCCAATTGTATTTATGCTCAAAGGCGTGAAGCCCAAATGCCCCACGACAGGAATTCCATTTTGGACAAGATGCTTTATGCTCTCTATCACAAATTCCGAATTTCCTTCGATTTTGACTGCGTTCGCGCCTGCTTTGATGAATTCACAAGCATTTTTCATAGTTTGAACTTTGTCTAATTGAAAGCTCATAAAAGGCATGTCTGCCACAACAAGGGCATTTTCAACAGCTCTTGAAACAGCTCTTACAAAGACCAGCATTTCGTCCATGCCGATGTCTGTCGTATTGTCGTAGCCTAAGGCAACTTGAGCCAAAGAATCTCCAACTAAAATCATATCGACCCCTGCTTTGTCTAAGTATTTTGCCGTAGAGTAATCATAAGCAGTCAAGACGGTAATCTTTTTACCGTCTTTTTTGTAGCTTTGAATTTTTTGAATACTCTTTCTCATCTGTAATACTAATTTTAATTGAATCTATCTCTATTAATTTATTTGTTTTTTTGCGATTTTTTATACCAATAATAAATTGATTTCGCGATTTTTGTGCAGCTATGGCGCACAAAACCATCTTTATTATCTTCTAAAAGATTTCTTTCAACCACTTCAATTCCCAATTTTTTCAATTCACCAGAATCGATTTCAACAGGGAAAGAGCCAGCTTGTTCGTATTTTTCCGCTAGGTTTCTTGGAGTGTAGTTGTTTACTAAAACTGCGTCGAAGAAATTTTTATTTGAATCATCAATATCTTCCAATCTTGCGTGGTCAAAAATTGTTTTAATGTGGTCTGAAACAGAGTAGTTGTCTGTTTCGCCCACTTGAGTCATTGCGTTACAAACATATATCTTCTTAGCTTTTGAATTCCAAACTGCACGAGTAATGTCTTTTACTAAGAAATTTGAAATAATTGACGTATATAAGCTTCCAGGGCCCATGATGATGATATCGGCATCTTTAATTGCTTCAACAACGTCTGGAGTAGGCTTACAATTTTCAGGCTCGCAACATAGTTGCATGATTTTTTTACCGGCTTCCGGAATGTTGCTTTCTCCTCTAACAATTGAGTCATCTTCCATCTTGGCATAAAGCTTCATATCGTCGCACGTTGCAGGCAAAACTCTTCCTCTAATCAAAAGAACTTTGGAAGATTCTCTAATTGCAGAAACCATGTCTCCGCAAATCGCAGTCATTGCCGTAATAAACAAATTTCCAAAGCTATGCCCTTCTAGGCCTTCACCTGTTTTAAAGCGATATTGGAACAATTTTGTCACGATATTGTCGTCGTCTGCTAAAGCTGCGATACAATTTCTGATATCGCCTGGGGGTAAAACGCCCATTTGTTCTCTTAATCTTCCCGAAGAGCCGCCGTCATCTCCCACAGTTACGATTGCTGTTATGTTATTTGTTATTTTTTTAATGCCGCGAAGAAGGATAGAAAGCCCTGTTCCGCCCCCGATTGCGACGATTTTAGGCCCATGGTTTAATTTCATTCTGCGATATAAAACTTCGCCCATGGAATCTTTTATTCTTCTTGAATTGATGTCACTTGTGTCCATCATAGAAAGGTTTGTTTTTTTCCAAGCTAAAACAAACAAAATAGCGCCAACCACAATAAGCAAAAAGCCCACAGGCTCGGGAGAAACAACATGGAACAATTCTTTTGCAGTTTTTACGATGTATACTAAAGGTTCTAATTTAAACATGAAAGTCACGCCAATAGCAGCAAGGACGGAGCCTATAATGCTAAGGGCAAACCAACGTTTAACTTTGAGCCCCGGAACAAGCCAAATCGCGTCTTTTGGCATTTTTACTATTTTATTAAACATTTTCATTTTGAATTATCCTTGCCTATATTTGGTGTTGAACTCTGTTATAATTGATTGGACTTGGTTTTAAAGCTTCATAAGCTTTTTTAATGTCTTCCAATTTTCTAAAGTGGATTGTGTCTGGCCTTTTTTCAGTTTCAATTTCTTCTAATTTTTTAAAGAAATCAGCTTCTTCTAAATAATCCACTTCCAAAGCAGCTTTTGCGCCTTCATTTTCAACTATTTTTTTTGTTTCATAATTTTGAACAATCAAATTTAGCCAAGGGCTAACTTTTTTCAAAGCTTTTGCCACAACAATTGCTGTGTTTTCGTCTGTGTTGATTTTATCTTTCAAAGCACCATGGGCTCTTACTTGTTCGATTTCAAGCCCTTGCGCTTTTGCATAGGCCAAAACCGCCCCGATTTGATAAACCACAACAGCTTCTAATTCTTCGTCGGATAAATCCATCGCTCTTCTTCCGAAACCTTGGATATCAGGGTAGCCGATGTGCGCCCCAAGCGCGATATTGTGGTCTTTTGCAAAAATCATTGCGCTTCTGATAGAAACTGGGTCTCCCGAATGAAAACCTGCCGAAATATTGATAGAGCTCGCATATTGAGCTATTTCTAATTCTTCTTTATTCTGGTAAATTCCGTAGCTTTGAGCTACATCGCAATTATAATCAAACAATTTATTCTCCACATTTTAGTCTAAATACGTGCAGTTACTATACTTCTACAGTATAGCATATAAAAATTATACAATAATATGAGATAATTTGTGCCATAGACACAAAAATTCATATATTTTGTTTAGTATAGAGGGAAGATATTTGTATTTTGCATGAACAAAATAAAACAATACGTCATTCTGAAAAATTAGAAAAACAAGTGAAGCGTAGTTTTTCAATTTGTTCAGAATCTCTAAAGCAAGGAATGCAGAAATTTAGCATTGAATAAAGACCCTGAAACAAGTTCAGGGTGACGGTTTGCAGAGTTAATTCATTTATTCAACAATCTTGATTTGTTCATTTTTCTTCTTTTGAGCGATACAAAAGAAGAAAAAAGGAACCAAAAAGAAGAAAATATCGCTTTTGCGTT